>JBFEIJ010000030.1:0-27744 GCA_041553775.1 Planococcus sp. (in: firmicutes)
ATGTATCATTTTTTATATTAAAAATAGTTCGGAATGATTTTCTGGTGAAGTCAGTGAAATCAAGGAGGTGAATGTAACTTAATTAGCATTAAGTTACATTCAATTTTTCTTTTCATAACCAATATCATTTAAACTCTTCAGGACTCCAAGTAGCTATTTCGTTTCCTGGAACCGCCACAATTAACCAATTACCATCCCCATAACCAGATTGATCTCCAAGCTGCCAGCATTCATAGTTTTCATCATGCCCATTTACATACAATATTTTTCCGGACTCAAGCGAAATATATAAATGTGGCGACTCTTCTCCGAGCCAAACATCTTTCACTTTTTCTCTTCGGTTTTTCAAAAATAGTTGAAACGAATCTTCATCATCTAGTTCTTCCAAATTCTCTTTAGAAATCGATTTTAATCGCTCATGATTAGTAGTAACGGCGATTTTTCTTACCTCAATGTTCAACCACAACATATCGGGATCTTGCTCAGAATAATGGGTAAAGCAAACGCGCACTATTCCTGGACCAATGCCGAATTGAAAGCCATCAAGTTGGCTTCCGACAAGCAATTGCTTTAACGCTCTCTCTGCAAAATTTTTGTTTTCCTTTTTCATTTTTCTCCGCACCCTTATTTTTTTGAAATTGAATGTAACATAATTCACAATAAGTTACATTCAATTACTAGAGGCTGTAATCAATAAACTTTTACTTTAAAATCGAAGGGGAACTCCCTTTTTTCCAATTTAATGTGTAAATCGTTTTGCAAATTCCAGGAACCAATCTAGATGTAGATCTTCACTTTTCCTAAGAATTTCTTCATTCTTTCGAATTAACTCTATACAGGTATCTTTATCCTTCTGAAGGATTTCGGCCAAAACGACGGCGCATCTGGCCCGATCATAAGTAGATCCCCAGTAAGTATTGACGTCTTCGCTATCTTTGACGGCAAGCTCATAGACACTTTCCTTTGTGGTGTATTTCTCAATAACGGGGAAGCATACCGACAGGATGTCCAGATAGATTCCGTGTATTGCGGTTTTTACATCTGCTTCGTTTTCAATGGTCCATCGTTTCTGCCCTTCTCCAGTGATATTGCCAAGTTCTGCTCCGAGCGTATATGTATCCAGTTTTTTCGGAGGAGTCATGGAATGGTCAATTTCATTCAAGATATCTTCCACATCATTCAGTCGAATTGCAAAGTCCACGGTCACATCAAAATCATCAAAATGGTTGATGAAGGACAGGTGGATGCTGACTTTTCCCTCTTCGGTGTTTTTATAAAAATCCTGGTTGGTAATCCTTTTTTTGAATCCATGATCTGCAAGAAAATCCCCCAAGCCATGCAGAAGCATCGCTTTGAACTTCTTTTTATCCATTGAATTCTTCTCCTTTGCCTATCCTTTCTGTCTCACACTTTCAGCTGTAATTCTTGATTGAATGTAACTTAACTGCACATAAGTTACATTCAAAACCCAGTCTTTTCCACAATACTTTCATTTAGCTTTTGCCAAGAATTTTTTCAATTCCTCCAGATTTTTTTGCAACTGCTGGACCAAAGACATTAGCTTTTCTTTCCGTTACTTCTGTTCCAAGTTTCAATGGCAGAGAAAATTTGTGAAATCTTCCTACCATTCCCGCCATTCTTCTGTAATATCTTCATCGGTCTCCAGACCAGCTTGCTGCGCCTGTTCCAGTAGGAAATCACAGAGTTCCTCCCGTTCCATCGTCTCAATGAAAAAGTCATATTTTTCATTCAACGCATTTAAACGGAGGACTGTTTTCTTCACTGTTTTAATAATTTCCTTTTCGGATGGATTGTTTAGATTGGAAAGTACAACCCTATAGTCATGAAGCACGGTTTCGATTGCCATTATATTCTCTTCGGTAAATTGGTCATCTCCGTCATCCATCCTTATTCTCCACTCTTGAGTAGGCAACGTCTGCTCTACCTGATTAGCATTTTGGAGAACCGGTTCAGTGTCTTCCGGTAGGAATCTTTCTTTAAAAGTGGGACGGTCATTGAGCCGTGACCCCTCTATAAGCCGATGCGAATAATGTTTTTTATTCGTGAAATAAACGTGTTCCAGTTCGATACAAGGGGAGACATCTCCATCCTCGACAGTAGAGTCCCAAAACCTCATGCTGCTCAAATGAGGAAGATGCTTAATGAATCGAATGGAAGGGATCGTTCCACAGTTATTTAAAGCTAAATGAACGAGCGACTGAGCTTTTCCGATTGGCAAAAAGTCTTCTATATTTTTCGCAGCTTCGATTTCAAGTGAAATCAAATTTTTCGATAGATGCTGGATTGCTTCAATGTCAGTCAAAGCTCTCATTCTGAATAATCCTAAGCTATTCAACTTCTTCAATCCTTGAATCCCCTCTAGAGAAGTGATATTAGAGCTGATGAGCTCGAGATCTTCAAGAGCTTTCATGTCTGAGAATTCTTTTAGGTTTTTTCCTTTTGGCTTATAGCCCCAGATCTGTATTTTCTTCAAATTGATCAAGTTGCCGATTCCTGCTGCCTTAGGCGGCAGTGTTCCGTAAATCTCTTCCAAAGTGGTCAATTGGCTAAAATCAATTGTTAAGGAAGGAACCGCATCATCAATTGATAAATCTTTAAGCGACTTCAAGTGATAGAGTCCGCTCAAATTCTTCACATTCGGACCTTGTAGCGACAAAGATTCAATACTTGGACATTCACTCAAGAAATCGATTTGTGATTCTTCATAGGAATACGTAATCTGTACACTTTTGATGTGGTTTGTTTGGATGTATTGGATAGATTCTTGTACATTATATTTGCCAATCAATACGGTGATGCCATCCTCGTCATTTCTAATGCGTAGTTTACCTTTTTCCATAGGTCCTCCTTAGCTATCTTTTCTCACTTATTATCAGAATCAAAACTCTTATGTTAAATATACTTAGAACTAAATATAATAGCTAGATAATACTGGAAATAAAACCGTTCGTAAAAGTACACTTTTACGAACGCTTTGAAAACAGCTTAAAACGGCCGAAAAGAGCGTTCGTAAATGTGTCAAATGACTTTGCGAACGTTCATTTATTTCGATAGGGTTTTGCGAACACTACTATTTAATCCTTCTATATTAAAACTAAGACCGTGCCCGTGAAAAGCATCCAGCACTAGCGGCAATTAACATACAAACAAAAAAGCGCCAAAACCCAATCAATAGGTTTTGGCGCTTTTCGTAAAATCCTTTTTCTCCAAAATGGAGACGGCGGGAGTCGAACCCGCGTCCAGAAACTCCGCTACTTGAGCGTCTACGCGTGTAGCTTACTTATTAGGAATTCATGCCTCAATCTGCCAATAAGCGGGCGTCCTGGGCACTAACTTGAGAATCTCTTGCATGCAGCTCAAGTGGCACTGCCTGCCGTATCCCACTAAAGTTGAGCTTTACCTAGCCACATGGGCGATGGGTAGATAAAGCAGATCCGAGCTTACGCTGCGAATGCTAGGTTTTGGTTTGTTTTGCCAGTTGTTATAAATGCGTTTTTACGGAGCCGACCCTCCGACGCGCAACCCAAGCCCAGATCATCCCTGTCGAATCCGTAACGTCCCCTCATATTAAAGGAACACGGAAAGGCGATCAGCCTTATGTGCTATATCATAAGTATAAGACAAGATAGGTCAGACTTCAAGCTTAACGGCTACGTTCTTTCATCGCACGGTCGATTTCCCGTTTCGCGTCTTTCTTTTTCAAGTCCTGTCGCTTATCGTAGTTTTTCTTCCCTTTACCAACGCCAAGCAAGACTTTAGCATATCCGTCTTTCAAGTACATTTTCAGCGGTATGATGGCCGCTCCTTGCACTTTCGATACGCCAATCAATTCGTTGATCTGCTTTTTATGCAAAAGCAGTTTCCGGACTCTTGTCGGATCGTGGTTGAAGATATTGCCTTGCTCATACGGCGCAATGTGCATATTGGAAATCCATGCTTCACCGTTTCGTATACGTACAAATGCATCCACCAGTTGGACTTTGCCATTGCGGGCAGATTTAATCTCTGTCCCTTGCAGGACAATACCGGCTTCAATGGTTTCTTCAATCGCATAATCGAAGCCGGCTTTTTTGTTTTGGGCTATTACTTTCCCGCTACCCTTTGCCATAATCATTCACCTCATAATCGATTCGAAAAGAGCGGCCCTCAAGCCGCGTCTTTACTTTTTCTTTTTAGAGCCTTTCGCGACGCCTTCATAAAACTTTTTCTTCTGGCTCTTCCCTTTGCGTCCTGGAGCTGCATCCGGCTTGCTTCCTGGTTTGCTACCAGGTTTACTTCCTGGCTTGCCACTGCCTCCACGACCTTTGCCTTTTGCGTCCCCGCCTTTTTTACCGGCACGGATCACTTTTGGTGCATCTTTTCTCGTGCGGCGATTGCTTTGCGGCATGCCGACAATTTCAAAATCGATGGAAGACTCTTCAGGCTTCACGCCGATGACTTTGATCTGGATTTCATCTCCGATACGGAATTGACGGTTTGTGCGTTCTCCGATCATCATCATTTGACGATCGTCGAAACGGTAGAAATCATCCGTCATATTCGAAACGTGAACCAAGCCTTCAATCGTGTTCGGCAATTCGATGAACAAACCGAAATTCGTCACAGACGAAATGATGCCTTCGAATTCTTCACCGATTTTATCAGCCATGTATTGCGATTTCTTCAAAGCGTCCGTATCGCGTTCTGCATCAACTGCTCTACGTTCGCGTGCAGACGTGTGTTCTGCGATATCTCCCATATTCGCTTCCCAATGCTTGATTGTCGCTTTTGATAAGTCTTTATTGATTAAATACGTACGAATTAAACGGTGGATGATCAAATCCGGGTAACGGCGAATCGGTGAGGTGAAATGAGTATAGAACTCACTTGCCAATCCGAAATGCCCTAAGCTGTCCGAAGAATATTTCGCCTGCTGCATCGAGCGCAGCATCATTGTCGAAACAACTGCTTCTTCCGGTGAATCCTTGATCGATGTAATGATTTCCTGAAGCGCACTCGGTTCAACTTCCGTCCCGCTGCCTTTGACGACAATACCGAAATTCGTGATAAATTCGAAGAAACGCTTAAGTTTTTCCGGTTTTGGATCTTCGTGGATACGGTACAATGACGGCACGTCCATGTGATGAAAATGTTCAGCAACCGTTTCGTTCGCTGCCAACATGAATTCTTCGATCAAGCGCTCAGATACCGTCCGTTCACGAACAACGACATCAATCGGATAGCCATTTTCATCGACAATGACTTTCGCTTCTTTGAAATCGAAATCGATGGCTCCGCGACGCATACGGCGTCCGCGCAGAATTTCTGCCAAGTCTTTCATCAATTCAAACATTGGTACCAAGTCCTTGTATTTTTCTTTCAATTCTTTATTATCAAGTTCAAGAATTTCGTAAACGTCAGTGTATGTCATACGTGCAGACGTGTTGATGACACTTTGGAAAATGTCATGCGACAATACTTCGCCTTTGTCATTGAAAATCATTTCACACGATAATGTCAGACGGTCCACTTGTGGATTCAATGAACAAATACCATTCGACAAACGGTGTGGAATCATAGGAATCACGCGGTCTGTCAGGTAAATACTCGTCGCACGTTCATAAGCTTCGCGGTCAATCGGCGAGCCTTCTGTCACGTAATGACTAACGTCTGCGATATGGACGCCCAATTTATACGTGCCGTCTTCCAATTTCACCACTTGCACCGCGTCATCCAGATCTTTCGCGTCTGCGCCATCGATCGTGACGATTTGTTCTCCGCGCAAGTCCCGGCGATGGTTCAAATCAGCTGGATCGATTTCTTCCGGCACATCGTTTGCTTGGTCAAGCACGTCTTGCGGGAATTCAGTCTCGATGCCGTGTTTATGGATAATCGACAAAATATCGACGCCTGGATCATTTTTATGTCCAAGAATTTGTGTGACCATACCCGTTGCAGACTTGCGACCTTCTGGCCAGCCCGTGATTTCCACCACTACTTTATGACCGTCTACAGCGCCAAGCGTATCGTCTTTTGCGATGAATACATCCATATTCATCTTTTTATCATCCGGCACCACAAAACCAAAGCCGCGGTTGTCTTGGAACGAACCGACCACTTTTGTCGTACCGCGTTCCAAAATGCGAATGATCGCGCCTTCACGGCGATCGCCAGAAGATCCTTCTGACACACGGATCATGACTTTGTCGCCATTAACCGCGCCGTTTACTTCCGTCGGCGGAATAAAGACATCGTCCATTCCCGCTTCTTCCGGAGCCACAAAACCGAAGCCTTTCGCGTGTCCGATAAATTTCCCGCGCATTAAATTCATCCGCTCAGGTACCCCATATCGATCAGCGCGCGAACGCACAAGCAGTCCTTTTTCTTCAAGTTTCACCAAAGTTTTCACAAGTTCCGTAAACTCGTCTGCATCCTCAAAACCGAATTGTTCTTCGATTTCTTTTACCGTTAACGGACTGTATGCATCTTCGCGCATAAATGCCAATAATCGTTGTTCAAGCGACATTTCGTTGTTAGCCATTCCCAATTCCTCCTAGTCGAAAATCTCACACGCCCCAATCGAGCGATTCCAGAAATTCTAAAATATCTTCGTACAATTGTTCTTTCTCTTTTTCAAGCGTAATGACGTGACCTGATTCTTCATACCATTTGATGTGCTTATCGATCGATTCCGCTTCCTCATAAATAATGTTGGCGGAATTCGTATCGATCACATCATCCAGTCTGCCTTGCGCTACAAATAGCGGAGCATAAATATGATCCACTTGCCCGCGAACTTCCTGAATCAGTTCCCGAAGATCTTGCAGAGATTCCATCGGTGTCTCTTGGAACTTCTTCATTTCCTCTTCGATAACCGCTTCGTCTTTTCCTTCATATTTCTTGTATTCACGCGCATATTTCAACACGCCTTCATACATCAGGTCTGTCGTTTTCATGGACATTGGTGCGCACATTGTCACTAAGCCCTTTACTGGGTATGTATACCCTAACTTCAGGGTGAATACGCCACCTAATGACAATCCAGCAACTGCGATTTCTTCATAACCTTCTTCTTTCAACTGGTTAAAAGCCGACTCGACATCTTGCCACCAGTCTTCTGGCCCTGTCGGAACAAGTTTTTCCGGCTCAACGCCATGACCCTCGTAATGCGGCGCGATGGACGTATAGCCTTTCTTCTCAAGAAAGCGCCCGAGCATCCGGACATCTGCGGAGTTCCCTGTAAATCCGTGCAATAACAAGACCGCTCGTGGTCCTGCTTTAAAGAAAAATGGTTTCGGTTGCGATACTCGCATAAGAATCCTCCATTCATTTTTTCAGTATTCATGATCTAATTTAGGTATAAGCATATACAACACTTAATATATATTCTAATAAAAAATTTCACTTTTAATGCCACACATCCGCTTAGGGCATGGCTCTCGCTATGAGCCGAGAAGAACACTCGTCTCATAGCTTCGCCTAGCCCGTTGACGCGGCTGCGCTAAATATACCTCTATAAAAATGATTGCTATATACTTTGATTATTAAAAGATATGAAGCAAAACTGCCGAGACGCCTGTAAACTCTGCTCCTGCAGCGCCTTGCGCTTCGTCGCAAAGACATTGCTCTCGCAAGCTTCGATCAATGTCTTGCCCACGGCAAGCGAGGTAGTTTTGCGGAATATCTCTCTACAAATATTATTATATCGTGATAAAAAGAAAACGCCTAACCAGTGAAATGGTCAGGCGATTTAATCGTCTACATTAAGCTTTAGTTACGGCAATAGCCAAAATAAAGAATAAGGCAGCAAGTACAATCGTTACTCGATGAAGGACCAAGTCTACTCCACGAGCTTTTTGCTTGCCGAAAAGTTGCTCTGCTCCACCGGAGATGGCTCCTGAAAGACCTGCACTTTTTCCTGATTGCAATAATACGACAACAATTAAAGCGAGCGATACGATGACCAATAATGTCATTAACAACGTATGCATAAATTCCACCTCCTGAAAAGAACTTCCACAACAAGAACTAGTTTACCAAAAACTTATAAGTATGACAATAGCAATAGGAAAAGCTCCAGCTAAAGCCTTACTTTTTCAAGTTGTAGAAAGTTTTCATTCCAAGGTATTTCGAAGAATCGTTCAACTGATCTTCGATGCGCAATAATTGGTTGTATTTCGCTACGCGGTCCGTACGTGATGGAGCACCCGTTTTGATTTGACCCGCATTTGTCGCTACCGCGATATCCGCAATCGTTACATCTTCCGACTCGCCTGAACGGTGGCTGATGACAGCTGTATAGCCTGCACGTTTTGCCATTTCGATCGCATCAAATGTTTCTGTCAATGTACCAATTTGGTTTACTTTGATCAAGATCGAGTTCGATACGCCTTCTTCGATTCCTTTAGCCAATTTCTTCGTGTTTGTTACGAACAAATCATCGCCGACCAATTGAACTTTATCGCCAATGCGTTCAGTCAATAATTTGTGGCCAGCCCAGTCGTTTTCATCCAAACCATCTTCGATTGAAATGATCGGGTATTTTTCGCAAAGCTCTGCATACCAGTCAACCATTTCAGCAGATGTTTTCACTGTGTTATCGCCTGGCAGGTTATAAACACCTTTTTCTTTATCGTACAATTCAGATGATGCAACGTCCATTGCGAGCAATACATCTTCGCCTGGCGTATAGCCAGCTTTTTTGATTGCTTCAATGATTGTTGATAAAGCTTCTTCGTTTGAACCAAGGTTCGGTGCAAATCCGCCTTCATCGCCTACTGAAGTGTTATAGCCTTTTTCTTTCAATACGCTCTTCAAGTTATGGAAGATTTCTGCACCCATGCGTACAGCGTGGCGGAATGTTTCAGCGCCAACCGGCATAACCATGAATTCTTGAATATCGACGTTGTTATCTGCGTGTTCGCCGCCGTTTAAGATGTTCATCATCGGTACTGGCAATTGCTTCGCGTTGATACCGCCTAAGTATTGGTACAAAGGAATATCCAGGTAATCTGAAGCAGCGTGTGCAACAGCCATTGAAACGCCAAGAATTGCGTTTGCGCCTAAACGTCCTTTGTTTTCTGTACCGTCAAGCTCGATAAGCGCTTGGTCGATTGCGATTTGGTCAAGTACTGAAAAGTTTCCTTCAATTTCAGCAGCAATTTCATTGTTTACGTGGTCAACAGCCTTTAATACGCCTTTTCCAAGGTAACGGCCTTTATCGCCATCGCGAAGTTCTACTGCTTCATGTTCTCCTGTTGATGCGCCAGAAGGCACGATTGCTCGGCCGAATGCGCCACTTTCAGTGAATACTTCAACTTCAACAGTAGGATTTCCTCGTGAATCTAGAATTTCGCGTGCAAGAATGTCAGTGATAATTGGCATTAAAAACAGCTCCCTTAGTTTAGAATAATGGTTTTCCAGTCATTTCTTTCGGTTGATCTACATTCAATAATTTTAAAACAGTCGGTGCTAAGTCGGCAAGAATGCCGTCATCTCGGAGCACGACGTCTTTTTTCGTAACGATTAATGGTACTTGGTTCGTTGTGTGTGCCGTCATCGGATTGCCTTCTAACGTCACCACTTCGTCCGCATTGCCGTGATCTGCCGTAATAACAGCAGCTCCGCCTTTTGCGTGTAATGCGTCAACGATTCGGCCGAGACATTCGTCGACGACTTCGATTGCTCGGATGGTCGGCTCTAACATTCCGCTATGGCCAACCATATCCGGATTCGCAAAGTTCAAAATGATCGCGTCAAACGCATCATCTTCAATTTCCTGCAGCAATCGGTCTGTTACTTCGTAAGCGCTCATTTCCGGCTGCAAATCATAAGTCGCGACTTTCGGCGAATCGACCAAGATCCGCTGTTCACCCGGAAACTCATTTTCACGACCACCGCTCATAAAGAACGTAACGTGTGGATACTTTTCGGTTTCAGCAATGCGCAATTGACGCAAGCCGCTTTCCGATAACACTTCTCCGATCGTTTGCTCCAAGTCCAAGGTATCAAATGCGACACGCGTCGGCAATTCATCGCTATAGCTCGTAAATGTGACAAACGTCAGGTTTTCAGGCTTGTTAGGACCTTGCTCGAAATGCGTGAAATCTTCACTTACAAAAGTTGATGTTAGTTGAATTGCGCGGTCAGGACGGAAATTAAAGAAGACTACGGAATCTCCTGTTTTGATCGTCCCTACTGGTTCACCGTTTTCCGTAATTGCGAAAGGCAAAACAAACTCGTCGTTTACGTTTTTTTCATACGATGCGGAAATTCCTTCACTTGCGCTTGCCGCTGATTCGCCGACACCATCAACTAGTGCACGGTATGCAAGTTCAACGCGCTCCCAGCGATTGTCGCGATCCATTGCGTAATAACGGCCACTGATCGAGGCAATTTTACCGATGCCGATTTCAGCCATTTGACGCTCTGTCTCTTCCACGAACTGCAACGCGGTTTGTTGACCTACATCGCGGCCATCGAGGAAGCCATGGACGTAAACTTCCGTCAAGCCTTGTTGCTTCGCTAATTTCAATAACGCAAATAGATGGCTGTAATGGCTATGGACGCCGCCATCTGATAACAAGCCCATTAAGTGAAGAGCAGAACCGTTGTTTTTCGCATTCGCAACGGCTTCTAAAAATGCCGGATTTTCGTAAAAATCGCCATCTTTGATCGATTTGTGAATGCGCGTCAAGTTCTGATAGACGATTCTTCCTGCACCGATATTCAAATGACCAACTTCAGAGTTCCCCATTTGTCCTTCCGGCAAGCCGACTGCTTCGCCGGATGCCGTTAATAATTCGTGAGGATACGTATTCCACAAACGATCGAAATTCGGTTTTTTCGCCTGCGCGACTGCATTGCCGAAATCTTCTGCCCGAAATCCGAAACCGTCAAGAATGATTAATGCTACTGGATGCTCTGTATTACGCATGTAATCCCGCCTCTAATAATTTTACGTAAGACTCAGTTTCTAAGCTTGCTCCTCCGACCAATGCGCCGTCAATATGCTCCATGCCCATCAATTCATCGATGTTCGCTGGTTTCACACTGCCGCCGTATTGGATGCGAACTTGCTGTGCTGTGTTGTCATCATAAAGCGCTGCAACTTTCTTGCGAATGATGCCGCATACTTCGTTGGCATCTTCAGCTGTAGCCGTTTTGCCTGTACCGATTGCCCAAATTGGTTCATATGCGATGACTGTCTTCGCAGCTTGGTCCGCTGACAGGCCGTTAAGCCCTTTTGCTACCTGCTCTTCGACGATGTCGCCTGTAGAACCGCTTTCGCGTTGCTCCAACGTTTCACCTACGCACATGATTGGTGTGATGCCATAGTTGAATGCGGCATGTACTTTTTTGTTGACCGATTCGTCTGTTTCGTTGAAATACTGACGACGCTCTGAATGTCCGATAATGGCGTATTTGATGCCAAGATCCACTAATTGTGCAGGGCTGATTTCGCCTGTGAACGCTCCTTCTTTTTCTTCATGCATTGTCTGCGCGCCTATTTGAATCGCGCTGCCTTCTGTTGATGCTGCCAGCTGCTGTAGAAACAATGCAGATGCACAAATAACGGAATCGACTTTGTCCGCGTCCGGCGCAAGGCCCTTCACTTCTTCGACAAATTCTTTTGCTTCAGAAAAAGTTTTATACATTTTCCAGTTTCCTGCGATAATCGGTTTTCTCAACAAAATCACTCCTTTTATTTATCGGTTAATGCATTAACTCCAGGTAGATCTTTGCCTTCCATAAACTCAAGAGAAGCTCCGCCGCCCGTTGAGATATGGTCCATTTTATCGGCTACATGGAATTTTTCCACAGCTGCTGCAGAATCTCCGCCGCCGATAATTGTGTAAGCTTCTGTTTCGGCCATTGCCTGCGCGACAGATTTGGTGCCGTTTTCAAACGAGCTCATTTCAAATACGCCCATAGGACCATTCCAAATGACCAGCTTTGAATTTTTGATAACGTCTGCATATGTCTTCGCAGTGTCAGGTCCGATATCCAGCCCCATCCAGTCTGATGGAATCTCTGAAATGCTAACCGCTTTCGTTGCTCCATCATTTGAAAATTCCTTCGTTACAATAACGTCAGATGGCATATACAAATTGACGCCTTTTTCTTTCGCTTTATCGATGAAGGATTTAGCCAAGTCGATCTTGTCTTCTTCAAGCAGCGAATTGCCGACTTCATGGCCTTGCGCTTTGCTGAATGTATACGACAAGCCGCCGCCGATGATCAGGTTATCCACTTTATCCAATAAATGATCAATGACACCGATTTTATCTTTCACTTTGGCTCCTCCGATAATAGCTGTAAACGGACGATCCGGTTCAGATAAAGCTTTTCCAAGCACATCCAACTCTTTCTCCAAAAGCAAGCCGGAAACCGCTGTCAGGTGTTCAGCGATGCCTGCTGTTGAGGCATGCGCGCGGTGAGCAGCTCCAAATGCATCATTGACGAAAAGATCCGCAAGTGATGCAAATGCTTTGGCAAGTTCAGGATCGTTCTTTTCTTCGCCTTCGTGGAAACGTACGTTTTCAAGCAGTACAATGTCGCCTTCAGCCATTGCTGAAATTTCTTGTTCTACCTTTTCCCCGATTGATTCATCGAGGCTCTTTACTTGTTTATGTAGTAATTCGCTCAACCTGGCTCCTGCTGCAGCCAGTCTCATGTCTTCGTTGACTTCACCTTTCGGTCGGCCTAAATGACTTGCCAAAATAACTTTTGCCCCGTTCTCGACTAAATATTCAATCGTTGGGACAGCTGCGCGAATTCGTGTGTCGTCTGTTACTTTTCCTTCAGACATCGGCACATTGAAATCCACTCGGCAAAATACGCGTTTTCCTTTTAAGTCCACGTCTTTCATGGTCATTTTCTTCAACATGAAAACCCTCCCGTTCATATAAAAAAATAAGGGGCGGGGTAAATCCCCACCCCTTTTACCCTCTTTCATTATAGAGGTTCATCGGAAATTAAGCTATGATTTTGGGATTACAATCCCGTTTTGTACATGTGTAGAGCCAAGTCGATGCAGCGTGCTGAGTAACCAGACTCGTTATCGTACCAAGCCAAAACTTTCACCATGTTGTCGCCGATTGACATTGTTGACAACGCATCAATCGTTGCTGAAGCTTCAACGCCGTTATAGTCTCTTGAAACAAGCGGAAGTTCGCTGTATTCCATGAAACCTTTCAATTCGTTTTCAGATGCTTCTTTAAGCGCTTTGTTCACATCTTCAACTGATGCTGAAGTTTCAAGTTCAGCCACTAAGTCGATCAATGATACGTTTGGTGTAGGAACGCGAATCGCCATGCCGTCCAATTTACCAACCAATTCAGGCAATACTTTCGTTACTGCAACAGCTGCGCCCGTAGTTGTCGGAATCATCGATTCTGCAGCTGCGCGAGCACGACGGTAGTCTTTATGCGGTGAATCAAGCAAGATCTGATCATTTGTATAAGAGTGAATTGTTGTCATGATCGCTTTTTTGATACCGAATTTTTCGTGCAACACTTTAGACATTCCAGCAAGGCCGTTTGTCGTACATGATGCATTTGAAACCACTTTGTCTTCTTCTGGGTTATAAGTTTCATGGTTAACACCCATAACAAGAGTTTTCATGTTTTTGCCTGGTGCAGAAACGATTACTTTTTTCGCGCCAGCTTCGATGTGTTTCTCAGCTGCTTCAGCATCTGTGAAGAATCCAGTAGACTCAACAACGATGTCGATGTTCAACTCGCCCCATGGAAGGTTCGAAGGATCTTTTTCAGAGAATACTTTGATTTTATTGCCGTTGACGATCAAGTATTCGCCTTCAGAAGAAATTTCAGCGTCCATTGTTCCATGAACTGAATCATATTTTAGTAAGTGTGCAAGCATTTTAGCGTCTGTTAAATCATTTACTGCAACAACTTCCACTTCTTCGTGTAGTAATGCTTGGCGGAAAACAATGCGTCCGATACGTCCGAATCCGTTAATAGCTAATTTTAAAGTCATTTATAATTCCTCCAGTTTTTGTGTAAGTTCGATTATTTGTCGCGCTGCCCCTTCGTCGGTGACGAGCACAGTTCCTTTGGCTGCAATCTTGCAATACGATAAAATAGCTTGCGCTTTTGAATGCCCCCCGGCTACTGCCAGAATAAATGAGGCATTTTTGACCTGTTCCAATTGAATTCCCGCTGTGCGGATGCGATAAACCACTTCGCCCTGATTATTGAAGTAATAGCCGAATGCTTCGCTTACAGCACCGCCAGAACGAATCTGTTCCACTTCTTCGCTTGAAGATTTGCGCTGCAAGGCAATTTCTTCGGCGTTGCCGATGCCATGCACCACAATATTCGTGCGGTCGTAATGGTCCATCATGTCTTTGATGACGGGTTCACGCAGCATCATCTCGAACGCTTCCTCACTCAAATGATCCGGCAAGTACAAAGTCTTTACCGAGCCTCCGGTTTTGGCGGCAAATGAGGATGCGATGGTATTTGCTTGGTGAAGAACATCTTCGCCTAAGCCGCCTCGCGCGGCAACAAATTGAAGCGCGCTGTCTTTTCTGTCGGCGGATAACTCTTTCGAGATGGCGGCCATCGTACTGCCTCCAGTCACCGCAACAATCTTGTGTTGCACAAACTTAGAGTCAAGCAGCCGGGCAGCTTCTTTGCCGATATCCCCTTTTACGCTCGGCATTTCATCACTGTCCTGCGGCACGATGTGCACCCGTGCTATACCCAAAATCGATTTCAATTGCTGCTCCATATGCGAAAGTCCGGAAACCTCGCGCATGAATTCTTTCAGCGCTTCAAGAACAGCTGCACCTTGAGCGGTGACGACCATTCCAGCGCTTTTTGCTTTTATCAATTGCTGGCTGCGCAACAAATCGGTTTCATTGCGGATGTCGCGTTCTTTTACACCGGCAAGTTCACTGAGTGCTCGCCTGCCAATCGGCTGTTCTCTCTGTATCGCCTGTAAAATTTGATAACGTTTTTTCAGGAGGTCGGTCATTTCCGGCACGAGCTTGTTCTGCGCTTCGGTTAATGAGTCCATTTATTCACTCCTTTTTACGAGGGACAAATTTTGTCCCGATACTTATATTCTGTCCCACTCATTTCATTCTAGCTGAAGTTTTAGATAAATGCAAATAAAAAGAAGCGTTAAAGTTCTAACGCTTCCAATAGTTCAATATAGCCGACATTGCCAAAAATTACGGGCTGTCCATTCTGTTCAATTACGGGAATCATCAACATGTATTTCTCATGCAATGCTTCGTCCGACTCAATGTCCACTTCCGTCCATTCGATTTCAAAATCTTCCTGGGCCAGCATCAACATCAATTTGGCTTCGTCGCATAACGGACAATTCGCTCGTGTGAATAATGTAATCATTTAACCCCTTCTTTCGTTACCATCCTCGACCAGCTCCACCGCCGCCGGAAGAACCGCCTCCGCCTCCGCGGAAACCGCCTCCTCCACCGCCGCCGAAGCCGCCGCCAAATCCACCACCGAATGTACCTGGGCCCATATAGCCGCGACGGCGAACACGTCCTCCGGGACCACCACGGCCACCGCGTGACATCAAGTACAACACTACAATGACAATCATGACGATATAGAATGGATATATCCCTCCGCCTTCGTCATCCGCAGAAGACGCAGCGGCTTGAGGTTCGACCGTTTCACCATTCCAATTATATTCGGCAGCGACTTCTTGGTAAAGCGCTTGATAGGTGTTGATGATGGCCTGATCCGGCTGTTCATCGCGTAAATACGGAACGGCGTAATCATCCAAAATTCTGCCCACTTTGCCATCCGGCAACGCCCCTTCTAAACCATAACCGACTTCAATGTAAATTTCCCGATCTTCCATCGCCAATAATACCAAGACGCCATTATTTGATTCTTCCGACCCGATGCCGTAATGACGAAACGCTTCATTGGCGTAGCTTTCGATCGGCTCGCCTTCTAATGAGGGAATCGCCATTACAGCGATTTGCGCAGTCGTCCCATCTTCTAGCCCTGCACCCAATTGCCGGATCTCCTCTTCTTGCTCATCGGAGAGGATGCCGGCAATGTCTTGGATGTAAATATCATCCGTCAGTTTTGGAAATTCAATAGCAAATGCAATTGTTACTGGGAGCATCATTAAAATAAATAGGAATGCTAATCTTTGAATCATTCCTCATCAGTCCCAAAGTCGACTTCGGGAACTTCTGATGCATTGGCATCCGCTTCGAAATATTCTTTCTCGTCAAAGCCGAAAACTCCAGCAATCATATTGCCTGGGAAACTTCTTGCTTTGCGGTTAAACTCCGTCACCGAGCCGTTATAATCCTGACGAGCCACAGCGATTCGGTTTTCCGTCCCTGCCAATTCATCCGACAGTTGCTGGAAATTTTCGCTCGATTTCAAATCCGGATAATTCTCTACTACAACCAACAAGCGACTAAGCGCACCGCTCAATTCTGCGTCAGCGTTCGCCTGTTCTTGGACCGTGTTGGCCCCTGCTAGATTCGAGCGCGCTTCTGTAATGCTATTGATGACTTCCTGTTCCTGGTTTGCGAATCCTTTAACGGTTTCCACAAGGTTCGGAATCAAATCCAGTCTGCGCTGCAACTGGTTTTCAATTTGTGCATAAGATTGGTTCACATCTTCTTCAAGGCTTACGAAGCCGTTATAGCTCGGTACGATCATCGCCGCTATTAATGCTATGACTGCAATGATAACCACAAAGGGAATTAATATTTTCTTCATAAAAACAACCTCTCTTCATTTCTATTGGAATATTATTCATTTCCCTTTAAAGACTCATTTCTAAACTCATTGAACGATGTCTTGAATCAAAAAAACAGCGCACCGTCTCCACTTTGCTGGAAACGGTGCGCTGTCTACATTTTATGCCCTCGGAAGGAATCGAACCTCCATTTTAAGAACCGGAATCTTACGTGTGATCCATTACACTACGAGGGCAGATCACTGTTAGCGACTTTTCTATTATATACAGAGTTACAAAACATTTCAAGCTCGTTTTTATAACACGTTAGATTTGACCTTCATTGACCATGATGTGTATGATATTATTACAGCTGAAGAAGCTTTCAGCATAGTTACTCATTACCTTATTCTGAGGAGGAAATTTTATATGAATTTAATTCCAACAGTAATTGAACAAACGAGCCGCGGCGAACGTGCCTACGATATTTACTCACGTTTGCTAAAAGACCGCGTTATCATGCTGGGCAGCGGAATTGACGATAATGTTGCGAACTCAATCGTCGCACAGCTGCTGTTCCTCGAAGCTGAAGATCCGGAGAAAGACATTTCCATCTACATTAACAGCCCTGGCGGCAGCATCACAGCCGGTATGGCGATTTACGACACAATGCAATTCATCCGTCCAGACGTTCAAACGATCTGTATCGGTATGGCTGCTTCTATGGGAGCATTCTTACTTGCTGCCGGCACGAAAGGCAAACGCTATGCATTGCCGAATGCAGAAGTCATGATTCACCAACCACTTGGTGGCGCTCAAGGACAAGCGACGGAAATCGAGATTGCCGCAAAACGCATCTTGTTCCTACGCGAGAAATTGAACACAATCTTGTCAGAACGTACAGGTCAATCTTTGGAAGTCATTTCGAAAGATACAGACCGCGATAACTTCATGACAGCTGAGCGTGCGCTTGAGTATGGTTTGATCGACCAAATCATCACTCGCAGCAAATTGCCACAGCACACAAAAGAAGATATCTAAAATAAAAATCCCGCAGCTTTTCGGAGCTGCGGGATTTTTTATCATGAAACTCTCAATCATCTTTTCATTTCGCTCCATGCGGACGCTTTCCGCCGGTACGGCTTCAGCCGCTTCCCTCGCTGCGCTCACTCCAGGGTCTTCAGCTCGTACTGATTCCGCAGGAGTCGCCGCCTTCCACTCCATTCAAAGTTCTCTCTTAATAACAAGACATTTCTTTTTCGAAGTACTTTATAAATACATTTTTTCAGGTGTCACTGTACTCCAGATATGTAGCAAAATAGCGTAGAAAACCTTACTGCTCCTGTCTCTGCATCGCTTCGCTAGCTTCGAGACATGAAAGAGCGTTGCAGTGCTGTGCACTTCGTCGCAAAGACATGCCCTCGCAAGCTTCGGTCATGTCTTGCCTGCGGAGCAGCGTAGCTGTTTTGCGGAATATCGGACTTGAAACACTTACTTTGTTATACAAAAAATCCCGCAGACCTCAAAAGGTCTGCAGGATTTTTTATGCTTCTTTTTCGATTAAGGAAGATAAGGTATCTACTGCCTTCTCTTCATCCGATCCATCTGCTGAAATAATGACATTCGTACCTTTGCTGATTGCTAGGCTCATAATGCCCATGATGCTTTTCGCGTTGACTTTCTTTTCATCCTTCTCCAAATAGACATCCGCATTGTAGCGGTTCGCTTCTTGGACGAACAAAGCTGCTTGCCTTGCTTGCAATCCGGATTTCAATTGGACTTCCACTTGTTTTTCTACCATGCTGCCCCTCCTCTAAAACATAACTAAACTTAAAATATATGAAAGAATGACACGGTCCTACCGGCCAATCGTTTCTCCTTTTCGCAACTGCTCCGCGATTTCATCAATTTTCCGCAATCGGTGGTTCACACCTGATTTGCTGACGTTGCCGCTTGAAACCATTTCGCCAAGTTCCTTTAGTGTAACATCTTGATACTCGACGCGTAGTCTGGCAATTTCACGAAGTCGTTCAGGCAATTGGTCAATGCCGATTACTGAATCGATAAAACGGATATTTTCGACTTGTCTTAGTGCTGCGTCAATCGTTTTATTGAGATTGGCGGTTTCGCAATTCACGAGGCGATTAACGCTATTGCGCATGTCCCGTATGATGCGCACGTCTTCGAATTTCAATAACGCCGAATGCGCTCCAGCAATGCTAAGGAAGTCTGCAATCTTTTCCGCTTCTTTCAAATAGGTCACAAACCCTTTTTTGCGTTCAATGGTCTTGCTGTTCAAATGGAATTTGTTCATCAACTCCACTAACGAGTCAGCATGATCTTTGTAAAGCGAATAGATTTCAAGGTGATAGGAAGAAGTTTCCGGGTTGTTAACGGAACCTCCTGCTAAAAATGCACCGCGCAAATATGCTCGCTTGCAGCAATTTTTCTCGACCAGGCTTTTATCGATTTCGTGCTGAAATTGGAAGCCTTCTGAAATAATCGCCAAGTCTTCTAACACTTGTTTCGAACCGTCTCTGATTCGGCAAATGTAAATATTGTTCTTTTTCAACCTCATTTTTTTGCGGACCAGCAATTCCACTGGATACGCCGGATAAAATCGTTTTAATAAGGTATAGATGCGTCGTGCGATTGCTGCGTTCTCTGTCTGTATATCAAGGCTCAACTGTCGGTTTGAGAATGATAAGGTGCCATTCATGCGGATCAAAGCGGACAGTTCAGCTTTGCCACAGCAATCGTCCACTTCGATTTGGGTCAATTCTTTTTTTGTTTCGGAAGCAAATGACATGCCGTCCTCCCTCTCCTCACATCAGAAATTCAGATGCTTCGGCGTTTCTTTTTCGAGGCCTCCGGCATATTCAAACAGCCACTGCGCCACTTTCATCGGTTCGTGCCGAACGGCTTTTCCGAATATGTTGGTGATGTCTTGTTTGTAAACCTCAAGGCCCATTTTTTCCAGTTCTTCTTCGTCGCATTCGACTGGCGATGCCAACTCTCGCTTATAGCGCTCTGCTACCGTCAATGGCACTTGAATTTTATCGAGTAATATTGCATCCAAAAATGGCTTGTCTACGTGGTCATAAATCGCTTTCACATGATCCGAGGCTGAATAACGATAGGTTTCCCCGGCCTGTGTCATCAAGTTGAAGATGTAGATCTTTTTTGCTTTTGACGCCATCAATGCCTGGTCAATAGCTGGCACCAATAAATTCGGCATGATGCTTGTGTACAACGACCCTGGTCCGATGATGATGACATCCGCTTTGCCGATCGCTGTAATCGTATCTGGCAGCGCTGTCACATCTCTCGGTTCTAAGAAAACCCGTTTAATCGTCTGCAGATACATCGGAATCTTAGATTCTCCACTGACAATTGTGCCGTCTTCAAACTCCGCAGACAGCGTGACCAATTGGTTGGCTGCTGGCAGTACGGTGCCGTTGACGTTTAAAACGCGACTCATCTCACGGACTGCATGTGAGAAATCCCCGGTAATATCGGTGAGCGCGGCAAGCATCAAGTTGCCAAGTGAATGCCCATCCAAATCCAGGGACTGTTTAAACCGGTATTGGAACATTTCTGCAACAAGCGGTTCGGCATCCGATAAAGCGGCCATGACATTGCGGATATCGCCTGGGGGCGGAATATCCAAATCATTCCGTAGCCTGCCAGAACTACCGCCATCGTCAGCTACTGTAACAATTGCCGTCAAATCGAGCGGAAACATTTTCAAACCCCTTAGTAAAGTTGAGAGGCCGGTGCCTCCTCCAATTATTACAACACGCTTTCGGCGCATAGCGTCTTCCATGCACTCAGCCCTTTCTTGTTTTAACGTCGCGGTGCGTAACGATTGTTTTATTGTCTTTAGCGAGTAATTTTCCGTAGTATTCGGCTAATGTCACTGACCGGTGCTGGCCGCCTGTACAACCGAACGCGATGACCAATTGTGCTTTACCTTCACTTTTGTATTGCGGAATCATGAAATCAAACAGATCGGTCAATTTGTCGACCAACGTTTGCGTTTCGCTCCACTGCAGCACGTAGTTCGAAACCGATTCATCCAGCCCAGATAACGGTCGCAGTTCTTCAATGTAATAAGGATTCGGCAAGAATCGAACATCGAATACCAAATCGGCGTCAATTGGCATCCCGTGTTTGAAACCGAATGACGTCACGTTGACTGTGAATACGTTGCTGTTTTTATTCGCGAAGTCCGACATGATTTTTTCTTTAAGCTCACGCGGTTTGATCGTCGAGGTATTGTACATATAATTTGCACGCCCCTGGAGATCCATCAACATATCGCGTTCTTTTTTGATACCGCCGAGAACCAAGCCACCTGGTGATAACGGATGCGAGCGACGAGATTCTTTGTAGCGGCTAACGAGCGTATGATTGTCCGCATCAAGAAATAAAATCGTCACGGACACTTTTGGTTCTTTTAATAAGTTATCGATTGCGTCTACGAGGCTGTCGAAGAAATCCCCGCCTCTCAGGTCCATCACGGCAGCCACACGTTTCATTGACTTGCCTGAATCTCTCATCAATTGGATGAATGTCAGCAACAATGCTGGCGGCAAATTATCAATCGTAAAAAAGCCAAGATCTTCAAAGCTTTGTATTGCCACTGTCTTGCCGGCTCCCGACATTCCAGTAATGATGATCAATTCAGTTTCATCGATATTATGATTTTCCATTCAGGTGTGCCACCTCTTCTGTTGATGTTTGTATTTGTTCATCCAGTAATTGAAACTCGGTCGTATAATGGAATGTTCCGTATTGCATGCCTGATTCACGTGCTGCAAACTGCAGATTCGTACGGTCCCCTTCAGCCATCGGTAAAAACGCCAAGCTTTCCACAGGATGCCATTCGAGAAGCCCTTCCCGTGTTTCTTCGTACACGTCGCCTTCAAGATTATTCGCTAAGAACGTAAACAACATCCATTCGTCCACAATCTGACCATCTTCATGGATCATCATTGTGTAGATTCCTTTCAGGTGCGTATTCAAAGGCTTCGCGCCCGTTTCTTCAGTAAACTCACGGATTGCCGCTTCGTAAATCGATTCACCGGACTCCATTTTGCCGCCCGGAGCAACATACCAATCGCGCCGAGGTTTTTTTAATAATAGTACTTGTCCATCACGGACAACTAGTAAATTCGCTATTCTCTGCACTGTCGACACTCCGTATCTATTGTAAACTCTCTCCATTATACATCTATCCTGGCGTGTCATGCAAAAAAAGTAAGCGAAAGCGTATGGAGTTTGGTTTAATTTCTTCCTAGTTATTTTGTTTACTCGATGAGTATCACTCGTTGTCACGCAAAACCAGAGATTTAACCTGCAGGCTTTTGAAATTAATATGAACTAAATCGAAGTTAACGGTCATTAGGCAGACTTTATCAGGCATTACACAAAAGGATCAGAAGAATCCCAGTTCAAGACTTTCATATGAAAAGCGCATTTCGCTACTGACGAAATACGCTCTACGACACAAAAAAAGCCGCTCCCCGGAATCTCCGGAAAGCGGTCTATCAAAGTTATCTATAAAAAGGGGGTCTAATTACTCTTCCTATATTAGCACCTCTTCATGACAACGGTGTGACAACATGATTAAGATAGCATTAAAATCAGGCTTTTTGGCCGATTTTTTCAACTAATTCTTCAATATAATGCTGTGAAGCTTGTGCTGCGATGCTGCCGTCGCCTGTAGCTGTTACTACTTGGCGCAACATTTTGTCGCGTACGTCTCCGGCTGCATAAATTCCCGGTACGCTCGTTTCCATTTTATCATTGGTTACGATATAGCCTTGATCATTCAAAATGCCAAGTGATGCGAACGGTTTAGTCAATGGCAGCATACCGATGTAAATGAAAACGCCATCTGCATCGAATTCATATTCGCTCTCATCTTTCGTCGACACAAGCGTTACGCTTCCGACTTTGCCGTTTGCGTCATTGATTTCTTTGACGGTATGGCTCCAGATAAAGTCGATTTTTTCATTCGCAAACGCACGGTCTTGAAGGATTTTTTGTGCACGCAGCTCATCGCGACGGTGGACAATTGTTACTTTGTTCGCGAAGCGCGTCAAGTACACGCCTTCCTCTACTGCTGAATCTCCTCCGCCGACTACGACGAGGTTTTTGTTTTTGAAGAATGCGCCATCGCAGACTGCGCAATAGCTGACGCCGCGGCCGCCCAGTTCATTTTCACCAGGGATGCCCATTTTTTTGTACTCAGCGCCTGTTGTGATGATGATTGCACGGGCTTTGTATTCTTTCGAACCGGCAATGATTGTTTTGTATTCTTCGCCGTCGATGATTTCTTTGACATCGCCATAAGCGTATTCAGCACCGAATTTTTTTGCGTGTTCGAACATTTTTGTTGAAAGGTCCGGTCCAAGGATATGGTCGAATCCAGGGTAGTTTTCAATTTCTTCCGTATTCGCCATCTGACCGCCTGGAATTCCTCGCTCTAGCATCAACGTCGTCAGGTTCGCGCGTGATGTGTAAACTGCGGCTGTCATGCCTGCAGGTCCTGCTCCGATAATGATTACGTCATACACATTTGTAGTTTCAATCATTTTACAGCCTCCTAAATCTCAATAAGTAAATCGTATAAGAATGCGCGCTTATCAGCAACTTTTATGCCTATGATTCAAAAAGCGGCAAAAAGCGGATCAATTCCGTCACGTATTTTGTTAAAGTGGCGGTTGTGATCCCGAAATGAGCGGCAATGACTTTTTTCGTCGCCGTCGTATCTCTTGAGGACTTCACCATATAAGTCACAGCTGCTGCCAACGCTTTTGGATTTTTAAAGCTGTAATTTTGTTCGAATGCTTTTTCAACGAGCATAAACCACATTTGGAACGTATAGGACTCTTGTTCTGTGACCATGCCGTGTTCAGCATACAATAATTCAGCTGTTTCCATTGCGCGCTTGAATGCACGCTCTTCCATTATTTCTGCCTTGAACGGATGCCCTAGCACATAGCCAAGCACATACGTTTCAATAACAGACGGCTGCTCTGATTTGAGCCAGTTCGGATGCGAGATGATTTCTTGTTTATGCGCAGACTTGCCCAATAAGAACATGCCGAATAGCCGCTCGCTTTTATGGCTATGGTCGAGCTTTGCGACAAGGTAATCACGGTTATGCTCCAACGCATCTTCGTGTGGCATAACGCCATTATCTGCCCATGGCTCATAGCCGCCTTTGGTGGGATCCATTTGCGTTAGCTGTTTCCATGCCTGTTTGGCCACGTCTTCATGGCCCGAATGATAGGCAGCATGCGACAACCAGAAATAAAAGGCCGGATCGCCGTCGAATCCGCGTTTTTGCAAGCTTCGGAGCCACCGGTATGCTTCTTTGTATTTACCAACCAACGCAAATGTAGCACCGAGTTTATAACGGTGTTCAAAAACATAAGGCTGGATTTTCTTCAAAAGCTCTAAAATATCGTCAAGTTCATCATTTTTTTCGTAATAATGAAAAACTGCCAAATTGCATAATGCGTGCAAGTTCCCGGTGTTTCTTCTGAGTACATCGTGCAACAGCGCTTTCGCCATTTCAGCTTCGCCCACATAGAAATAGGCGAGCGCTAGATTATTATGCGCTCCCCAAAAATCCGGCTTTTCTTCCACCAGCTTTTCGAGCAATTCAATCGCTTCCGGAAAATTACCTTTTTCCATCATGCGCCGCGCCTTTTCCTGCTGATAAAAGTATTCGCTGTCCTGCGCTTCGCCTTCATCATCAAAAAGCTGCCAGTCTTCCTGTTCTGCAAAATCGATGATTTCCAACGCCTCTTCTGCGTATTCGCCTTGCGGTTCTTTTTCCGTATACTTTTTTGCAAAATTCCGGGCATCCAAAAACATGCCGAGATGCGCGTGAACTTCTGCTAGGAAAAATAAGGTTTCGGACTTTTCCGCGTCAAGCTCATACGCTGAACGGAGCGCATCCATCGCTTGCTCAAATTCCCCCGTCTCCATTAAGACGATGCCGAATTGAACCCAAATGTCCGCATCCTGCGGACTCAACTCCGTCGCACGCTGCAAGTATTTATGGGCTTTTTGATAATGTTCTCGCTGCAATTCGCGCAATGCTTTTTTGTAATAGTATTCTCCTGTCGGTATGAAGGATAGGAGATTATCGGTGTGTGATTTCTTATTATTCTCCAAAATATGCCTCCGAAAAAGTAAAAGGAACGATAAAATCGCTCCTTTACTCAAATGTGCTGTAATTATAGCATATTTCCCTATTATTTACTTGTTGTTTTTGACTCGTGTCGCTCTTTCAACACGTCAACGACGGCATCAAAACTGACTTTTTGTTCCTGCAGCAAGACCAGTACGTGGTAAAAGAGATCCGCTGTCTCCATTGCCAATTCGTTGGCATCGCGATTTTTCGCAGCGATAATGACTTCTGCCGCTTCCTCGCCGACTTTTTTGCATATCTTATCAACACCCTGTTCGAATAAATACGTCGTATATGCGCCTGCCGGCATTTCCGTTTCACGTTTTTCAATCATCGATGCCAATGCGCCGATCATATCCGACTGCGACTTGTTCGGCGTACCGGACAAGGTTTCATGGAAACAGCTTTCTTCGCCTTTGTGGCATGCGGGGCCGTTTGGAATTACTTCATAAATAAGGGCATCGCCATCACAATCAAGACGGACAGCTGTCACTTTCTGTGTATTCCCGCTCGTCGCGCCTTTATTCCACAACTCTTTCCGGCTTCTTGAATACAGCCAAGTTTCATTTGTTTCCATCGTTTTTGCTACTGCTTCTTCGTTTGCATAGGCAAGCGTCAGCACTTCTTTTGTTTCAGCGTTCTGGATAATGACAGGAACGAGTCCCTGGTTATCATATTTTACGTTTGTCATCGGACATTCACTCCCTTTTTCCGCAAGTAATCTTTCACTTGTGCAACGCTTGTCTCTTTATAGTGAAAAATCGACGCAGCGAGCGCAGCATCCGCATTCACTTTATTAAACACTTCCGCAAAATCTTCCGTGTTTCCTGCTCCCCCGCTTGCGATGACTGGTACTTCGACCGCATCACGTACGGCTTTTGTCAGTTCGATGTCAAAGCCGTCTTTGGAACCGTCTTTGTCCATGCTCGTCAATAGAATCTCGCCAGCACCTAACTCGACGCTTTTTTTCGCCCACTCAACTGCGTCCCACTCTGTCTTGTTGCGGCCGCCATGTGTATAAACGTCCCAGTGGTCGCCGTTTCGTTTTGCATCAATCGCGATGACGATGCATTGAGAGCCAAAATAATCGGCACCTTCTTTGATCAGTTCCGGCCGGTCGAGCGCTGCTGTATTCAACGCAACTTTATCCGCACCAGCGCGCAGCATGCGCTTCATGTCTTCGAGCGAACGAATGCCGCCGCCGACTGTAAACGGAATCGATAATTCGGTTGCTACGATTTGTACCACTTCGATCATCGTTTCCTTACCTTCATGGGAAGCGGAAATATCCAGAAACACCAATTCATCTGCGCCTTGCTTATCGTAAAATCGTGCCAGTTCAACTGGATCTCCAGCGTCTCGGAGCCCTACAAAACTGACGCCTTTCACGACGCGACCATCTTTAACATCAAGACAAGGAATAATGCGTTTCGTCAGCATGATAACGCCTCCTCGAGCGTAAAGCGGTTCTCATAAAGCGCTTTGCCGATGATAACCCCTGATATTGGGCTCTCGTCTGCAGCGTTTTTAACGTTTTTAATATCCGCCAATGTGCCGATGCCGCCTGATACGATGACGCCCGCAAGGTCTGAGTTCACCAATGCTTTATTGGCGTCAATGTTCGGTCCTTGCAATGTCCCGTCTGTTGCAATATCGGTGTAGATGAAATGCTTTGCGCCGTGTTCCGTGAAAAATCGTGCGACGTCTTGCGCGGATTGGCCAGAAGTCTCGATCCAGCCTTCCGTTGCGGCCATGCCGTCTTTAGCATCGATCCCGATGACAATGCGGTCCGCTCCGAATTCTTCGATAAATGACACAACCAGCTCTGGCTCGCGAATGGCCAAACTGCCAATAATCACCCGGCTGACGCCGTTCTCTAAATAATATTGAATGTCTTCACGGGAGCGAATGCCGCCGCCGACTTGAATATTCACCGAAAGTTTTGCCGCTTCAATCACGACTTGGTCATTGATGCGGACACCGTCTTTGGCGCCGTCCAAATCGACCATGTGTATCCACTCCGCTCCAGCATCGACGAATTTCTTCGCCATATCTACCGGTGAGTCACCATATACCGTTTCTTGTGCGTAGTCTCCTTGAAACAAACGCACGCATTTGCCTCCGCGCAAATCAATCGCGGGATAGATTTGAAACTTGCTCATCTTGGTTCCTCCTGACATTCGCTATCCATTGTTCTAATAAATGATGGCCAAAATCGCCGGATTTTTCGGGGTGGAATTGCATGCCTGTAATCAATCCTGCACCAACCACTCCCGGTACGTCGACATTGCCGTAGCTTGCCGTTGCAAATACTTCATCGGCATCGGTATCGACCGCTAAAAATGAATGGACAAAATAGACGTGCGTATCCACTTGCAGCTCTTTCAGCCAATACGGAGACCGCGAAAATTCCAAACGGTTCCAGCCCATATGCGGAATCCGCTGAGTGCCTTTTTCAAAATCGAACCGGCGGATATGACCTTTTAATAACCCCAATCCTGCCGTTGGACTTACTTCCGAACTGTCGTCATATAAAAGCTGCATGCCTAAGCAAATGCCAAGAAGCGGAATCTGTCTCTCTGGCAGCGAGCGGATAAAACCTGAAAGCTTTTTTTGCTCCAATAAATTCATCGCGTCAGGGAAAGCGCCGACGCCCGGCAAAATGATTGCTTCTGCTTCTAGCAATGTTTCCGGGTCATCCGACAAAATAACGGTGCAATCCAATTTTTTCAACGCTTGCTCGACACTGAACAAATTGCCCATGCCGTAATCAATGATGCCGATGATCATGTCAACAGCCCCTTTGTCGATGGTACGCCTTTCAC
>JBFEIJ010000031.1:0-27404 GCA_041553775.1 Planococcus sp. (in: firmicutes)
ATATTAGGAGTGAAAACATGCAAAATCGTGAACAATGGACATCGAAGCTTGGCTTTATCCTCGCAGCTGCGGGAAGCGCCATCGGTTTGGGGGCAATTTGGAAATTCCCTTATGAAACTGGTGCAAATGGCGGCAGTGTTTTTATCCTGCTCTTTATCATCAGCACATTAGCAATCGGCTTACCGATTTTGCTTGCTGAATTTGTTATCGGAAGACGCGGCCAATTGGATGCGGTCAGCGGATTGAAAAAACAAGCACCTGGAAAACCATGGTTTATGATCGGATGGTCTGGACTCTTTTTCTCATTTGTTATTTTATCTTTCTACAGTGTTGTCGGAGGCTGGATCCTCTCTTACCTCGGACGTTCGCTGTTATTCCAATTATCCGATCTAGGAGATGCTGATTTCGCTGAGTTATTTGGCGGCATCATCGGCAATCCGTGGGAAGTGATTATTGCACAAGGATTGTTCATGTTCTTAACAGTCTTTATCGTACAAGGCGGCATTAAATACGGCATTGAACGCGCAAGCAAAATCATGATGCCTGCGTTATTGATCTTTATGTTGATCCTGTTGGTCCGCTCGCTTACATTGGACGGCGCAATGGAAGGCGTACGTTTCATGTTTGTACCAGATTGGTCTTATTTCAACTTTAAAACGGCATTAATTGCACTCGGCCAAGCGTTCTTCTCGTTGAGTGTCGGTGTTGCGGGTATGATGACTTATGCTTCGTACTTATCAAAATCGGAGAATCTTTCTCGTTCCGCAGTTAGTGTTGCCGGTTTGAACATCTTAATCTCCATCATGGCGGGACTTATTATTTTCCCTGCGGTTTTTGCACTAGGATATACACCGGATCAGGGACCTGGATTGGTCTTCATCATTCTCCCAGCCATTTTCGATCAATTGTTCATGGGTGGCCTTCTGATGATTTTGTTCTTTGTCCTTTTGCTTTTCGCTACATTAACATCTTCTATTTCAATGTTAGAAATTGGTGTATCAATCCTTGTTAAGAACAAGTTTGATCGACGCGTTCGAGTGGCCGGCCTATACGGTTTGGCAATCTTTCTTTTCGGTATCCCAAGTGCGTTGTCTTTCGGCATCATGTCGCAGCCATTCATGTTCGGCTACACATTCTTTGATTTCGCAGATATTTTGACTAGTCGTATCGGTTTACCGATGGGTGCTTTGTTCACTGCCTTATTTGCTGGCTATGTATTGAAAAAACACGAAGCCGAATTAGAGTTGCCTGGACAGACCGTTTGGTTCCAAGTATGGCGTGTATTAATACGTTATGTCGCTCCTGTAGCCATTGTTTACGTCTTCGTCCAAGGAATCCGCAGCTTATTTTAAACATTGATTTGTTCTAAAACCGCCATAATTTCGTTAACCGAAATAAACAGGTTATGGTATAATTCTTGTAATCACATGTAAAATTTTGCAAAGGAGTGTATTTATATGAAAAAGGATTTGCATACACAATTAAAGATTCTACGTGAAGAACGTCAGTTATCCTTAGAGGATTTGGCATTGAAAGCTCATGTTAGTGTTTCTAGGCTCCAAGCTATTGAAGCTGGTGAAGAAGTGCCAACAACACAGACAATTTTAAACCTTTCAAATGCACTTGAAGTGCCTGCCTCCAATTTATTGGATGGCGCAGAAGCAGTTCAATAATACAAAAAAGCTTTCGACCCATCGGTCGAAAGCTTTTTTTGTGTTAAATAATACACTTTGCTTCGAATTTTAATGCAAGTAATTTATAGGAAATATCTACACATTGTTCTAATGGAATCCATTTCTTGAACGATTTCTGATAGATGGATTGAATTTCCTTCGCCAAATCTGATGGATGATCGAGTTCGTATAAATGAGTGATAACATCCCCGATTTCTACGGTATAGACCTCACTGCCGATCAAAAAAGGGTCCCATTCTTCCATCGTTCTTTTGGCTTTCCTATTCATTTCACTCAATTCCATTTTTGTTCTTCCCTTTCCACAAGATGTTCAAATAGAATAGCAGCCATAAAAAAGGGAAGAGCCTTTGCCTAGAACTCTTCCCGATTCTCACATCGCTTGCCTGATAGTGGGCAAACTTACTTCGATAGCACTTCAATTGAAGTGATGGTGATATCTTCTACTGGACGATCTTGTGCTCCTTTTTCAACTGCTGCGATCGCATCAACAACATCCATGCCTTCAATCACTTGCCCAAAGACTGTATGTTTCCCATCAAGCCATGGTGTGCCGCCCATTTCAGCGTATGCTTGTTTGACTTTTTCCGGGCTGTTTGATGGAATGCTATCGGCTGGTGCTTCTTTCGCTTGAACGATGAAAAATTGACTACCGTTCGTTCCCGGACCTGCATTGGCCATCGATAATGCGCCTCTAATATTCACTAAGTTTGCGTTGATCTCATCTTCGAATGGATCGCCGTAGATGCTTTCGCCACCGCCGCCTGTGCCAGTAGGATCGCCGCCTTGCAACATGAAGTCTTCTATAACACGGTGGAATACCAAGCCGTCGTAATAGCCTTCTTCCGCGTGGACCATGAAGTTTTCAACGGCTTTCGGAGCATATTCTGGGAAAAGCTTGATTTTGATGGATCCCATCGATGTCGTCATTTCTACAAGCTCTTCGTTATCGGCAACTTCATCGTTCAATTGTGGATAGTTAGCATCGCTAGCTGGCTCTGCTGCTTGATTTTGTTCGGTCGTTGGTGCTGTTTCGTTCTTATCTGATTGTACAGCTTCTTCTGTACCGCAAGCGGCCAAGAATCCTGCTAGTAAAATCGTCGTTGTTAATTTCATTTTCATCTGATTCACCCCACTTTATTTTAGCATAATCCATTTTGAATAGGCATATAATTCACCATTCTTTTTTCGTGTAACGAAATACTATATAATAGAAGTAGATGTAATGACCAGAAAGAAGGAATACTGGATGGAGAGAGAAAAAAAGAATTTCATCATTATTATGATATCCAATTTCCTCGTAGCTGGCAGCGCCACCATGATTATGCCCTTTCTGTCGTTATATATCGAATCACTCGGAAACTTCTCAGATGAATACGTTCAGCGTTGGGCTGGGCTCGTGTTCGGAGTGACATTTGTTGCTGCCCTTTTCATGTCGCCTATATGGGGGCGAATTGCTGACAGGTATGGCTATAAACCGATTCTCATCATCAATAGTTTCGGGATTGCGACAAGCATCTTCTTGATGGGAACAGCCGACTCGGTTCATGAATTGTTCTTTATCCGGCTATTCATGGGGATCGTCACAGGATTCATTCCAACATCGCTCGCATTTGTCAGTTCACAAACTTCAAAAGAAACTGCGGGAAAAACACTTGGCACTTTGCAAATGGGCAGCGTGTCAGGGACGTTATTCGGTCCAGTTATTGGCGGCTTAATGGCGGATGCGTTCGGGTTTACGTACACCTTCCTTATCACTTCCGGCGTCATCGCCATTGCCGCTCTGCTTGTAGTGATTGGCATCAAGGAAGTGAAGCGTGTTAAACACAAAGATGCGCATGTCTATGCACGTAAAACCATTGTTCAAGGTATTTTTCATCACCGTTTATTGTTCAACGTCATGATTATCACTGCGCTGATCCAAGTCGGCAATTTCAGCATTCAACCATTATTGTCACTGTATGTTGCTCAATTGACGGACAGCACCCAAGTCGCCTTGCTTGCAGGCATTACGTTCAGTGCAACGGGTGTCGGCAATCTTTTGTTCGCGCGGCGTTGGGGCCGACTCGGCGATCAGATTGGCTACGAAAAGGTTTTAACGTTTTTATTGATACTCGCATTCGTCTTTATCATTCCGCAAGCTTTCGTAACCGAACTTTGGCAATTGATGATTCTCCGCCTCCTATTCGGGATTGCCGTTGGCGGGATGATTCCAACCACAACGGCCTTGATGAGACGCGAAGCACCAATCGAAATTCAAGGTGAAATTATGGGCTATAACACAAGCTTCCGCTTTCTAGGAAATATCATCGGTCCAATGTTCGGCGGTATCGTCAGTGGATTTATCGGAATTCCAGCCGTGTTTATCGTAACAGGTTCGTTATTCCTCATTTCTTTTATCTTTTTAAGATATACGACTGCCAAACCGGAACAGGATTTCGAAGACGTTCTTCTTGAGCAGGAATTGAAATCCACTTAAATGAAGCAGATTTCCAATCGGGAATCTGCTTTTTTCATTCTTGGAATAACCAATTTTTTGAAGAATTTAAACGTAACCGAAACCAGTTCGACTATTTTCGACAATGAAATTGAAAAAATTTTTTCGAGTTTCTTCCTATTTCATAAAACGTAGAATCGTTGCACCGTCCCCTTTCACACAAATGCCGAACGGTGCAAATTTATCGGATGTACGTTATAATTCCTCTAGAAACCCATCATGTAACCGCTTGAAAGGAGGATTCATTTGTCACTCGTACTTTTAATTTTTATTCCGATACTCGCAGCCTTGCTGATTCCGATGTTGTTCAAAAAACTCAAAGGCATTCATACCGGCTGGTTTGTTGTGATTGTTCCCGTGATTTTGTTTGCTTATTACGCCACGTATCTTCCTGAAACGATGGAAGGCGCAACGTTCACTTCTGTATTCCAATGGATTCCTTCGCTAGATATCGCATTCATTGCCTATCTGGATGGATTGAGCTTGCTATTTTCTTTGTTAATTACAGGGATCGGTTCATTGGTCGTATTATACTCAATTTTTTACTTGGACAAAAATCGTGAGCAATTACATAACTTTTACGTTTACTTGCTCATTTTCATGACCGCTATGCTCGGGGTTGTACAATCCGACCATTTAATCACGTTGTACCTTTTCTGGGAACTTACCTCCATTTCCTCATTCTTATTGATCGGTTATTGGTACACTCGCGACCGTTCACGCTTCGGGGCTTTAAAGTCAATGATGATCACAGTGTTTGGCGGCTTGATGATGCTGGGTGGTTTTGTGCTCCTTAGCATTATGGGCAATACTTATTCGATCCGCGAATTGATCGCGCAAGCGCCAGAGATTGTGCAGCATGATTTCTTTATCTGGGCGCTGGTGCTCGTCTTGTTCGGAGCCTTTACGAAATCCGCTCAATTCCCATTTTACATCTGGTTGCCTGACGCGATGGAAGCGCCTACTCCTGTAAGCGCGTATTTGCATTCGGCGACGATGGTTAAAGCAGGGTTGTATTTGGTCGCTCGGTTAACGCCGATCTTTGCCGCTTCCGGTCTTTGGATTTGGCTCGTTACTGGCGTCGGACTGTTCACCATGGTTTGGGGCTCCGTTTTCGCCCTTAAACAAAAAGACCTGAAAGGAATTTTAGCGTTTTCGACCGTTTCACAATTAGGCTTAATCATGAGTTTGCTTGGTGCATCCTCTATGGGATTCCATGTAGAAGATGCTGCAGGTACCGTGTTTAAATACGCAGCGTTCGCCGCTATCTTCCATTTGGTCAATCACGCTGTATTTAAAGGAAGTCTGTTCATGGTGGCCGGAATCGTCGATCATGAAACGGGTACGCGCGATATTCGCAAATTAGGTGGATTGATGAGCCTGATGCCGATTTCCTTCACGATTGCGATGATTGGCTCACTATCGATGGCCGGCGTACCGTTGTTCGGCGGATTCCTGAGCAAGGAAACTTTCTTGACTGCGATGCTCGCCATTACCGAGTTTGAATTGTTCTCAATGGATGTTTGGAGCTTCCTGTTCCCTGTTATCGCTTGGATTGGCAGTGTCTTTACATTCGTTTATAGTTTGTATTTCGTCTTGCATACGTTTGCAGGAAAGCACAAGCCGGAAGAGTTGCCAAAGCCTGCACATGAAGCGCCGATTGGCATGCTCGTTTCTCCTGCTATTTTGGCATCTCTTGTCATCGCGATCTTCTTTATTCCGAATATTGTCGGGGACTGGCTCGTTAAACCGGCCGTATTGGCAATCCAGCCATTCCTTTACACTGTACCGGAAGAAGTCGATGTGCACGTATCAGCATGGCATGGGTTTAATACAGAATTGTATATGACACTCGGTATTTTCGCTGTCGGTGGTCTGCTATTCTGGTTGCTGCGCAAATGGCAGCCTGTCTATGACAAGTTCCCGGATACGTTTTCTCTTAATAGCTTGTATAATTTCATGATGTATTTGAGCGACGGCGGCGCTAAGCGCTTCTCAGCCATGTACATGACCGGATTTATCCGTTCGTACTTGGTGTATATGTTCGGCTTCTTTGCCTTGATCATGCTCAGCACATTGTATTTAACTGATGCATTCGCATTTGACACAAGCAATTTAGCACCGATTGGCATTTATGAGATATTCATCGTTATCGCTTTGTTTTCCGCTGCCGTTACGACGATTGCAGCGAAGTCGAGATTGACTGCTATTGTCGCTTTAGGCGCAGTGGGCTATTCGATTGCTTTGCTTTTTGTTATCTTTCAAGCTCCGGACCTTGCGTTGACACAACTTGTCATTGAAACCATTTCCGTCGCTTTGTTCCTATTGGCGTTTTATCATTTGCCTATTCAGAGCAGAAAAGAAGAACGCATTCGCTTTAAAGTCGGCAATGCAATGATTGCGTTAGCTGTCGGTGTGACGATGACATTGGTTGCATTATCAGCCCATTCACAAAAGTTTCTTCCTTCTATTTCAGAGTTCTACAAAGAAACGGTGTACAAAGAAGCTGGAGGCGGAAACATCGTAAACGTCATCTTGGTCGACTATCGCGGCTTTGATACATTGTTTGAAATCGCAGTTCTTAGCATTGCTGGAATCGGCATCATCACGATGATCAAGCTCCGTTTAGGCAAAAAGGAGGACCAACATGAAAACAAATGATGTCATGCTGCAAACAGCTACAAAAGTGGTCATCTTCATTATCTTGCTGTTTGCGGTTCATATATTTTTTGCCGGGCATTACACGCCAGGAGGCGGATTTGTAGGCGGGTTGCTGACAGCGAGCGCCATAGTTCTATTGATGCTGGCATTTGATCTGGATACGGTGAAAAAGATTCTTCCAGTCAATTACGTCATCATGACCGCAATCGGATTGTTGATTGCGGTTGGCACTGCCAGCGCCTCCATCATTTTTGATGTTCCATTTTTCACTCACGCTTTTGATTATTTTGATTTGCCGCTATTCGGCAAAACATCGCTGCATTCTGCTGCTTTGTTCGATTTAGGAGTATATTTGGTTGTTGTCGGAGTTACGATGACCATTATTCAAACGATTGGAGAGGATGAATAATGGAAATTATCATGTCGGTTGTCATCGGATTTTTGTTCATGGCAGCTGTTTACTTAATGTTATCCAAAAGTTTGATCCGCATTATCATCGGCACGGGTCTTCTAAGCCATGGCGCTCACTTATTGTTATTGACGATGGGCGGACTTGGTGGAATTGCTCCTCCGGTCGTTGCACATGGCGTTAAAGTGGCCGATTATGCTGATCCACTGCCACAGGCATTGATTTTGACAGCCATTGTTATTTCGTTCGCCGTGACGTCTTTTTTCCTTGTTCTCGCTTACCGCGCTTATCAAGAACTTGGAACTGACAATATGAACTTGATGAGAGGAACTGAAGATTATGAGTAATTTGCTTCTATTTCCGATCCTCATCCCTTTGCTTTTTGCAATCGTTTTAATGTTTTTCCCTAAACATATTGCGATGCAGCGAATCATGGCCATAGCCGGTGCGGCAAGCACATTGCTTGTCGGCATCGTTTTAATAATAAAAGTTCAAAGCGACGGAGTTCAAGCGATCACTTTGGGAAGCTGGCCGGCACCATTCGGCATTTCCATGGTTTCAGATTTGTTTTCTGCCATGCTTGTCATTAGTGCAAGCTTGATCACGTTATTTGTTATTTTGTATGGTATTTCAAATATCGGCATCGCACGCGAACAATCGTATTATTATTCTGCTGTGATGTTCTTGCTTGTCGGTGTAAATGGCGCATTCACGACTGGGGATATTTTCAACTTATTCGTATTCGTTGAAGTGTTGTTAATGTCATCTTATATGCTGATTGCCCACGGCGGCGAAAAGCAGCAATTGCGAGAAAGCATCAAGTACTTGCTCGTGAATATCATTTCTTCAGCGTTGTTCGTTGCAGCTGTCGCTTTTCTATACTCGGTCACTGGCACGTTGAATATGGCCGATCTTGCAGTAAAAATACCGCAAATCGAATCCACAGGCATGTTAACAGTGATCGCGGTTATGTTTTTGGTCGTCTTTGGATTTAAAGCTTCCATCTTCCCGCTGTATTTCTGGCTGCCGGGCTCGTATTACGCTCCACCTGCACCGATTTTAGCTTTGTTCGGCGCGTTGCTGACCAAAGTCGGCGTGTATGCAATCATGCGCACGTATACGCTGTTTTTCATCATGAATACCAGCGTTACACATGAATTGCTCGCAATCATTTCCGTTTTGACCATACTTGCCGGTTCTGTCGGCGCACTTGCATATTTCGATGTCAAAAAAATCATCATTTACAACATCATCATTGCCGTCGGCGTCATCTTGTTCGGCGTATCGCAATTGAATGAAGCAGGTGTCAACGGTTCAATTTTTTACTTGATCCACGATATGCTCATCAAGGCAGCTTTGTTCTTCCTTGTCGGCATTATTGCTGTCATTTTTGGAACGACCAAACTGGGGGAAATGGGTGGATTGATCAAAACCTATCCGTTTCTGGGTTGGACGTTCTTAATCACAGCATTCGGTTTGGCTGGCATACCGCCGCTTAGCGGATTCCCGGGGAAACTTCTCATTATTCAAGGCGGCTTTGAAGGGTCTCATTTCTGGGGCAGCATCGTTATTTTAGTAGCCAGCTTGGTCGTCTTGTTAAGTGTAATGCGTATTTTCATCTATGCGTTCTGGGGCGAACCGAAGCCGACAATGCCATTGGCGAAATCCACTTACCGCAATATGCTAATCCCGACAGTCGTACTGGTCATGATCACTGTTATACTTGGAGTAGGCGCTGAAATGTTCATGCCGTTCATCCAAGGTGCAGGTGAAGTTCTATTAAATCCATCCATCTATATAGATGCGGTATTAAAGGAGTAGAAGACCATGTCCCTGCAAATCTTATTAAATTTCTTTCTGGCCGGCGTCTGGATGTTCATAACGGACAGTTTTACTCCTGCCGGATTCACCATCGGTTATTTGGTGGGCCTTCTGCTCATCGTGATGATGCGGCGCTTTTTCTCTAGCACCCTTTATCTTTACCGCATATGGGCAGTTATATTCTTGTTCTTCCTGTTCTTAAAAGAGTTGGTGCTTTCCAGTTTCGCCGTATTCAAATTGGTAATTCAGCCGAAGTTGGACATTAAGCCCGCTATTTTCGAACTGGAAACCGACTTGGAGCAAGATTGGGAAATCACGTTACTAGCTGCGCTCATCACATTGACTCCAGGAACACTTGTTGTCGGCATTTCCGAAGATCAGAAGAAGTTATACATCCATGCCATTGATTTTGAAGATATTGACGAAGCCGTATCTTCTATAAAAAATACGTTTGAACGAGCAATTTTGGAGGTGAGTCGCTCATGATGACATTTTACTGGGCCGCCCTTCTTATTATCAGCTTAGCTTTTGTCGGCTTGTTATACCGATTGATCCAAGGACCAAGCATCGCTGATCGAATCGTGGCACTCGACGCATTAGGCGTTGCTTTGGTATCGATTATTGCATTGTTGTCGCTCATATTAGAAACCGAGTTTTTCCTCGAGATCATTCTGTTATTGAGTATCCTTGCGTTTATCGGAACCGTAGCATTTGCGAAGTTTATTGAGAGAGGTGTGATTTTCGATCGAAAACCTAATCGTTAATGCATTTATCATCATCTCTATCAGCGTAGGAGTCATTTTCAGTGCTGTCACAGCCTTAGGACTCGTCAGACTGCCTGACGTCTATACACGGACGCACGCCGCCTCTAAGAGTGCCACATTAGGCGTTTTGGGCATATTGACAGGAACTTTCCTTCATTTCCTGTTGATAGAAGATCATTTTAACCCGCAATTGATCATTGCTATCGCGTTTTTGTTCATCACTTCACCGGTATCCGGTCATTTAATCGGACGCGCTGCGTATATGTCAGGCGTCGAACTGGCTAAAGAAACGGTAAGAGACGACATGAAACCATTGCGTGAGAAAACGAATACACTTAAAAAGTAAAAAAGAGAGGGCAAGCGAAAATCGCTTGCCCTCTCTTTTTATGTGCTTGGTCATTCAGCCATTTTCTCAACCAGCATCGCCAGCGTACGCACCATTGCGCCCGTGCCGCCCTGCGGCCCAAGATCATGTGCTGAAGCAGCGTGTGAAGTGCCTGCAATGTCCAAATGAATCCAAGGTGTGCCTTCGGTGAATTCTCCAACAAAGCCTCCTCCGAAAATCATATGACCATCGCGTCCAGGCGAGTTGTTCAAATCCGCTACATCGCTTTTGCGAATGCGTTTTTTGTCGCTTTCTGTCAGTGGCAAGCGCCAAACAAACTCCCCTGTTTCTTTCGCAGCACCCATAAACAGATCAAAAAACTCATCATCGTTTGCAAGTGCTCCTGTTTTATCGTTACCGAGCGCAACGATAACACCACCTGTCAAAGTAGCTACATCGACGATTTTTGTCGCCCCGAGCTGTTTAGCATAAGTGACAGAATCAGCCAATACGAGTCGGCCTTCTGCATCCGTATTGAGGATTTCGATTGTTTTTCCGCTTAATGACGTAATGACATCATCCGGCTTGAATGCATTTCCAGATACCATGTTGTCCGTTGAAGCAATGACAGCAATGACGTTCTTTTCTGGCTGAAGCTCGCCAATGATTTTCATAGCGCCAAGCACTGCGGCGGCTCCCCCCATATCGCCTTTCATGCCGACGATGCCGTCTTTCGGCTTTAACGAGTAGCCGCCGGTATCAAACGTGATCCCTTTACCGACTAACGCCAATGGATCCTCGAATCCTTCCGTCGCAATATGTTTTAATACGATCAACCGCGGCTCTTCAACAGACCCTTGGTTAACAGCAAGGATTGCGCCCATCCCGAGCTCTTCCATTTCCGCTTTACCTAGTATTTCCGTTTCAAAGCCGTACGTTTTCCCAAGTTCTTTCGCATAATCCGCAAGCACGGTAGCCGTCAACAAATTACCCGGCATATTAACTAATGTACGGGCCTCATTGACCGATTGACCGAAAACGTGCCCGATAAAAGCAGAAGCCGACATTTCCTCTTCGAGTTCCTCAGTGATTAGCGATAGCGTTTCTATTTCGACGTCTGCTTCATTTGAAGAAGTTTTGTAATCGTCAAAACGATATGTCCCCATCGTAATGCCTTCTGCCGCCAAATACGCAGCGTTTTCAGCACTGACTTCATCGTTTTGGAAAGAATCCAAATAGACCGCTGCATGGCGAATCTTTTTCTTCGCCAATTCTTTGCCTACCTGTGCAAATGCTATACGGACACGATCTTCTGTTAATTTTTTACGGTCATCCAATCCGACAAATAAAACCCGGGAAATTGAACCGGATAATGTCGGATACGCAACTAACGTATTCAAATCAAACGAAAGATCCTGCTTCGTCCAATCCTCCAATTTGCCGTTAAATCGTTCAGAAAAACCTTGCCAATTTTTTGTGTTTTCGGGATGACGAGTCAGCCCCACTACTAAAATATCCGCTTCACAAGCTTTGGCGTCATTGATTATCTTAAACTCCATGTCGATATCCCCCTTATGTTGTTTTCCTATTAAGTGTAGCATTATTTGAGGTAAGCTAGTAGTTCGTAAAACGAAATATTTTACAACAAGACCTCATTTCTACTATGGTATAATGGGAACATAAAAAGTATTAGAAAAGGTTGTGTATTGGATGGAAATTTTCTCAAATCTTCCCCTCATGATTGCTTTATTCGCTATTCTTTTTGCCCAATTCGTAAAAATTCCCATTCATTACGCAGTCACACGGGAGCTCAATTGGAGTCTTTTCACCTCGACAGGCGGCATGCCGAGTTCACATTCGGCCGCAGTCACATCCCTTACCACCTCTGTGGGCATCCTGCACGGCGTGGATTCAACCCTTTTCGCTGTAGCCACGATGTTTGCAGTTATTACGATGTATGACGCGACAGGCGTCCGCTTCCAAGCAGGCCAACACGCATTGACCATCAACAAATTGCGTCAGGATTTGCATATGTTCATGAACGAAACAAGAACGTGGTCTCAGAAGAAAGAAGAAGAAAAGATCAAGGAACTCAAAACGCTTCTCGGCCATAAGCCAAGCGAAGTGTTCATGGGGGCTTTGACCGGTATTGCAATTGCCTTTGCTGTACATGGATTGATTCAGTAGTTAAAGCTAGATTAAAAGAATCTACAAAGCGAAAAGCGCCAACCCATTGGGTCGGCGCTTTTTGTTTAGAACATTTGATAGCCCATTTTACGTAGGACTTTCATGACGATACCTGAAGTAATGGCTCCGGCTAAGCCTGCAGACAATACGGCAATATCGCTACCTGTCAATGATGTCAAAGTGTTGCCTAGTAATGAAAATGATTCCCCGGGATTGCTAAAATAATCGAACACCCCGACATCATCAATGATCAATAGCACAACAATCGGATAAACGATCGCCATCAACCAAGTCATTCTCAACAGCATATTCAATAAAAAACCTATGCCGAAAAACATAACAAAGAACAATAATACTGAAATTATCAATTGTACAATACTAAATGAAGTGTCCATGAATTCTAACCTCCGATATTCCTTTCATCAGTTTACCCGAAATAGAATCGGCTTTCAACGTTCGGAACCAGAGTTCATCGGTTTGTCACGAATGACGGGGACTTGAACTGGAACATGAAAAAAGGCGTATGCGGAAAATCTCCACATACGCCTAACTTGCCTTATTTTTTACCCGATCCCGAACAGCAGGAGCACGTTTCTGAACCTCCCAAACGTAATTGGAAGTAGCCTTTGCCTGCACAATATGGGCAGTAATTGCCTGGCTTAGATTTTTTAAACATCTTCATTCGAAACACCTCCTCCTGTTATTGTTTATAATATTCTGATAATATAGCATGGTTCAAAATACTATGCAAGTATAAAAAAAGGAATGTAAACGGATACATTCCTTTTTTTCTTGCTTATTCACGTTTTTTCTATTGTTTTCCTCTATTTTTTAAAAAATAATTTATATGCCGAATAACCGAAAATAGCACCAGGATCGACGCCCTCTATGGCTTCAAATCCTTCTTCAAGCACATAATTCACCATTTCATGAAGCATGACGGATGCTTGTCCATCTTCTGCTAGCGAAGCTGGCGTTTTCCATGCAGCTTCATATAGCTCCGCCTCCTGAACAATAATACTCGTGTTTTCATCTATCGGCTGAAGCAAAAATATGGCCATATTATCGCTTATTTCTTCGCGGATCACTCCGCTCCGGAATCCGACCATCCCCATTAGCCGGCAATTGATGCCTGTTTCTTCCTTCACTTCTCTGACAGCTGCATGGTCCACCGTTTCTCCTGGCTCCACAAAGCCTGCGGGAAGCGACCATTTGCCATGCAGTCCACCGTATCTTTTTTTCACAACTAGCCATTCTTTTTTAGAATTGATGACCAGTCCAGCTGCACCGAGCCAGACATTCCCTCTTTTATGCTTAGACATGATCAAACCCCTTTATTAAAAAAAGCTCCCAGTTACGGGAGCTTCAGCTTATTTCAATACGTTTAATTTACCTTTTTTCAAGACCAATGATGCGCCGCCAACCATATAAAGTGCGCGGTTATCAATCATTTTTTTCATGAATGAAGCACGTTTACCAGTAACTTTTTTACCGAATACAACGCCGATTGCATCGTCGTCGCCCAACGAACAAACTGTACCTTTCAAATCAGGAACGAATTCAGTCGTTTCGCCGTCTTTGATCAATTCAGCAATGTTTTTCGCAGTTGCTTCACCTTGCTGCATCGCAATTTGTGCAGTTGGTGGGTATGGACGGTTTGTTTCTTCGTTGATCATCAATGCGCAATCGCCGATAACGAACACTTCATCAGAACCAGGAACGGTAAGGTCTTTGTCGACTTTAACGCGAGCACGCATGTTTTCAATGCCTGACTCTTCGATTAGACGGTTACCACGGATTCCTGCAGCCCATACAACAGTACCGGCTTTGAGGAATTCGAATTCGTCTTCGCCTTTTTTGATGTTAACGCCTTCTGGAGTCGCTTCAACAACTGGTGTGCCGATTGAGAACTCAATGCCTTTAGACTCTAATTTGCCTACTGCATAGCTAACAAGTTCAGGATCGAAACCTGGCAATACCATTGGTGCTGCTTCTACACAGACAATGCGAACTTTTTCGCGTGGTACGTCAAATTCTTTGCAAAGCTCTGGTACACGGTTAGCAAGTTCGCCAAGGAACTCAATCCCTGTAAACCCAGCTCCGCCGACAACGATTGTAAGACGGCTATCGTCTTTTACTTCTTCTGTAGACCAGTTAGCGAATTGGAACTCGATATGCTCGCGTATGTAGCGTGCTGCTTTCACGTTAGCAATAGATAAAGCGTATTTATCAAGGCCAGGAATACCGAAAGTTTCGCCTTCGAATCCTAATGCAATAACAAGGTAATCATAAGAGAATACGCCGTTATCCGTTGTTACTTTTTTGCCTTTAACATCGATTGCTTCAACAGTCGCTTGCACGAACTTCGTTTTCACGCTGTCAATTACGTCTTTGATGTCGTAACGGACTTGCTCAGATAGCAAAGTTCCAGCTGCAGCTTCATGCAACCATGTGCTTTCGTAATGGTATTCGTTTTTGTTGATCAATGTAATGTCCGCGGCGTCAGTGCCAAGAACTTTTTGCAAGTTTACTACAGTAGTCAATCCACCGTAACCTGCTCCTAATACTAAAATTGACGGTCTTTTCAATACAATCGCAACCACCTTCAAATCGAATTTTAAAACAATATAACTTATTTGAATGAGTCCTATAAATTCAAACAAACTCCTATACCTTATATTAGACCTTTTACAGGTCTATTTCAACTGCTGATTGCCCTTCAGACACCTAGCTCTTACAAAGCGTCAAGCTTCTGCCATCTTTTAAATGGCTTCGTGAACAGTCAAACACCTATCTATTGAAATGCAAAAGGCCTCCCTGCACACATCATTATGCGAAGAAGGCCTTTTATTCATTTCATAATCAACAGTTTTCTGGTGTACCTGTTTTCGTTGCTGTACGGAAAGACGTTCCGCAGCCGCAAGATGCGATCGCATTCGGGTTTTCGATTGTAAAACCGCCGCCCATTAACGATTGCTTATAATCCACGACCGTTCCTTGCAGAATCGGCGCATCGTTTTTAGCGATCAAAATGCGGATGCCGTGCTGTTCGTATTGATCGTCCTCAGCACTCGCTTGTTTCTCAAAGCCCATGCCATATGTCAGGCCACTACAACCGCCGCCATTGACTGCGACGCGAAGAAACGAATTTTCCTCTTCGTTATGGCGCATCATCTCTTTTACTTGGAAAGAAGCTGCTTCAGTTATTTCGACAACTTGTGTCATACGTATCCCCTCCTGTTTCTATCATATCAATATCCGCTAAACCACTACAAGTGAATGCGCTTATCGTCTATATAGAAAAAAGGACCTCAAAGGCCCTTTCCGATTAAAATACTTGTTCCACTTCAACGATTCCTGGAACTTCTTCCACTAATGCACGCTCAATACCTGCTTTTAATGTAATTGTCGAACTTGGGCAGCTTCCGCATGCTCCAAGCAAACGAAGTTTTACGATGCCATCTTCTATATCGACCAATTCACAGTCACCGCCGTCACGTAAAAGGAATGGACGCAATTTATCTAGGACTTCCATTACTTGGCCTTCTAACATTGCTTCAGTCATTTATATCGACTCCTTTCATTATAATCATTATAATGTGATTAAGACGAAAAAGCCACTATAGAATTCACAGGAGGATTATCACAATGCCAAAAGAATTGTCCATCGAAGTATACGGAACCGATATAATCTGCGCCAGTTGTGTAAATGCACCTTCATCGCTCGACACGTATGAATGGCTGCAAGCTGCCATATCCCGCAAATACACCGACCAGCCATTTTCAATTACCTATATCGATATTGAGAAACCACAAACGGAAGAACACCGAAAAGAGTATATTCAACGTATTCTAGATGACGAATTTTTCTATCCACTTGTACTTGTTGAAGGCGAAGTTGTCGGAGAAGGCTACGTCCAATTAAAGCCCGTTTATAAAGAACTCGAAAAGCACGGTTTTACTGCAGCAGAATAAAAGGCATACAAAAAAGCGCTCAAATTTGAGCGCTTTTTTCTTATCCGTTATGCCATTTGTACATCCACAATACGCCTGATTTCATCAAACGGGCGATGCGGCCTGTTACTGTGCGATCCGCCAAATAAGCGAATCCTTGTTTTTTGCCGAGTGAGCCCAGGAACCCTTTAAGCTGGATTTCCGGCATTTTCTCCGGCAGCGGTTCGTCTCTCCATACAGCTTTCAACACTTTGACGATTTGTTCAGCTTGTTCTTCTGCAAGCTGCGCAGATGGCGCCATGTCTAATGCAGCACAATCCCCAACAACATACACATGTTCATCTTCTGGCAGTTGATGGTATTGGTTGATTTTCACACGCCCGATACTATCGCAGGCCAGATTTAAATCACGCACCGGCTTAACCGGCTGGATGCCAGCAGTCCATACGACCGCATCCACTGGAATCGTCTCTTCGTGATTGTAAAGCATGTTCGGTTCCACTTTTGTGATATTGGAGTTCGACACAACATCGACATTATGGTTATCAAACCATTTCTTCACAAAATTGCTCAGACGTTCTGGAAAATCACGTAAAATACGCGGACTGCGATCGAATAATTTAATCTTCAGATCCTGTCTGCTTTCACGCAATTCACTGGCCAGTTCAATGCCGCTTAGCCCTGCTCCAACTACGCCGACAACGGCTCCTGCTGGCAAGCCAAGCAAGGATTTATACGTTTCGCGTGATTTGCCGATTGTCTGAATGCTGAACGTGAATTCATCAGCCCCAGGAACACCATGGTATTTGTCTTCGCAACCCAAACCGATCACAAGATCGTCATAAACGATTTTCTCATCATTCGCCAGGTAAACCGTTTTCTCCTCAATGCGAATATCCGTTATTTCACCATTCACAATCGTCAAACGATCGCTTTCCGGAAAATCAACACGCACTTCATGATCGGATGCAGTGCCTGCAGCCAGCGCATAAAATTCAGTTTTCATGCTATGGAATGGGGTCCGGTCGATTAATATGATTTCTGTATCGAGCGGTAGGTTGTTCGGCAACAAACGAAGCAAGATTCGCATATTGCCATAACCGCCTCCAAGTAAGACTAATTTTCGCATAATTATCTCCTTTGTAATTCAACTGTCCCTTTAATTTCTCAAATATGAGTATAGCTGATTGTGATGACTTTCACAATACATTCCCACGAAATCAAATAATTGACTAGTCGCCAAAAAAAAGGTAGGATTTCGTTGTAGTGAGGTGACCTAAATGAAACCGATTGTAGAATTTTGCATCAGCAATATCGTCAATGGCGCTCAGCAATCTTTTGAGAAGCTCGACCGAGATCCCAATCTTGACGTTCTTGAATATGGCTGCTTAAGCTATTGCACCAAATGTTCCGAAGGCCTTTATGCCTTAGTGAACGGCGAAATCGTCGAAGCTGATACTCCTGAAGAATTAACAGACAAGGTCTATGAGTTTATAGAAGAAAACCCATTATTTTAAAGCCGTTACCCAACGGCTTTTTTATATGCGCCAAAAATCAAGATTTTCAAGAACGTAAGTCGGTTGTTGCTCTTTTTTCAGCACTTCATCCATAGGAGTTACGCCAGTATTAACATGAATTGTATCAATGCCGTAATTGATACCCGCCAATATATCGGTCTCGTAATTATCTCCGATCATCACCATTTCATGTTTTTCAAATCCATATTCATGAAGAATCGTTTCAAGCATATGCCGCTCGGGTTTCCCGATGTAAATGGGATCTACGTCTGTCGATGCTGAAACAAGCGTCGTAAAGGCGCCGTTGCCTGGTAAAAATCCTCGTTCAGAAGGAAAAGCCAAATCTTTATTAGTTGATAGAAACACTGCACCGTTGCGGACTTCAATACAGGCTTGCGCCAATTTATCGTAATTGATGGCCGGGTCGATGCCCATTAAAACGATGTCTGCCCCTTCCTCAACACGTTCGATGCCCTCCTGGATAAGTGCTTGTTCCAAACCGTCTGAACCAATCATGTATACCGTTTGATCAGGGTACCAACGTTTGATGTATTTCGCCGCGGCAATTGCAGAAGAAACAATTTGCGATTCCACCGTTTTTATGCCAAATCGCTGCAATTTCTCATTCAGCTGTTGCTGTGTCTTAGACGCATTATTCGTCACATAAAAAGGCTCAATGCCTTTTTCCTGCAGTCGCTTGATGAACGCAGCGGCTGTAGGCACCACGTCAGTTCCACGGTAGACAGTTCCATCGAGATCCAAGCAATACGCTTTATAATTTTTCATGGTTTGTCTCCGGAAGAAATGCAGAAACCGGGCCTAATTCATGCACTAAATAATGCTCTACTTTAGGACCGAATTTTTTCAATGCTACAAAGTTGCTGTTTAATACAGATTGAATAGCCTCATGATCTGCTTTCATGAATTCACGCACAAGCATCTTGCGGACTTCCACCACATTTTTAAGTGGTTGATCCATATCGGGATCGATTACTTTTTCGTCTGTCAAAATATCAATAATATCCTCGTAACTGCCCGGGTCGCGCATGATAAACCCATCAATCATTGAATTCCCCACATCGATGATCGATTCGATGACGTTATTTGCGAGTCGCTCAAGTGCAAGCTCATCCGTAAGTGACGACCAGTCTTTTTTTTCCTCATATAAATCAAGCAAAGAATTCATATAGCTGACAGTTTCCGTTATCTTCTTGCGGTCGATAAAATACATAATAATACCTCCAATAAAATAAGCTTTTTCATGGTAGTTTCGTTATCTATCATACCATAGGGATAGAAAAAACCTCCGGCGGATTAAGCTTCCGCTTCGGAGGTTTGTTGTATTTCTTGTTGTTCTTGCTCGGATGATTCTACCGGAGCAGGAGCTTTACCAACTTTCTTAATCACGAAATAAGCACATCCGAAATTGCAGTACTCATACAAATAATCTTGCAATGTGCTGATCTTCGTATCATAAGTTGCTTTGTGGTTTGCGTCTTCGAAAAAGCCTTTTAACCGAAGTTGCCCATAACCCCAGTCTCCGAGGATATAATCGTATTTCGATAATATTTCACTGTAGCGGCCATTTAATGCTTCTTCTTGGAATGCCTCACGATAATCTGTGAGGATTTCATATTCCCATTGATCCAATACGATCATTTTTTCACCACCTATTAACTTTCTGCTGCTGCGATTTGTATGTCTCCAAGTCGTTGACGCTCTTTAGCTGCCGCATTCACTTGCTCATCGGCATGATAACTGCTGCGTACAAGCGGTCCTGCTTGGCAATGTGAGAACCCTTTATCCATCGCAATTTGCCAAAGATCTTTAAATTCTTTCGGCGAGTAATATTTTTGCACCGGCAAATGCTTTTTAGAAGGCTGCAAATATTGGCCAATCGTCATGATGTCTACGTCATTTGCCCGCAAATCATCCATCACTTCAAGAATTTCTTCGTGCGTTTCTCCAAGACCGAGCATCAATGATGATTTCGTTGGAATGTCAGGACGAATTTCTTTGGCGCGGCGCAGCACTTCAAGCGAACGATCGTATTTAGCACGCGCTCTAACCCGCGGCGTCAAACGGCGAACCGTTTCAATATTATGGTTCAAGATATCCGGCTCTGCTTCCATTAAGCGCTGAATGTTTTCATAAACACCGCCCATATCCGACGGCAACACTTCTACAGTCGTGAACGGATTAGCGCGTTTGATCGCTCTTACGGTTTCAGCAAAAACAGCAGATCCGCCATCTTTTAAATCATCACGAGCAACTGCTGTAATGACTGTATGCTTCAAGTTCATCAATTTAACCGAATTTGCTACGCGTTCAGGCTCTTGTAAATCCAGTTCGTTCGGCAAACCGGTTTTCACGGCGCAGAAACGGCAAGCACGTGTACAGATTGCGCCTAAAATCATGAAAGTGGCAGTGCGTCGTGTCCCCCAGCATTCATGGATATTCGGGCACCGAGCCTCTTCACAGACTGTGTTCAAATTATTTTCACGCATCATTTTCTTCAGATCCGTGTAGTTTTCATTTGTGTTTAACTTGATCTTTAACCAATCGGGCTTTCTAAGATGCTCCTGCTTTGTTGACATAGTCATCGTCCCCATTCATGTTGGTTTTAAAACGAGCGAATTCCTCTTCCAAATGTACCATAAAGCCCATTGGCCTACAATATGTCTGACCTCCTACAGAAAGGTAAACAATAAAAAAATCCGGAAGCGCAAGCGCTTCCGGATTCATAGTATTAAGCTGCTTTTTTAGCTGCTTTGCTCGTTCTAACAGCGTGTCCAATGCTTGCGGCTAAGCCGCCCCAAATGATTCCGATACCGATGATCATAACTACAATAGCTTCAGTTGACATAAATTCAGTCCCCCTTATTTGTTCTCATCGAATTCGGCATAGTCTTTATGCCATTTGCCGATAGTGAACAAGATTCCCATGATGATCGCTGCAGCAGCAACTGAAACTCCGCCTAGCAACGTAAACATATTCGAATAGCCTTCATAGTTACCTGTGTCAGTGTCGAATTCTTTGAACAAGTTTAGCTTGATCAAACCGAACATCATATATCCTAGAACTACTGGAGTGATGATGCCCAGGCTGAATTTCCACCAGCCGCCCAAGTGAATGTCTGAAATTTCGTTAGCGTGTGCTTTAAGCGCATCTGCTTTACGGAATACCCAAACAACTAGAACTACTTCTACAAGACCTACAGCCGCAACACCAAATTGGTTGATGTAGTAATCTGCAATATCCAAGAAGAACAATCCGCCTTGAGTCGCAAACAAAATTGAAATCAAAGCTGCAATACCGCCACCGAATGCAACAGCACGGTTGCGTGTGATACCGAATTTCTCAGAAATACCCGCTACGTAAGTTTCCGTAATCGAAATCAATGAAGTCAATCCGGCTAACGTCAACGACAGGAAGAATAGGAATCCGAAGAGACCATTGAATCCTGGGAATTCGTTAATGATTTGTGGGAATACAACGAACGCAAGTCCAACGCCTGCTGAAGCTACATCAGCTACTGCAACGCCTTGTTGGTTTGCCATGAACCCTAGTGCTGCGAAGATCCCGATACCTGCAAGCAATTCGAAAGAAGAGTTTGCAAAACCTGTGATAAACGCATTATTCGTAATATCCGATTTTTTCGGAAGGTAACTTGAGTACGTGATCATGATTGCGAACGCTACAGATAAACTGAAGAAAATATGTCCGTACGCTGCAACCCAAACTTTCGGATCCATGATCGTATCAAAGTTCGGTTTGAAGAATGCATCAAGCCCCATCATCGCTCCATCAAGTGTCAATGCACGAATAACGATGATTGTAAAAATGATGACTAATGTCGGAATGAATATGCGGTTCGCAAGTTCAATACCCTTTTTAACGCCAGCTAATAAAATTCCAAGCGTAATTACCCATACTAGTACTAATGGGATGAATATGCCCCATACGATGTCGCCTGTTTGACCTGGAGAGACAGTTAATTGAAGGAAATCTTCAAATAGGAACGTTTGAGTATCCTCGCCCCACGCTAAGTTAAACGAATAAATTGTGTAGCGCATAGCCCAAGCAATAATAACTGCATAGTATACGGAGATAATAAACGATACGAAGACCGCCCACCATCCTAGCCATTCTGCTTTTCTGCCGCCCATTCTAAAGAATGACAACGGTGCCGATCCACGGTATTTATGGCCAATAGTGAATTCTAAAATTAAAATTGGTATCCCTGCGGTTAACAGAGCGAATAAGTACGGTATAAAGAATGCTCCTCCACCATTTTCATAGGCTACATATGGAAAACGCCAAATGTTACCTAAACCTACCGCCGAGCCGACTGCTGCCATGATAAAACCAGCGCGTGTGCCCCATTGCGAACGTTCCATTTCTCTTCCCCCTCGTTTGTCTACTCCCTAATTATGTAAGAATAATAGGAAGTTTGTATATTTTCAGATTATTGACTAATCTAAAATTAGTATAACTATTGAACTTGCCAATGTAAAGATAATTCAGGATATTTTTTCACAAAAACTATCCCTACAATAATAAAAAAGCAGAGAATTAAATTCTCTGCTTTAAAACCTACTGTAAATTTGCTTGTTTTTCCTGAATTGTAGTTCTTTTTGACCAGACAATAAATAATACTGCTAAAATGACGAAGATGGTTAATAGCGACCAGAATAATGAACCTGTGAAACCGATGACGATATACCCTGCAGCAGCGATTGCAGCTGCTGTCAAAGCATAAGGCAATTGCGTCAAGACATGGTCCATATGATTGCTTCCTGCTCCTGTAGAAGAAAGAATCGTCGTATCAGAAATTGGTGAACAATGATCCCCTAGCACCGCTCCAGCAAGAACCGCTGATAGTGCGGGAAGCAATAATTCAGGCGCAGCTTGCGCCATGATGTTCCCAGCAATCGGCAATAGAATCCCGAAAGACCCCCAAGACGTACCTGTTGAAAACGCCATAACTCCAGCTAAAAGGAAAAGGAGAACTGGCAGAATTTCAATTGGCATATTGCTTTCTGTTACAAAATCAGCTAAGTACAAGCCTGTTTCAAGGGCGCCGATCAAATAGCTCAGCGACCATGCAAAAATCAAGATCAGCACAGCACCCATCATCGAACGGATACCTTCAATGATACCTTTACCAATCCAAGATGCTTTCGCTGTTTTGTTTTGTTTGAACTGGCGGAAGTACAATAGGATAGAAGAAATGGCACCCAATAATCCACCGGCCATCAATGAGCCCGGTACGTCCGTGTTCTCAAAAATTGCCCAGACATCCATTGTTTGTCCAGCATTTTGATAGCCTGTCCAAATCATCGCTACAATCGTTCCGACAACAAGTAGAATGATCGGCAACAACAAGTCAATCACGCGGCCATGATCATGGACCGGGAAGTCTTCTTTCATTTCACCAGGAATTGTTTTATTGGCATCGTATAATTCTCCTGTTGTGATAGCACGTGTTTCGTGTTTTTTCATCGCTCCGAAATCAACATCGCGCACCGCCACGAAGAAAACAATGGCCAAGGCTGCGATTACGTAAAAGTTCATTGGCGCCATCCATAAGAAAGCTTCGAGCGCTGACATCTGGACGAAAGTTTGCGCTGAAAGAATACTCGCTATAATTCCGATAATTGCTGCTCCCCAGCTTGAAACGGGTGAAACGACACATACTGGTGCAGCTGTCGAATCGATGAAATAAGCAAGCTTCGCGCGTGAAATTTTGTAACGGTCCGTAATTGGACGCGCTACCTGTCCGACTGCCAAAGCATTGAAATAATCATCGATAAAAATGACCATACCAAGCACTACAGTTAAGATCTTTGCGCCGCGACGCGTTTTGATGCGTTCAGATGCCCAGTCCGCAAATGCCATGCTGCCGCCCGACAGGCTGACAAACGCTGTAATGATACCAAGTAAGAATAGGAATAGCAGGATAAAAACATTATAAGCGTTAAATCCCCCGTCCCAGAACGTGATTGCAAAAGAATTATAAATTTCTGTGATGGCTTGCACAGGCGCAAAAGCAGTCAAGATGAATGCAGCTGCAATAATTCCGGCACCCAGTGATAAAAGCACGCGCTTTGTCAGCAAGACCATGACGATTGCCACTAGTGGCGGCAAAATCGAGTAAATCGTGTTTTCCATGTGAATTTCCTCCTTTTGATAATAGGATGGAAGAGAAAGTAAGAAAAAAAGGCTGACTGCCCCCATTGGATACAATCAGCCTTCTACAATTCGTCTGTGCGATAAAACATCAAACAACCCTGTAGCCCTTCGTCTATTGTGAAACACAGACGACAGTGACATTCTTCTTCAGAATGCCCCCAGCCTCTTTTTCAGTGACAGCTGAAAAAGATACTTCGGCAAAACCCCCTTTCGGATGCGCGTAACCATGTCAAACTCACGCACCTTACTGATAAGCTTTGCAGCCTCTACCCATCGATATTGAATTCATCTAAAATCATATCGTACAATTTTGACTAAATCAAATGATATTCAACTCCGAATATTCGCTCACTTGATTGATTTTGTTCGAAAATATTGACTGAAAACATCTCGCAGAAATTCCGGCATGAAATACGTTTTCGGCGCACGCTTCAGTTCCGGGAAAAAATAGCCGAATGTGAACAAATCCAGTGTGATCAATTTAAAAATTTTATCATGCCGCGCATGGAGGCCATTAATATAAAGTTCATGTTCTTTCAGTGAGAAATTGACGCGAATCATATTGCCGAAAACAGCTCCGCGAAAACCCATGCCTTTCAATTCGATTTTCGGCCATTCGTCGTTCAACGATTGCAGATAGATTTCTTTCAGCTCAGCACCACTTAAGTCGATCATACACAGATTGATCGGATGCGGCAGCATCCTATGGAAGTCATAGCGCGTCGTCTCTCCAAGGGGCATGTCCTCCATGAACAAGCCTGCATTGAATAACGCACAGTCTGCGCCCGAGTATTCAAGCATCGCTTGACCGAACAGTTCTGCAAGTTCGGATTCCTTGAACCATTCCGCTTTCAATTCTTTCTCATTATAAAAGACCGGTTCGTTCAATTGCAGTTTGCCTTCTTCGATAAGCATATCGTTGAACGCTTCATCTTGGCTGCGCATATCCGCTGTGTCAATCAGTTCAGCTTTTCTATTCCCGGTTTCAGGATCAATCGTGATGTGCCCTACATACATGCCAAACTTACCTGCTGCGCCGAGTAGCGACCCGTTGATCATTTTTCCTTCATGTAAAATGTGATGGGTATGCGCGCCTAATATAACATCCAAGTCATTGCACATGTCCGCAAGCAATTCATCTTCTCTAATACCGAGATGCGACAAGCAGACAATGAAATCGACTTCTTCCCTCAACTTCGAAGCCTCTTCTATAATCGACTGTTTCGCATCTGTCACGGACCAGCCGAGGCGGTGGTAAAAAGGCGTGAATTCCGCCGTGGCTCCGACCAAGCCGATTTTTCGTCCTTCGGCTGTTACCACAATCGCCGAAGGTTTTGCCCACACGGGACGGTGGCCTTGGGTATCAAAAAGATTCGATACCACCACTTCAAAATCAGCTTGAATATACAACTCATTCAATTCTTTCTTCGATAAGGTGATGCCTTCATTGTTCCCAATGGTTACGGCATCATAGCCCGCCTCATTCAATAAATCCACATTGCCTTTTCCAGCAGTCCCTTCGGTAAAAGGATGAGACCGGTCTACATGATCGCCGATGTCCAAAATCAGACAAGTATCCCCTGCTTCTTCATGCCACCGTTTGCGTTCATGCAAAAAGGCGCGGATTTCCGGCCAATGCGAAAAATGGCTATGTAAATCGTTTGTATGATAAATGTGAATGGTTTCCCCCATGTTCTGCACCTCTTTAAAAACTGAATAATCCTTCGTAGATCGAACGCAAGCCGAGAATCAGCAAAGCGATCCGTAAAATAACGACGAGTGTTTCCGATTTCATTTTTTTGTTCAACGATGCTCCAATTTTAGCACCGATATACGCCGAAGGCACAATCGCAAGCGTATAGATCCACGGGACATTGCCCAACGAGATATGAGTGATGGAATTGATGATCGACGCTAGAAAAACCATCAGCATCGACGTGCCAACCGCAACGTGCGGCGGGAACAAGAATAGCAAAATCATCGCTGGCACCATGATCGAGCCTCCGCCAATGCCAAACAGACCGGAAGCAAAGCCGACGCCAAATGTCAGCAATAGCGCGAACCAAATGGGGTATCCATAAACGTACTCTTTGTTCATTGAATCCGTGAAAGTATTCTTTTTGCCATTTTCAACAAACCAATGAACCGCCTTTAATTTATTACGAACCAATAATAAGACCGATAGAAAAACAAGCAAGATGCCAAAATATAAATTAAATGACGGTAGATCGAGCCCTTTGTTCACAAAAGCACCTACGACTGTGCCCGGTGCGCTGCCCGCAAAAAAAATGAGCGCGCTCCGGTAATCCACAGTCTTAACCTTCATATAAGACAATGTCGAAGATAGTCCCGTGAAGATCATCATGATCACCGATAACCCGACGATTTCCTGTGGGCTTAAAGCAGGAAAGAAAGCAATAGTTGTCCCTAGAAACAGCATGGCAGGCACCAAAATGACGCCGCCGCCAAGACCGATCAATGCTCCTACTATACCCGATAATAATCCCACAATCGCCAGTAATACAAACTCCATTAAAATCCTCCTTCAAACAGATCCAGTTGCTTTGCTGATAAGCCGTTGAATTCCAAATTGTTCATGCTTTGAAATTGCTTGGCATCCCCAGCTGCATGCCCACCCGAATTATTATTGAATATGACATACACGTTTTCGGAAGATTCCTGTAAGGTATTTACCGCATTGCTGATTTCCCGTAATTCTTCTTCGTTATAATCATACAAATAACGGACTTCACGCCAATTTTTGGCGCCGCCTGGATTTGTCCATCCGTGAACATTTCGTCCGTGGATGCGCAGTAATGCTTTATCATTGCGCGTCGATACCGCCACAAGCGGAACTGAACCGTCCCCCGCTTGAGGTTCGTCGCACACAGTGTGGATCAAATTGTTTTCTTGTAAGAAATCCAGCGTTTTATCACGCAACGCCGGTTCATACCAAGACTGATGTCGGAATTCGATGGCTAAATCGAATTCTTGAAGACGGCTAGTAATTTCCCTGATTTGCTCCACATTGTCTTTTTGACAATCAAACCAAGGCGGAAATTGCAAAAGCACCATAGCCAATTTCCCAGCCTCTTTCATCGGTCTTACTGATAGGCAAAAAGCTTCAAACATTGCTTCTCTGCTCTCGAATGGATTTTCTCCACGAAGATGCCCGGTCATGCCTTGATACGCTTTAACGACGAATTGAAAGCCTTCTGGCGTCTCATTTATCCATTTGGTGATGTTTCGGGCTGGCTGAACCGCATAAAACGATGAATCCAGCTCGACAATTGGAAAATGGGCACTATAATCAATCAGTTTTTCCGTTTTCTTCGAGTCAGCGCTGTAAACGTCAGGATGATCGCCCCATCCTGTTAATCCA
>JBFEIJ010000032.1:0-26581 GCA_041553775.1 Planococcus sp. (in: firmicutes)
GCGCGGTCATCTTCTTTTACGCGCGAGCGCGCCGATTTACGCGCGTTCATCTTCATTTACGCGCGTTCAACTAACCGCCCCTCAACCTTCACCCAAAACACAGAAAAAGCCGGCTCACCCCTGAGCCGGCTTTTTATTTATTTCATATTCATTAAAGGTTTTATTTACATGCAGGACATTTGCCGTAGATTTCGAACTTGTGATTGGCGATTTCGTATGACGGCAAGGCTGCACCTGCCATTTCCATCGGACAAACCGGTATCTCTTTGATCTTGCCGCATTCCATGCAGATGAAATGATGGTGGTGATGATCGCTTTCGCATTGCATGCGGAAATGACGCTCGCCGGACAATTCCGTTTCTTCCAGAATTCCAAGCGAGACGAATGTCGCCAAATTGCGATAGACCGTATCGAAGCTCATGCTAGGATAATCTTTTTGCATAACATCGAGCAAGACTCGCGCCGTCAAATAGCGGTCATCTTGAGAAAACAATTCCAAAATTTGCGCACGTTTCGACGTTTCTTTATAGCCATTCTCTTTTAAGATGTCCCATGCTTTTTCGATATTCATGCGACTGCCCCCTTTTTCATTGACACTGACAGCTTTTTCAAGCCGATAACAACCAACAATAACCCGATGGACGTGACGACAATCGTGCCGCCTGGAGCAAGATTAAAATAGAATGCCATAACAAGACCGGCGATGACGGAAACTTCGCCAAACACAATCGATAACAAAATCGTTGCTTTAAAGCTTCTAGACAACCGCATCGCTGTCGCTACTGGAATTGTCATCAATGACGATACGAGTAAAATGCCAACAATTCGCATTGAACCTGCAATGACCAACGCGGTCACGATCATGAATAAAAAATGAATCCATTTGGCCGGTAGACCTGAAGCTTTTGCGTATTCATCATCGAATGACAAAACAAATAACTCCTTGAAAAAGATGCTGATGAATAAAAAGACGATGACCGCAATGCCTGCGACAATTGCAAGATCTTCACGGCTGACAGCTGATACAGAACCGAATAGATAGCCGAATAAATCACTCGAAAATCCTTCCGCAAGCGAAATGAAAATTGCGCCGAAGCCGATGCCAGCTGACAAGATGATCGGAATCGCCAATTCTTCGTAATGTTTATAAAGATTTCTGAGACGCTCAATCAGCACCGAGCCGAAAACAGAAGAGGCGATGCCGAGAAATAACGGATTAAGGAGCGCAAACGCCCCTACGCTTTGACTCAAGTACAAACTGCCGGCTATTCCAGCGAGTGTCACATGGCTCAATGCATCGGCAATGAGCGATAACCTGCGCACAACGATAAAGACGCCAAGCAGTGGTGCAATGATGCCGATAATCAAACCGGCAGCAAACGCATTTTGCAAGAATTGATAAGTTAAGATAGCTTCAATCATAATTAATGGCTGCCTCCCGTGTGATGGATTTTCCGCACGGAATGGCCGTACCATGCTTTGCGCTGTTCATCGCTCATCGTATTCAATTGGTTTTTATAACCATGGAAATGAATGGTTTGATTCAAGCAAGCGACGTGGGTGATTTTATCCGTCACCGTATCCACATCATGCGTGACAAGAACAAGCGTAATGTTTTTATCGGTATTCAAAGACGCCAACATATTGTAAAACGATTGAACGTTTTGGTGGTCAACGCCAACAGTCGGTTCGTCAAGAATTAATACTTTCGGCTTGGCGACTAACGAACGCGCGATAAACACCCGTTGTTGCTGTCCTCCGGAGAGGTCGCTGATTCTATTGTGAACAAATGAGTCCATCCCGACAGCTTCCAACGCTTCTTTCACTTGCTCTTTGTAATTTTTCGGCATTCTGCGGAACAAGCCTGATTTTTTAGCAAGTCCGCCAGCGACCACTTCTTCAACGGTTGCTGGAAATCCGGAATTAAAGGAATTGGATTTTTGCGATACGTATCCGATCCATTCACGATGCTTGAATTTTTTCGAATCCGTGCCGAATAATTCAATTTTGCCTTTTGTCGGTTTGATCAAGCCGAGCATAATTTTCAGCAAAGTTGATTTGCCGGAGCCGTTCGGGCCAAGGATCGCCAAAAAATCCCCTTCTTCTACTTTTAAAGAAATGTTTTCAAGTGCTTTTGTTTGTTCATATTCAAAACTGATGTTTTGTATGTCGATCAATGGCGCATTCATAAGGATGCCTCTTTTCCAATTCATAATGATTACGATTTACATCATTAGAAAAGTATAAAACACTGGGGTATGCTTGTAAACCGATTAAGCTCAAAAAAAAAGCACCTCTTAAAGAGGCGCTTTCAGGTTTTCAATGACTCCCGGCGTGAAAATACCGGTCTTGAACATTTCAATTTCAAACGCATACGGCGCTTTTTTATTTTTCGCATCGCTACCCACGTACGGCGTTTCCAAGATTTTTGGCACGTGCATCAATTGTTTATGAAGAACGATGCCGTGCAATGCCTGAAAGCCGATTTCACCAAAACCAATGTTTTCATGACGGTCTTTCGCAGCACCTCGAACGTTTTTGCTGTCGTTGATGTGCAGCACTTGCAGACGATCGATGCCCACAATGCGGTCAAACTCTTCAAGTACACTGTCAAAGTCTTCATTGACCGCATATCCTGCATCATGCGTATGGCACGTATCAAAACAAACCGATAAGCGTTCATTATGCGTAACGCCATTAATGATCGCAGCCAACTCTTCAAAGTTTCGGCCAATTTCCGTTCCTTTGCCTGCCATCGTTTCAAGTGCGATGTTCACAGGAAAATCTTGTGACAAGACTTCGTTCAAGCCTTCGATGATTTTCGCAGTTCCCGCTTCGACACCTGCCCCGACATGAGCACCAGGATGCAGAACGATTTGTTTGGCTCCAAGTGCTGCTGTGCGTTCGATTTCTTTTTGAAGAAAATCGACACCCAATTCGAATGTTTCGGGTTTCACGGTATTGGCGATGTTGATAATGTACGGTGCGTGGACGATCATATTCGACAAATTATGCTGTGCCATATGCGCCTGCCCCGCTTCAATATTCAACTCTTCAATCGGTTTGCGACGCGTGTTTTGCGGCGCGCCCGTATATACCATAAAAGTAGTTGCGCCATAAGAACTCGCTTCTTCGCTCGCTCCAAGCAACATTTTCTTCCCGCTCATTGATACGTGTGATCCCAATAACATGAAAAAACTCCTTACTTTTTACGATTTTTGCGGCGTTCCACTTTTTTGATTTCGTCCATTTTCCACTTCATTTTCTTTTTATAGCCCGGTTTCACAGCTTTTGGTTTGTGGACCATCGATTTCGCTTTTTCGTCGGCAGCATCTACTTTTCTGACGCGGTTTTTACGGCTGTGGCGATCTTTCAAATCGACAAACTCGCCATTCGCGATATCTTTTTGCTGGAACGGAATGCCCATTTTCTCAACACGGACGATTGCATCTTCTTCTTCCGGATTGAAAATTGTGATTGCTAAGCCTTTCATGCCTGCGCGCGCTGTACGGCCGACACGGTGAATAAAGAATTCAAGGTCTTCCGGCAATTCGTAGTTGATGACATGGCTGACGCCTTGAATATCAATGCCGCGAGCAGCTAAATCAGTTGCTACGATGTATTGGTATTCCAAGTCGCGTACTTGTTTCATCATTTTCACACGTTCACGCGGTGCTAAATCTCCGTGTACACGACCGACACGAATTCCTGCTTTGCCAAGTTCGCCAGCCACATAATCCGCGTTGGTTTTCGTATTGACGAAAATGATCGCCAAATAAGGGTTGATGATGCCCATGATTTCTTTCAAACGCTCGACTTTGCGCTTGCTGCGGGCAGGAATCAAGTAGAAATCCAAGCCTTCTGCAGTTGGACGCTTGTCGCCGATTTTGATATGGACCGGAGATTCCATGTATTTTTTCAAGAACGGTTTTAATTTTTCAGGAATCGTTGCTGAGAATACGTACATTTCCAATTGGTCCTGCATTTTTCCTGCCACTTGGTCAATTTCTTCAATAAACCCAAGGTCGAATGCAAGATCTGCTTCGTCAACGACAAGAATTTTGCCGGTATGCACCAATAACGCATTTTCTTTCACTAAATCTTTTAAACGGCCTGGCGTACCGATTACGATATGCGGCTGCGTTTTCAATTTATTGATCGAACGCTGTTTATCGGTTCCGCCGATAAAACTTTTCACTTCAATATCGGATCCTTCGACTAATTTCATCATTTCTGCGTAGATCTGCGTACCCAATTCACGTGTCGGAGCACAGATGACCGCTTGTACTTCTTGGCGGCTCGTGTCGATCCGTTCAGCGATCGGGATGATGAAACTATGTGTTTTCCCTGTCCCTGTATGTGATTGTCCAATCGCGCTGTTGCCTTTTAATATATGGGGCATCATTTCTTTTTGGATTGGTGTCGGCTCTTTAAAGCCCAATTTTTCTACCGCTTCTAGTATAAACGGCTTCAAGTTGTAATCGTTAAATTTTGTCATGGGATTGAATCCCCTCCTTATGCTCTTGACATTATAGCACGAAATCATATATTTCGTATTGCAACTTTTGTAAAGCGGTGCCGTCTCCGTTATAATGAAGTTATGATTTTGAAAGGAAGTGCGGTTATGAAAGTAATGAAAATATCGCCGCGAGGCTATTGCTATGGAGTAGTAGACGCAATGGTCATCGCGAAAAACGCGGCAATGGATGAAACTTTGCCCCGTCCTATCTATATACTTGGAATGATTGTCCACAATAAACACGTAACCGATGCTTTTGAACAAGACGGCATCATCACGCTTGATGGCAAAAACCGCCTTGAGATTTTAGAGAAAGTGGAAAGCGGAACTGTCATTTTCACAGCACACGGCGTGTCGCCTCAAGTGCGTGAACTCGCTCGGCGCAAAGGTCTTGTATCGATCGATGCTACTTGTCCGGACGTTACCGTTACTCACGATTTGATTCGTGAAAAAACGGCTGACGGCTACCACATCATTTACATCGGCAAGAGCGGTCACCCTGAACCAGAAGGCGCAATCGGCGTCGCACCTGATTTGGTCCATCTTGTGGAAACCGTAGAAGACGTGAACAATCTTGAACTCGAATCCGAAAAAATCATCGTTACGAACCAAACGACAATGAGTCAATGGGATGTTGTCGAATTGATGGAGCGCTTGAAAGAAAAATTCCCGCATTCGGAAGTTCATAAAGAAATATGCTTGGCTACCCAAGTTCGTCAGGAAGCTGTTGCAACTCAAGCTGTCGATGCGGACTTGCTGATCGTTATCGGCGACCCAATGAGCAATAACTCAAACCGCTTGGCACAAGTGTCGCAAGATATCGCAGGCACACCAGCTTACCGCATCTCTGACTTGTCTGAGTTGAAACTGGAATGGCTGCAAGGCATTGAAACTGTCGCGATTACAGCGGGTGCTTCTACACCAACGCCAATCGTCAAAGAAGTAATGGCGTTCTTGGATAAATACAATCCTGAAGACCATTCAACTCACGACTTGGCTCGTTCTGTACCTTTGAACAAAATTTTACCGAAAATCAAACACCCGAAACCGTCGGACCGGATCGAACCATATCCAGTAGGCGAATAATATTCGTAATAGCAAAGGCACGCTTCCACTTGGGAGCGTGCCTTTTTTATTTCGCCTGTCTTTCAATACTTCAATCTAACTCTCACTTAAAACGAAATGGCTCTGTCAAAATTTCAGACGGCAAGAATTCACATTGCAAACCGCTATGCTGTGTCATATAGTCAACGACTCCTTGAATCATCACTTTTTCTACATGATGACCTGGGTCAACGACTGCGAGACCTAGCGCTTCTGCATCTTGGGCAACGTGGAAATAAAGGTCCCCTGTCACATAAACGTCTGCCCCTGCACGTTTTGCAGCCGTGATGTATTTATTGCCATCGCCGCCTAGCACTGCGACTTTTTTGATCGATTTCGAAAATTCACCAACTACCCGCACTGCTGGGACATCTAATCGGTCTTTAACAAACTCCGCAAAATTTTCCAAAGACATTTCAGATTCGAGCTTACCGACGCGGCCGAGGCCCATCGGCAGTTCTTTGTTTTCAAGTGTAAAGACATCATACGCCACTTCCTCGTAAGGGTGAGCAGCTATCATCGCCTTGATGGCGCGGTCTTTTTCGTATTTGCGGATGACGACTTCGATTTTCGATTCGGCGGTGTGCTCCAACTTGCCCGCTTCGCCAATAAATGGATCTGCGTCTTGCGTCGGTCGAAAACGCCCTGTGCCCGACAAGGTGTAGCTGCAGAACTCGTAATCGCCAATCGCGCCTGCCCCAGCTTTACCTAACGCTTCGCGCACTTCTTCTTCGTGGCTTTCAGGAACAAAAACAGCAATTTTCACCAACTCAGCTTCATAAGTCGGCACCATAATTTGGGTGTTTTGCAAGCCCAGCGCATCCGCTAACAAATCATTGACGCCGCCCCAAGCAACATCCAAATTGGTATGCGCCGCATAAACGGCAATGTCGTGCTTGATGAGTTTTTCCATCAAGCGGCCTTGCGGGAAATCCGTTTGCAGGTTTTTCATGGGGCGATAAATGGGTGGATGGTGGGCGATGATCAACGCTGCGCCCTTTTCAATCGCTTCATCCACTACCGCTTCATTGACATCAAGCGTTACCAAGACGCGCTCGATTTTCTTGTTCAACGTACCGACGTGGAGGCCGATCGGGTCGCCTTCCATCGCCAAATATTTCGGAGACCATTTTTCAAACTCTTCGATGATTTGCTGTCCGTTAGGAATTTTCACCATTCAGCACCTCTTCAGCTAGTTTTATTTTCTGCAATAATTCTTGCTTTTTTTCGATGATTTCCGTGGTTTGTACAGTCGATTCCATCGATTCCACGATTTTTTTCCATTGGTCCTGCTCACGGCGCCATTTCACTTGAAAAACATCTGACCGTTCTTGCATTAGCAATGGACCAAATAATAATTCAGGTTCGTCGTATGCCACTGGCTCATCCGCAGGCTCAAGTACAACGATTTCATAAATCTTGCTATTTTCTTCAATGATTTCTTCTTCTATAATGCGCCAACCATTTGCTACGGCCCATTCCCGTATCGCTTTAGCATGAACATTTGGCTGCAAAATCAAGCGCTTTACGCCTACTAAGCGCGCTTGATCCTGTTCTAATATGGACACGATCAGAGGACCGCCCATACCGGCAATTGTGATCGCAGTCACTTTGTCAGCTTCTTCGATTGCTGCCAATCCGCTCGCAAGTCGGACGACGATTTTGTCATCCAACCCCTCTTGCTGAACTTGTTTTTTTGCTGACTCAAAAGGCCCCTTTACGACTTCTCCGGCGACTGCACGGTCTGCGATGCCTTCTGCCACTAAATAACACGGCAAATAAGCGTGATCGCTGCCGATGTCAGCAACGACGGCACCTTTTGGCACGTGGCTCGCGACGCGGCCAAGCCGATGTGATAATTGTTGAGCGTTCATGTAATTCCTCCTAAACTTATATACAGAAACAGCCGAGCTGATTCGCTTGTTAAAAACAGGCTGATGATAGGCGCTTTTAGCGCTTCGCTTGATCAATTATACCTCGAAAACTTGCCTGCTTAAACTGCATAACTACAGAAAAACCCTTAGCTCAAAGAACTAAGGGTTTTTAATACTATTCGAGTGTTAAAATCCACTCAGCCATTGCCGGGATGTTATCCGCTTCTACAAGGCCTCCAGGCATACCGCCTTTACCGTTTGCAAGAATTTCTTCGATTCCTGCTTGGTCAAGCTCTGTAGCGACCAATGATGGACCTACTCCGCCTTCGTAGCTAGAACCGTGACAAGAAACACAGCTTTGTTGAGCGACAGCTTCTGGATCGAATTCGCCAGCAGCTTCTTCGCCGCCTTCTTCTTTACCAGCTCCGCCTTCTTCTTCAGCATGTTCTCCAGCGATTTCTTCTTGGTTGCCAACGCCTTCTACCGATAAGAAGAAAATTAGACCAATACCGAAAGCCATGATTAAGATATAAGGTACAATTGCATTTTTTTGCATCCGTTACCCCTCCTCTTCAAGTTTTGCATTTAATGATAGTGTTCGTATCATTCATTATTGTACTGTATTATTTACAAAACGAAAAGTCATAACGGATAACTTTTAGCACTTTGTGACAAAAACAGTAATTTAGCAACCGATCTGGCGTGCGATGACCATACGCTGAACTTCTGACGTACCTTCACCGATTTCCAGCAACTTCGCATCACGCATATAGCGTTCCACTTCGTATTCCTTCATATAGCCGTAGCCGCCGTGAATTTGAATCGCTTCGTCTGCGACTTCCATCGCCATTTCAGATGCATATAATTTAGCCATCGATGCTTCTTTTGTAAACGAACGACCTTGGTCTTTCAACCACGCCGCTTTGTATACCATATTGCGCGCTAGTTCAATTTTCATTGCCATATCCGCTAATTTGAATTGGGTAATTTGGAATTCGGATAATGTTTTGCCGAATTGCTTGCGTTCTTTCGAATAATTCAATGCCTTGTTAAATGCCGCTTGAGCAATCCCGACAGCCATTGCAGCGATTCCGATACGTCCGCCGTCCAATGTTACTAAGAACTGTCTGAAGCCTTCTCCACGCTTCCCTAGCAGGTTCTCTTTCGGCACTCGTACATTTTCCAGCACCAATTCCGTTGTATTTGATGCATTCAAGCCCATTTTGTCGTAATTATCGATGATTTTGAACCCTTCGGCGTCAGTCGGCACAATGATTGCGCTGATTTCTTTTTTGCCGTCTTTCATGCCTGTAATCGCGGTGATCGCCAAATGCTTCGCATGGCTAGCATTTGTGATGTATACTTTCGAGCCATTGATCACCCAATCGTCGCCATCTTCCACTGCGCGAGTTTCCGTGCCCCCTGCGTCAGATCCTGCATTCGGTTCAGTCAGTCCGAAAGCTCCGAATGATTCGCCTGAGCAAATCGGTGCTAAGTATTTCTCTTTTTGTTCATCTGTGCCGAATAAATTCAGTGGTGCGCCGCCAAGTGAAATATGAGCTGAATACGTGATGCCTGTAGAAGCACACGCGCGGCTCAATTCTTCTGTGACAATCGCAAAACTTGTCGTATCTGCTCCAGCACCGCCATACTTTTCATCAAACGGCAAGCCCATCATCCCCATGTCAGACAGCTGTTTGAAAATTTCTGTTGGAAACTGTTTTGTGCGGTCGCGCTCTATTGCGCCAGGAGCTACTACTTTATCAGCAAACTCCTTGACCGTTTTCTTGATCATTTGTTGTTCTTGCGTCAAATCGAAATTCATATACTATTACATCCCCTTTGTGTATGCGCTTTCACTTTTCATTATATAGGAAAAATTTAGACAAACTCAACCATTAAGCGAAATTCCATAAAAAAAACCGTTTCCTCAGCTTGGAGGAAACGGTTTTCGTTTATTCTAGGAAATCTTTCAATCGCTTGCTGCGTGAAGGATGGCGCAATTTGCGCAATGCTTTCGCTTCGATCTGGCGGATCCGTTCACGTGTCACGCCGAAGACTTTGCCTACTTCTTCAAGCGTGCGTGTGCGGCCGTCATCAAGACCGAAACGCAGACGCAAGACGTTTTCTTCGCGGTCCGTTAACGTATCAAGCACATCTTCAAGCTGCTCTTTCAATAATTCGTAAGCTGCGTGATCTGATGGCGATTGCGCATCGGAATCTTCGATGAAATCACCCAAATGCGAATCGTCTTCTTCACCGATTGGCGTTTCAAGCGATACCGGCTCTTGTGCAATCTTCAAGATTTCACGCACTTTTTCAGGCAATAAGTCCATTTCTTCGCCGATTTCTTCCGGAGAAGGTTCACGGCCCAAGTCTTGCAAGAGCTGGCGCTGTACACGGATCAATTTATTGATCGTTTCCACCATATGCACCGGGATGCGGATGGTACGCGCTTGGTCAGCGATCGCGCGCGTGATGGCTTGGCGAATCCACCAAGTGGCATACGTACTGAATTTAAAGCCTTTCGAGTAATCGAATTTCTCAACTGCTTTGATCAGTCCCATATTCCCTTCCTGAATCAAATCCAGGAAAAGCATGCCGCGTCCGACATAGCGTTTTGCAATACTAACAACTAGACGCAAGTTCGCTTCTGCCAAACGTTTCTTCGCTTCTTCATCGCCTTGTTCAATCAGTTTCGCAAGACGGACTTCTTCTTCCGCTTTCAAAAGGTCTACGCGCCCGATTTCTTTCAAGTACATTCTAACCGGGTCATTGATTTTGACGCCTGGCGGTACGCTAAGATCGTTCAAGTCGAATTTCTCTTCTGTCGGTTTCATCAAGCGATCCAAATGTTCTTCGTCGTCGGATTTGCGCTCGAGTTCAATACCATGACCTTCAAGTTGGTCGATGAATTCTTCCACCGCGTCTGATTCCATTTCAAAAACTGCTAATTTATCGGCAATCTGCTCATAATTCAGTTCTCCGGTTTTTTTACCTATTTCAATTAATTGTTTTTTCGCTTCTTCAACAGTTGCTTCAGGACCTTCTGAACTCAATGGTACGTTGGTCGCTTCAACTTCGTTTTGGTGCTCTGATTTTTCAGCCATACGACTTCCTCCTTTAAAAAAAACCGGAATTAATTTTTATAATGATTTCCGTAAAGCAATCGCTTCTTGCGCTAGAAGCAATGCGCGTTTCATATCATGCTGCTTTTCAGCCTCTTTGGACTGCTGAATCTTGAGATTAATCTGTTGCTCAACCAAATGTTTGCTCAGATGTTTGATGCAATCTGCAATTTCCTCTTCGGAATGTTCCGGATCGCGTTCAGTCATGGCGATTTCCATGACGATTTTCCGAAGTTCCGGATCCTGCAGCGTTTCCAAGAATTTATGGAAATCGGCTTTGTCCCATTCTTCGTAAAAGCCGAGAAGCTGAACATATAAAGCTTGGAACTCTTCACTGACGAACGGCATACCTGACTGTACAGCGGCCAATTTTTCCATTACCCGCTGATCGGCCAGAGCATGTGAAAACAACAGCCGCTCTGCTCTGTTCAATGAAGTGGTCTTTTTAGGGCTGCGCTTTGCCGGCACATTATTGCTCGGTTGTTCTTTAGGCGGCCGGCTGCGTTCGATCGATTTGTTTTCCAATTTGCGGTAATGCTGCAATATTGCCTCTTCTGACAATCCGGTTTCGCTGGACAATTGCTTAATGTACAAGTCGCGTTCGATCGAACTTGAACGCCCTGCTAACAATTGCAGCACTTCCTGAATATATTGCAGCAAGTCATTTTCATATTGGAAATTCTTGTGCCTGCGGGCATGCATCATAGCGAACGCAAGAAACGCATGCGGTTTGCCGATGATTTGTTCTTTAAATGCCTCGTTGCCATTTTCCCTGACATAATCGTCCGGGTCCATTTTACCTGGCAGCACCGCTACTTCAACTTTGAAGTTTTCTTCGTTCAAAGCGATTGCTGCGCGTTTTGCCGCTTCCCATCCGGCGTCATCGCCGTCAAAACAAATAACGACGTCTTGCGCAAAACGCTTCATCGCACGGATATGCTGGCCGGTCAATGAGGTGCCCATGGTGGCCAAGCCGTTTTCGACTCCTGCTCTAGAAGCTGCAATGACGTCCATAAACCCTTCAAACAAAACGATTTTCCGGTTTTTGCGAATTGCGCCTCGTGCGTGGTTCACGTTGTAAAGAACCTGGCTTTTTTGGAAAATAGGTGATTCCGGGCTGTTCATGTATTTCGCTTCTTGTTTCGTGTGTTCCAAAATCCGTCCCGAAAAGGCGATGGTTTTGCCGCTTTCGTTCATGATCGGGTACATTATTCTACCGCGGAAGCGATCAAAATAGCCATTGCCCTGCTCACGCTCGATGGCGAGGCCACTCGTCGTCAATTCTTCTTCACTGAAGCCTTTACGCTGCAATGCTGTCGCCATGTAATTCCACTCGGGCAAAGACCATCCGATACGGTATTTCTCGATCAATTCACGTGTGAATCCCCGATTTTCCAAATAATCCAATGCCGCTTGCCCTTCTTCTGTGTTGAGCAGGATATGTTGGTACATATCCGCAGCAAATTCATGCATCAAGATCAACTGGTTGTCGCTTTTGGAAATCGCCGGTGCTGATTCTCCCGGCGTGCTTACATCCACTTCAATTCCTGCGCGACTGCCGAGCTTTGCTAAGGCTTCCTGAAACGTTATATTTTCAATATCCATTAAAAATGTAATAACATTTCCGCCCGCGCCGCATCCGAAGCAATGGAAAATCTGCTTATCGGAAGTTACAGAAAATGAAGGAGTACTTTCACCGTGGAAAGGGCAGAGGCCAAACCAGTTCCGACCCCGCTTCGTCAGCTGGACGTACTCGCCGACTATATCTACAATATCTGCTGTAGAGCGGATTTGCTCGATTACTTCTTCAGGAACTCGATTTGACATTTCATCACCATTCTTCTTTGCTTAACATATTTAATTCGAGATTCTTTGGTGAATTCCTTCATCTTTTTACAAAAAGATGACGCTCGTTCTAAGCGCCTTACTATAGTTTTATCCACAATACTTCATTATAAAACGTTTTCTTGAAATAATCCACAATTAAAAACAGAAAAACCGCCTATCCAGGTGGTTTCTTCTGTTTGTTATTTTCGTTTATTTAAAATGACGTTTGCTGTTTCTTCGACAGCACGGTTTGTGACATCCAGCACTTCACAGCCTATGCGGTCGACCACTTTATAGAAATGGGTAATTTCTTCGTGGATGCGGTTGATCTGCGCGTAATTGGCATCATCGTTCAAACCGAGCGCAATCAATCTTTCCTTGCGGATGTGGTTCAGCTTGTCCGGTGAAATGACGAGTCCGAAGCATTTTGACGGATCCACTTGATACAATTCTTCCGGCGGGTCCACTTCCGGCACTAACGGAACGTTCGCGACTTTAAGGCGTTTATGTGCCAAGTATTGGGACAATGGCGTTTTCGACGTCCGTGAGATACCGACAAGCACGATGTCAGCCATTAATATGCCGCGCGGGTCTCTTCCATCATCATACTTCACTGCAAATTCGATCGCTTCAACTTTTTTGAAATAATCATCATCCAATTTGCGCACAAGGCCAGCTTCTTCAAGCGGCTTCGCGTCCAACTCTTTTTCAAGAGCATCCATTAACGGCCCCATCAAGTCGACTGTCGGGACATCGAGCTTCACCGTTTCGGCCAATAGATACGTTCTTAATTTTTTTGATACGAGCGTAAAAACGATAAACGCGTTTTGCTGAGAAGCCATTTGAATGATTTCATGTAAATGATCGACAGAGTCGATGTATGGAAATCGTTTTAATACTGCATTCTGATCAGCGTACAAGAACTGGCTGACCGCAGCTTTAGCGACCAATTCACCTGTTTCGCCAACAGAATCAGAAACGACGAATACGCGGAGTTGTTTCATTTTATGCACCTCACAATTCATGGCTTTCCGATAAAGATAAAAATGCGCGTGTAATATTGGTTTTGGTCAAACGGCCAACAACTTTATAGCCGTCCGGTAATTCTTCGATAACAGGAAGTGCATCAATCTGTTGATTGATCAAGCGGTGGGCAGCTTGAATCAGCGACTCGTTTTTTGAGCAGACGGTAATGTTCGGCATCCGCGTCATAATGATATGTACAGGAATGGCACCTAAATTCTGGCTGCCGAGGCTTGTCCGCAGCAAATCCTTGCGGGACAGGACGCCCGTCAAATACGAATTCTTATCCACAACGAACAGCGTGCCTACATCATCAAGGAACATCTGACTGATGGCGTCATATACGCTGACGTCTTCACGCACTACAACCGGAATCGATTGGAAATCCTTAACTTTCATATTGTTCATCGTATCCGAAATGTCCTGGCCTGGTTTTTTACCAGAATAAAAATAACCGACACGCGGTCGGGCATCCAGGAACCCTGCCATTGTTAAAATGGCCAAATCGGGCCGTAATGTGGCACGCGTCAAATGCAAACGGTCTGCAATCTGCTCCCCGGTAATCGGGCCGTTGCCTTTCACAATGCGCAATATCTCTTCTTGTCTCTTATTGAGTTCGATCGGACTCACCGCCTCAAAATATGTTATACTCAATGTTAATTATTATATACTAATTAAGGTCATATTGCGAAGAAAAGAATGCCATGTTATAATACGATAGAATTTAATAACTGGCAATGATGGAGATTGAAGTACTGTTGCATGCAGCGAACGGGGATGGTGAAAGCCCGTATAGACAGGAAAAGGCACTCTGGAGCCATATTTTTTAAGAGGGTTGCACACGTTGCAATCAATCGGGGTGGACCCGCGGGTCATAACGTACTCGTCCTCGGACTATATGTCCGGGACGTGTGCGATTTTTTTATTTTATGGAGGTTTTTATATGTCAATGGAAGATGTAGTAGCATTAGCAAAACACAGAGGCTTTGTATTCCCAGGTTCTGAGATTTACGGCGGTTTGGCAAACACGTGGGATTATGGCCCACTTGGCGTCGAGCTTAAAAACAATATCAAAAAAGCATGGTGGAAAAAATTCGTTCAAGAATCGGTGCATAACGTCGGTTTAGACGCTGCGATCTTGATGAATCCGAAAACATGGGTTGCTTCTGGCCACGTTGGAAATTTCAACGACCCAATGATCGACTGCAAAAGCTGTAAGACACGCCACCGCGCTGACAAATTAATCGAAGACGCACTTGATGCAAAAGGCATCGAAATGATCGTCGACGGTTTGTCATTCGATCGCATGGCTGAACTGATCAATGAACACGAAATCAAATGCCCTACTTGCGGCAAACAAGATTACACGGACATCCGTCAATTCAATTTGATGTTCAAAACGTTCCAAGGTGTTACTGAAGCTTCTACGAACGAAATTTACCTACGTCCGGAAACGGCGCAAGGGATCTTCGTCAACTATAAGAACGTTCAACGTTCAATGCGCAAGAAAATGCCATTCGGTATCGCACAGATCGGTAAAAGTTTCCGTAATGAGATCACACCGGGTAACTTTACATTCCGTACACGCGAGTTTGAACAAATGGAACTTGAGTTTTTCTGCAAACCGGGTGAAGATTTGGAATGGTACGCTTACTGGCGCGATTTCTGCAAAAACTGGCTATTGAACTTAGACATGTCTGAAGACAATATGCGTTTGCGTGAACACGATGCTGACGAATTGTCGCATTACTCGAACGCGACTGTCGACATCGAATACAAATTCCCATTCGGCTGGGGCGAACTATGGGGCATCGCTGACCGTACCGATTTCGACTTGAAGCGCCACATGGAGCATTCCGGTGAAGATTTCAATTACATCGACCCGATCACTAACGAACGCTACGTGCCTTATTGCATCGAGCCATCCCTAGGAGCAGATCGTGTGACATTGGCATTCCTAGTCGACGCATACCACGAAGAAGAACTTGAAAACGACGACAAACGCACTGTGCTTAAATTCCACCCGGCACTTGCACCGTATAAAGCGGCAGTGTTGCCGTTATCGAAAAAATTAGCTGAAGGCGCAACAGAAGTGTTCGCTGGCTTAGCTAAGCATTTCATGGTCGACTACGACGAGTCTCAATCGATCGGTAAACGCTACCGTCGCCAAGACGAAATCGGTACGCCATTCTGCATCACGTATGATTTCGACTCAGTTGAAGACGGTCAAGTAACCGTGCGCCACCGCGACTCAATGGAGCAAACGCGCATGCCGATCTCTGAAGTACAAGCTTATATCGAACAACATATCCAATTTTAATTAAACTTAACGCCGCCTGCATTTAATGTAGGCGGCGTTTTTTAATGGTGTTGATAGCTCTTTGGAAAGTATTTTGGCTGTACTAGAAAGTATTTGCGGGCTAGGAGAAAGTATTTATCGTATAAGAGAAAGTATTTAAGCCTTCCGGGAAAGTAAATGAAATAATTGGAATTAAAAAGACCCGCTCAGGAAAATTCATCCTGCTGCGGGTCTTGTTTTGGTTTTTTTAATAGAATCTATGTCGTTCTTTATTGTCAAAATTACTTCTTGGAAAGTATTTTAGCTGTCAGAGATCGTATTCTCCGTCTCAGAGATCGTATTTCACCCCTCTGAGAAGGTAAATGAAATAACTGGAATTAAAAAGACCCGCTCAGGAAAATTCATCCTGCTGCGGGTCTTGTTCTGGTTTTTTCGGTAAAAATTCTGGCGTTCTTTCGAGCTGTTCGAGAAAGCCTCTCGATTTCAGTCGTATACCGGCCTGTTCTTCATAAATCGAACGCACAATGCCTTTGACGAGCGATTTTGTTTCTTTTTTCAGCTTCAACGAGCCGACCCGCTCGATCGGCACGAAATAAAACGTGCGGATGAGTTTCACGAGCGATGGGCTGAGTCGAATGATGTAGCGGTCGACATGGAAACAGCGATGGCATAAAAATCCGAGTTCTTGAAACGAGAAAGCGAATTCGCCATCCGTTGCGCCGCAATTTGCGCATTGGTGAAGCGTCGGCGTCAAACCGGCGGACGGCAGCATCTTCCATTCGACAAATAACGAAATAGCTTCGGGATCATAATCTTCTTCAATCGCATGAAGCGCTTGATACAAAAGCTCATAAATGGCCGGCTGCGGCTCATCTTGCTCTGTCAGTCGATCGATTAATTCCACGATGTAACTGGCATAAGCCGTTTTCATGATATCTTCCCGGATATGACGCAGCGACTCCAATTGATCGCCGTTTTGCAAAGTCCCCATTCCTCTGCCCTTGTAGATAGAAAAACTGCCATGTGTAAACGGCTGGGTGATTGCTGCTAAACGGCTGGATGGTTTTTTTGCCCCACGCGCCATGCACGTGATCTTGCCTGCATCGCGCGTGAACAATGTAACGATCTTATTGTTCTCCCCATAAGGACGGGCACGAATCACGATGCCTTCTAATTGATTCAGCATAAGCCGGCTCCTTAGTATTCGTCGTCTCTAAACCCGAAATCGCGGAGATGCATTGCTTTATTGCGCCAATCTTTTTGAACTTTAACCCATAGCTCAAGGTACACTCTTGAACCAAGCAAGTTCTCGATATCTTTGCGGGCACGCGAACCGATTTCTTTCAACAACACGCCTTTTTTGCCGATGACGATACCTTTTTGGGAATCGCGTTCGACCATGATCGTCGCTTGTACGCGGATCATGCCTTCGTGTTCACTGTCCGGTGCAATTTTTTCAATCACCACAGCAATCGAATGCGGAATTTCTTCGCGCGTCAAATGCAATGCCTTTTCACGGATCAATTCCGAAATGATGAAGCGTTCCGGATGATCGGTTACTTGGTCTGATGGATAGTATTGCGGCCCTTCCGGCAAGCGTTCCGCGATTTTCGCCAATAAATTATCGACATTATTGCCTTGAATCGCAGAAATCGGCACAGCTTCAGCAAAATCGAATTCGCTGCTATATGATTCAATGATTTTCGGTAATTGGTCTGGATGTACTTGGTCGATTTTGTTCAAGACCAAGAATACTGGTACGTCGATGCCGCGAAGCATATCGAGCACGAAACGATCTTGTTTACCGATGCGCTCGTCTGCACTTGCAACAAAAAGCAGTACATCGACTTCACGGAACGTATTTTTTGCGACTTTCAACATGAAATCGCCAAGTTTATGGCGAGGTTCATTGATCCCTGGCGTATCGATGAAGACCATTTGACTGTCATCAGTCGTTACAACACCTTGCACTTTATTGCGCGTCGTTTGCGGCTTGTCGCTCATGATGGCGATTTTCTGCCCTACAACGCGGTTAAGGAATGTTGATTTTCCAACGTTCGGACGGCCGATGATGGAAATGAAACCTGATTTGAAACCATTATTTCCCTGCTGCATAATCTAAGTCCTCCGTAGAAAACGCACCTGGTAGCAATTCGCCGATGGTCGTTTCCTGAACGTCTCCGTGCAAGTTAGTTAAATATACCGGCATATCCGGTGAGCAGAATTCTGCCATTACTTGACGGCAAGCGCCACATGGTGAAACCGCTGCTTTTGTATCAGCAACAACTGCGATCGCCGCAAATTCGTTGTCACCTTCTGAAACGGCTTTGAACATTGCTGTCCGCTCCGCACAATTGGTCATTGAGTATGCTGCGTTTTCGATATTGCAGCCGTGGTAGACTTTCCCGCTTTTCGTAAGTACAGCAGAGCCCACTTTAAATTTTGAATACGGCACGTATGCCTGTTCACGTGCTGTTATTGCTTCTTTGATCAATTGTTGCTTTTCCATTGAAAATCACCTCTGTAAGTTATAACCATTTTGGTAGAAATATTAGTAACCCAATTATAGCACTTGCAGCAGCAAATACCAAAACTGCGCCTGCTGCCATGTCTTTCGCCTCTTTTGCTAATGGGTGCAATTCAGGCGACGCCAAATCGACCACTCGTTCGATTGCGGTATTGAGTATTTCCAATGCGAACATGCCTGCAATCAAAATGAGAATCACAAACCATTCCATCATTGAAATTCCAGTCATTATAGCCGCCAAAATCACGATGCCCGCAGCTAAAAGATGAAGTTTCATATTGAGTTCGCCTTTTATCGCAGCGGCAATGCCTTGTGCAGCATATTTGAACGAACGAAAAAAACTATTCTTCTTCATGCTGGCCACGCTTTATGCCGAGTGAAGAGAGAATGTTTTCTTGCTTGGCAAACATCTCTTGTTCTTCTTCTTCGCTCATATGGTCATAGCCGAGCAAGTGCAAAAAGCCGTGAACCGCTAAAAAGCCGAGCTCGCGTTCAAACGAATGGCCGTAATCTGCCGCCTGCTCTTTTGTCCGGTCCAGTGAAATAATGATATCTCCCAGTGTGCGCGGTTCTTCAGATCCGACGATCTCTTGCTCGCCTTCACCTAGTTCTTCCATCGCAAATGAAATCACATCGGTCGGAGTGTCTTTGCCCCGGTATTCTTTATTGATCGCTTGGATGATTTCATTAGTCACAAACGTCACAGAGACTTCTGCTTCGCTTACATTCTCCGTTTCAGCTGCGTGTTTCAGCACTTTTTCAACAAACGACAACTCGCTGCTATTCAACGTTTCTGTTTCGTCCATCAAATCGATTGTCAGCATGTTAATCCCTCCTTTATTTTGCTTCTGACGGATATTCAATGCGCGAATGGAAAATTCCGTTCAAGGTTTCGCACATGACCTGTTTGATCGCATGAATCTCTTTCATCGTCAGCTCGCATTCATCAAATTGCCCATCTTTTAGTTTATCTTCTACAATCGCATTGACCAAATTTTTTATTTTTTCTGATGTTGGTTCTTTCATCGAACGGACTGCCGCTTCTACGCTATCTGCTACGGAAATTACCGCCGCTTCTTTTGATTGCGGTTTTGGCCCCGCATAGCGGTACGTATTTTCATCCAACTCCGGATCCTTTTCCTTCGCTTTAAAATAAAAGAATTTCAGCAGGCTGGTGCCGTGATGCTGCTCTGCAATATCGATGATTTCCTTCGGCAATTTATGCTCGCGCAAAATGTTTGCGCCATTTGTTGCATGAGCGATGATGATGTCGCGGCTCACTTCAGGCGGCAGCGTATCATGCGGATTGGTGATGTGCATCTGGTTTTCAATAAAAAACTGCGGGCGCAAGGTCTTGCCGATGTCATGGTAATAACAGCCGACGCGGGCGAGTAACCCATCCGCCCCGATTTCTTCGCACGAAGCTTCGGCTAAATTCGCCACCATGACGCTATGATGATACGTTCCGGGCGTTTCCACCAAAATGCGCTTGATCAGCGGATGATTCGGATTGGATAATTCAATCAGCTTCATAGTCGACAATAACCCGAACGCAATTTCAAAAAATGGCAATAAGCCAATAGCCATTGCGCCAGAAGCGACTCCTGATACAAGCGCTGCACCAAAGTAAAAGCCGATTTCACGCAAATCGTATTGCCCTTGAGACACCAATAAATAAAAACTGATAAATAAGGCATTTGTCGCTGCAACTGCCAAACTCGTTTGCAACACTTTGCCTCGGCGACCTTCTAAGTCAATTAAGTAGACACCTGCCAAGCCTCCAAATAGGAGGTATAAAGTGATTTCCATTTGCATGGTGAAAGCATTGCCTTCTTGCAACATCATACCACCAATGACCCCGACTAAAAGCGTTACGTACACAGCAGCCCGTTCATCAAGCACCAATCGGACGAGCATGCCCGCCAAAGCAGATGGGAATAAGAAAGCAATAATCACATCAAAATTGCCGCTGACGGTGGCAACCAGTTTCATAAGTGACAAACTAATCAGCAACACAGTAGCGATGACGAGTAAGTATGTAAGTTTATTTAACCGCGGCTTGTTCGTGCGCTGAATAAGCACAGCTAATATACCAACAGCAATAGTCACGAATAAAGCCAGACCGATAAACGGTTTATAATCCGCTTGTTCTTGCGTCATCCCGCTCAATTGCAGTTTGCGGTAAATTTCTTTATCCACGACTTGACCTTCCTGCACCAAAACTTGTCCTTGAAGAATTCGCGTCGGTTCGATGCTGGCCATAGCTTGTTCTGCTTGTGCTTGGGTCAATTCTTCATTGATGATTTCGTTCGGAACAACGGCAAAACGCCCGATCGAAATGGCAGCTTGCAGCACAGATGCCGGAATGCCGCTTTCTTCACGCAATTGCTGTTCAACTTTATTGCGAACTTCCGGCAGTTCATCCAACCGAATCGGTTCGACAAGTTCCGTTTCAACAAGTCGTTTAATCACTTGTTTCATTGTTTGCAACTCGTCTTCCGGCAACATCAGCAATTCACGCTGCATTTCTGTCGTCAGTCTCAAGCCATTATCGCTCGTTTCCATCAGCCGCAGACTTTCACTCAGCGTATCAAGCATTTCAGCCATTTTTGGCGCTTTTTCTGGATCTTGCTCTGGCGACGAGCGCGCTTCGCTAATATAGCCAAAAAGCGATTCTATAACGGCCAATTGGTTGTTGGCACTTTCTTTATTGAATTGATAACTTGGCGTGATATCAGCAGCCGCCCGCTGTCTTTCTTGTTCTGTTCGAACAGGGTCTTCCACCGTTTTCGCCGAACGGATTGTTTCATCCGATAACTGGAACAATTCCACTTCGTAACTTTCACCTGCTACGGAATTATAAAGGAAGCCGAAAATTACCAAGCCGATTGCCAATAACAAGCCAATTGACAACGTTTTATGCCCGGCTTTACCAACCAATTTCATCCATCGTTCTGCCATCTAAACACCCCACTTCTAGTCCTTCTATCATAACAATTAATAGCGAGGATATCACTTAACATTTCAAAATATTTGAAATTCTACTATGCGAATCGAATGAAAAAAACCAGCCTACACAGGAGGCTGGTTTTCGTATGCTTCGATGATTTTAGAAACAAGTGGATGACGGACCACATCGCCGCGCTCTAAATATTGAACGTGGATGCCCGGTACACCTTGCAATACCTTTTCAGCTGCAATCAAACCGGACTCTGCACCACGCGGCAAATCGATTTGCGTCTTATCACCGGTAATGATCATTTTCGACCCAAAACCAAGTCGCGTTAAGAACATCTTCATTTGTGCTTTCGTCGTATTTTGTGCTTCATCTAGAATGACAAATGCTTCGTCTAATGTACGGCCTCTCATATAGGCAAGAGGAGCCACTTCAATCGTACCGCGTTCAATGAATCGATTGGTTTGTTCGAGACCAAGCACATCGTGCAAAGCGTCATAAAGAGGACGTAAATACGGATCGACTTTTTCTTTCAAATCGCCAGGCAAAAATCCTAAGCTTTCCCCTGCTTCGACAGCTGGGCGGGTAAGGATGATCTTTTTGACGTGGCCATTCTTCAATGCTTGCACGGCCAGGACGACCGCCAAATACGTTTTCCCTGTGCCGGCAGGTCCGATGGCAAAGATTAAATCATTCGCTCGAATGCCATGCACGTAGCGGCGTTGCCCAATTGTTTTGGCGCGAATGACTTTGCCAGCCGCGTTGCGCGCAACTTCTTCATCGTATAATTCCGCGAAATACTCGATCGTCCCCGATTTGGCCATTTCAATTGCTGAAACGATATCCCGCTGATCGATATTAATGCCTTTACGAATCACTCGCAATAATTGCTCTATTAATAATTTACCGATTTGCTGACCTTCTTCAGGTCCTGACAGTCGGATAATTTCACCACGGGTAATGATTTGAATGTTTAAAGCTTCTTCGATTAATGTCATGTGATTATCAGAGATCCCCAGCAGCAATACTGCCTCATTCGGATCCTTTACATGAAGTTCTAGTAATGGGTTGTCTGTCATGGAGTCGCTCCTTGAATTTTCAAATTTATTATAAAACAACTGTATCATTTATAAGGAATAGTTGTAAAACAATTAAAATCTTTATTAGTTTACATAATAAAATTATATGGAATAAAAAAGCCGACCCTTGTTTCAGGTCGACTTGCATTTATCTTTTCGACTTCGGCGGCAATAGAATTTCAGATAAAACAATCGCTTTCTGTAAATCTTCTGCTCCTAGAGGAAAAAGTTCAGACAAATGATCATTTTGAACTTGTTCTTGCAACTCCTCAGGTGATTTATGGACTGATAGCCTACCAGTTGAGGCTACTGCTTTCTTCGCCTGCTGAATGTCACGCTGTGGAAGCTTGGCTTTTGCTTGGTCGACTCTTTCCATCACCATTTTCTTTTGTTCAGGATGTTCGGCCATTTGAGTCTGTAACTCGCTGTATTTTTCTCTGGCGTATTCTTCAACCCGTTTAAGCGTCCCCTGACCTCTTGCGGCCGGATCGCGACGTTTATTCGCAGGTTTTTCAGTTTCATCTTTTTTCTTATTATTAAATAATGCGCCAATTGCCATCATGACGAGCACCATTATGAGACCTTCCATCTAAAAACCTCCTTTGCCGGCAGCTTTTATTTACCGTCTGACTTATCTGGACCAGACCGGGCGATTGAATCTCTCATACTTGTGTCTGCTTGAACGTTTTTGTAATTGATGTAATCCATAACGCCAATGTTTCCTGAACGAAGCGCTTCAGACATCGCCATTGGAACTTCAGCTTCTGCTTCGACAACTTTCGCTCTCATTTCAACAACTTTCGCTTTCATTTCCTGCTCGCTGGCAACAGCCATTGCGCGTCGTTCTTCCGCTTTCGCTTGTGCGATTTTCTTATCGGCTTCTGCCTGCTCCGTTTGAAGTTCGGCGCCGATGTTTTTACCGATATCGACGTCCGCGATATCAATCGACAAGATTTCGAAGGCTGTACCGGAATCGAGACCTTTGCCTAAAACCGTTTGTGAAATCAAATCCGGATTTTCAAGAACTTTCTTATGGCTTGAACTTGAACCGAGTGTCGAGACAATCCCTTCACCTACACGGGCAACGATCGTTTCTTCCCCTGCACCACCGACAAGTCGGTCGATGTTTGCACGAACGGTAATACGGGCTTTCGCCTTTACTTCAATACCGTCCATCGCAACACCTGCGATGAATGGCGTTTCGATAACTTTAGGATTAACCGACATCTGTACAGCTTCTAATACATCTCGACCGGCAAGATCGATTGCTGCAGCACGTTCGAACGGCAATTCAATATTGGCACGGTGAGCTGCGATCAATGCATTAACTACACGATCGACGTTACCGCCTGCTAGGTAATGACTTTCCAATTGGTTAATTGTCACAGTCAAGCCCGCTTTTGAGGCTTTGATCAACGGATTGACGATCCGCGACGGGATAACCCGGCGCAAGCGCATCCCGATCAATGTGAAAATGCTGATTCTGACACCAGCAGCTAATGCCGAGATCCATAACGTAATTGGTACAAATGTGAAGAATATAGCGAGTACAACGATAATTCCGATAATTATTGCAGCTAAACCAATTGTTTCGATACCCATTTAGTTATTCCTCCTCTTCCTTATCAAGTTCACGAACTACTATTCGCGCACCTTCAACCTTAATGATTTTCACTTGTTTTTTCGAATCGATAAAGCGGCCATCAGAAACAGCATCGATCCATTCGTCATTAACTTTAATCGACCCGGAAGGCCGTAGAGCAGTCATCGTCACCGCTAACTGACCAACAAGCTCTGGTCGGTTGACCGCCGATACATACCCACTTTTTGTATCTGTTGCATCAGATAATATGAGCCGCTTGAACAAATGCAGCCGTTTGCCGAAAAACTTCACTATTATCACCATCCCTGCTGTAGCTGCAATCATTGCAATTAATATTGCAATGGCGGTCGTTTTTAAATCTCCCCCCGCCAGGAGAATGCTGCCGAGCACTGCGGCGAGCCCCAATATACCCGCAATGCCGCCTGGTACAAAGAACTCTGCAATCATTAAACCAAGTCCGATGACGAGCAGAATAATGGATTCGTAACCAGCCAAGCCTGCTACCAGATGTCCGTAAAAGAACAACATTAATGAGAACAGCCCCATGAATCCGGCTATGCCAAGACCCGGTGTAAATAATTCCAATAATAACCCTAGAGCTGCAATCGATAATAAAATTGGAACCACTACCGGATTGGTCAGGAATCTGGCCAATTGCTCAGAAAATGTTTCTTCCACTGAAATCACCTGTGCATCTTCAAGGCCTTTTTCTGCAAGCAATTCTTCTACAGAAGAAACAGTCCCTTCAGAATAGCCAACTTCTTCAGCTTCTGATGCATTCAAAGTCAATAGCTTCCCTTCAGCAGCTTGCAGTTCAGGCAAGTCGATCGAGGCATCTGCCATCGCCAAAGCGTAAAGTGGATTGCGTTGTGATGAAGTAGCTGCATTTTCCATCGATGACAGCCAAGCACTATTCGCTTTATCAGATGCTGCATTCCCTGACTGGTCAATCACTTGTGCAGCGCCCATGCGGCTATTAGGATGCATATAAATCTCATCTGCACTCAATGCTAAAAACGCACCGGCTGACAAGGCGTCCTGATTCACGAAAGCGACGGTCTCAAGCTTTGTGTCACTCAAGAGCCTGGCAATGCCATCTGCAGCATTGACGAAGCCCCCAGGAGTATCGATTTCAAAAATAACCGTTTCTGCGCCAGCGTCCTCCGCTTCTTCTAATGCCCGGTCGATGAACGCTTGCAAACCACGCTCGACTTCATCTTCAATCGGCACTACATAAACGGTGGGGCCAGCAGAGAAGATCGACGGCAACAGCAATAAAAAAGATAATAACAATAACCCGAAAGCCGCGAAGGCTTTAACGCTGCGCAAAGGAATCGCTCCTTTCATTTTATGGCTACCTTAGTTTACGTTCAGCAACGGCAATGGTTTCACATTCCGCTGATAATTCTATTATAAATGAATAGTTAGTCAAAACGAAAGAATGCGCTTACAAAAGCTTTCATTGTTGACAAGTAATGTAGGATTTATGAACGGCATGTGTCTATGGAGATTTTCTTTGTAAGTAAGAAAAAAGGCCATAGAAAAACCGCCTGCACAATAAAGTGCAGACGGTTTAGGCTGTCGTTCATATTTTTTAATAGTCAATTTAGAGTAAAGTCAATTAAAATTTACGTTTACGCGCAGCTTCTGATTTTAATTTGCGTTTCACGCTCGGTTTATCATAATACTCGCGCTTTCTTACCTCTTGCATTGTTCCGGATTTAGAAACAGTGCGTTTGAAGCGGCGAAGAGCATCTTCAATTGATTCGTTTTTACGAACAGTTGTTTTTGTCATCTCTTTTTCCCTCCCTCCGAACACACGTTGAAGCAGATAACAACTAGTGTTATATACTAGAAAATTATAACGTAATTCTCAGCGTAGGTCAATACTTAATAATCGGAATTTGAAGTTAATCCTTGCATGATTTGCACGCCTGAACTAGCTCCGATGCGAGTAGCTCCAGCATCCACCATTGCTTGAAGATCTTCTAGGCTTCTCACGCCGCCTGAAGCTTTAACGCCAAGATCTGGTCCTACTGTTTCGCGCATAAGCTTCACGTCTTCAATTGTTGCTCCGCCTGTAGAGAAACCAGTAGAAGTCTTAACGAAATCAGCGCCAGCTTCTTTCGACAAGCTAGAAGCCAAGGCTTTTTCTTCATCAGTTAGCAAACAAGTTTCAATAATTACTTTCACGATCGCTTTTCCAGTTGCTGCTTCTACGACTGCTTTGATGTCGTTTTTCACAAGCTCTGAATCGCCGCTTTTCAATGCGCCGATGTTGATGACCATATCAATTTCTTCTGCACCTTTTTCAATAGCATCCTTTGTTTCAAACGCTTTTGTTTCTGAAGTGGATGCGCCTAATGGGAAGCCGATTACTGTGCAGACTTTCACTGGGCTGTTTTCCAATTCTTTAGCGGAAACCGCTACCCAAGCAGGATTTACACAAACTGATGCGAATTTGTATTCAGCAGCCTCTTGGCAAAGTTTGACGATTTGTTCTTTTGTAGCTTCTGGTTTCAATAATGTGTGGTCGATATAAGATGCGATGTTTGACATGAAAATGCTCCGTTCTCAGATAGATTTAGTTGATGAATTCCGCTGATGAAAATCGACGGATGTGTGTGACTTTATTGATTGGA
>JBFEIJ010000033.1:0-25551 GCA_041553775.1 Planococcus sp. (in: firmicutes)
CTTTGCGACGAAGCTAGCGAAGCGATGCAGGAGCACAAGGTTTTAAAGCGAACGAGGAGGCTCGATTCCCGCCCCACGGAAAGCGAGCGATAAGCTTCGGAAAAAATACTTTCCTAGAGTTACAAGACCAAAAAACCTGATGACTTATAGCATCAGGTTTTTTGGTCGAGATTAAGCAAATGTGGTAATCTAGTGATGAAGAGTTGAGGAGGAAATAGTAATGAATAGAATTGATGGCAGACAAACGGGCGAATTGCGCCCGGTACAGATGGATACAGAGTACTTGATTCACCCGGAAGGTTCGGTTTTGATCACCGTTGGACAGACAAAAGTAATTTGTACAGCAACGATTGAAGAAAAAGTTCCACCGTTTTTAAGAGGCCAAGGCAAGGGCTGGGTTACTGCAGAATATTCAATGCTTCCACGTGCGACCAATTCACGCAATCGTCGCGAATCGTCGGCTGGTAAAGTAGGCGGACGCACTATGGAAATTCAGCGTTTGATCGGACGCGCGCTTCGCGCAGTTGTAGATTTGGAAAAGCTTGGCGAACGCACTTTATGGATCGATTGCGACGTGATTCAAGCAGACGGCGGCACGCGTACAGCGTCGATTACCGGTGCTTTCGTTGCGATGACGATGGCAATTGAAAAACTGGAATTGCCTGCATTTCCGGTAACGGATTTCTTAGCTGCTACAAGCGTGGGCATCGATAATGAAATCGGAGCAATTTTGGATTTGAACTACGTGGAGGATTCTACAGCTGAAGTAGACATGAATCTTGTGATGACAGGAGCAGGGAATTTTGTTGAATTGCAAGGCACTGGAGAAGAATCAACATTCTCGCGCGCTCAACTCAATCAATTGCTAGACCTTGGAGAAGCAGGAATTCGCCAATTGATAGATTTGCAAAAACAAGCACTTGGAGAGGTTGCTCACCGAGTCGGGGAAGAGGTGAACGTCATCCTATGAAACAAGTAATCATTGCGACGCAAAACTTGGGGAAGGCAAAGGATTTTGAGGCTTTATTTCGCCCGTACGGCTATGACGTATTGACGTTGCGCGACATCGATAAAGAAATTGATGTGGAAGAAACGGGCACAACGTTTGAAGAAAATGCGATTTTAAAAGCGGAAACGGTAGCAAAGCTTTTGAACAAAGCAGTCATAGCAGACGATAGCGGTTTGGAAATCGATGCGTTAAACGGTGAGCCGGGCGTTTATTCAGCGCGTTACGCGGGTGGAGAAAAAAGTGATAGCGCCAATATTGATAAAGTTCTTGAAAAAATGACGGGTATACCTGAAGAAGAGCGTCATGCACGCTTTCGATGTGTATTGGCAATTGCTGCACCAGGGAAAAAAACCAGAACTTTCTCTGGAACTTGCGAAGGCTATATCTTGGAGGAGCGTTTCGGAGAGAATGGTTTCGGATATGATCCGATTTTCTGGGTGCCTTCCGAAGGTCGCACGCTAGCGGAATTACAGCCGCAGGAAAAAGCTGCGGTTTCTCATCGCGGTAATGCAATGAGAGAAATGAAGCTTTCCCTTTCGAAGCTTCTTGAGGACTTTAACGACTCTGAATAAATCGATTTAATGTTTTTGCAAAATAGCATTGACTTTTAATGAAATCATTTCTATAATTAAAATTGTCTTTCGTTGGAGAATGCATTCCAAATAGAAAGCCATGTCCCAGTAGCTCAGCTGGATAGAGCAACGCCCTTCTAAGGCGTCGGTCGGGAGTTCGAATCTCTCCTGGGACGTTATAGAAATGATTACATAGGTAAACAGAAAGCCCCTTTGATCTTAATTAGGATCAAAGGGGTTTTCCTATTGGCGAAAAGAACATTGATTTGATGAATTTATTCCAAATGACAGAAATGTGAAGAGTGGAAAAAATAAATAGGATAAAACGTGAACCAGAGTTCATGTTTTGACGAGTGCGTGTTATTCTATGTTCTAGAGGTGAAGAAATGCCGAACGACAATTTAGTCGGAGACTTTCCGACATTTCCAAAACAACAACGATCGAAGCTGAAAAGAGAAGCATTGATCGAAAGTGCGAAATCTCTATTTATTGAAAAAGGCTATGAACAGACAACAGCTAAAGAAATAGCGGCCAATGCCAACGTTGCTACTGGCACATTTTATCGTTATTTTTCCGACAAGCGGCAATTGTTAATGTCGCTGATCGAAAACCAACTGGAAGACATCATGCCGCTCGACCTTGAGTGGAAAAGCGGGGACCCGGAAAAGCTATTGGCCGGGCGTCTTGAAATGCATTACCACAAAATCAACGAATCCAATTTACGAAAATTAATGCCCGAGCTTTTGCTGCGCGATGCTGAGCTGGCCGCCGTCGTAAAAGATGCGAAAGCCCATATGCATAAAAAAGTCCTTAATCATCTAGAGAAATTGCAACAAACCGGTTTGATGTGGCCAGACATCAATATTGATACCTTAACGTGGTGCTTGCAATCGCTGCTTGAAAAACTGCAAGCCCGTAATAATGAAGGTCAAGATGTAGATTATCAACAATTCGCTAAAATTTTCTGCCGTACGCTATTCCCGCCGGACATCATTAAACAGATGCGGGAAGGTACGTTGCATGAATCGGAAAACTCACGCAGAAAACACAGTAAGCAATTCTAAAAGTATTTAATAAAAATGTACGAAAGGAACGTGACACGATGAAAGCGAAATTATTTACCGCTACAAGCAATACCTCCTGTAGGAAAGCCATTGCATGGCTCAACGAATACAACATCCCATTTACTGAAAAAAATATTTCAATCACGCCGATTACCGTTGAAGAAATTCAGGAAATCCTGGCATTGACGGATGAAGGCACAGAAGAAATCATTTCAAAAAAAGCGTATGCGATCAAAAAATTGAAAGTCGATCTTGATATTTTATCGATGCAAGAATTGTACGAAGTCATTCAAGGAAATCCGGGTATTTTAAGATTGCCCATCCTTCATGATGGCAAGAAACTTCAAGTTGGCTATAATGATGATGAAATACGCCAATTTTTGCCGCGCTGGTTCCGCATCAGTCAATTTCAGAAACTGAAAGCCGTTCCGCATTGAGCTGAAGCTTACCGAGAAATGTCGGTATTTATTTTCTCGCGAAAACCCGTTATGGTATTATAGATAGAACAAATGGGGTGTTGAGATGCGAAAAAGGTATAGGGAGCTGAAACGAAAAGGCAATGTCATCGTTTTCCCGAACACAGTGCAAATGTTATTAACTGAAGGCATGAATATGTTGAAAGAAGAAAAATACGTCAGTGCACGCGATAAGCTGTACGAAGTGCTTTTTTATGAACCAGAACATCCTGGAGCGCTTGGGGCATATGCTTATTGCTTATTTGAACTTGCCGAATATGAAGAAGCGCTTGAAGTGTGCAAGGAGTTATTGAAAGTAGGTCCAGTGCACTATTTGGAAACAATGGAGCTATACATCAGCATTTTGATGCAGCTCCGTGAATTTGCAGAGGCGGAGCACGTGATCGAAGCCTTAATAGAAGAGAAAGTGTTGCCTGAAGAGCGGTTGGATCAGTTTCAACATCTGAGGGAACTAAACGAACGCATAGCGTCAAACACTGCACCAGCTAAAATTGATCCTACGCTTTATGCGCTAGGGAATTTTTTGAAATTGCCTCCAGCCGAGCAGGAGATGCGTGTGCTCGAACTTCCTACTGGTTCTATCGAAGTGATGAAAAGCAGCATGATTGAATTGGTTCAGCATCCCGAAACGGATTTATTGGCGAAAACATACATATTATTCAAGCTTTATGAAGAACAAGTTGAAGCGGAAGTTCAGCTCAGCAAATTCGATTTTGAAGGTACATACTCAGTCCGTCAATTACCGGACCCAGCAAACAATAGCAAAATCGTCGAAATCAAAGCCAAATTGCAAGATGCCATGGAAAAAGATCCGACGCGTCTAGAAATGACGTTGGAGTTATTTGATCGGCACGTATTCTTGTTTTATCCATTTCTATGGGAAGCATATAGCGTAGAGCAAGTCGCAGAAGCTTACAAAGGGTATTTGGATATGTTATTTTCAGAAGAAGCACCTAAAGAGACAAATCAAGAACTCATGACGCTCATTTTTCATGCAGAACAATGGTTTGAATTGCGCAACGGATAGAAATAGTTGAACCTGGCGTTAGGTGTGATATAATATGGAAGTTGTCAAAAATCGTATAAAACGTAATATGACTTTTAAGAAAATGTTTGGAGGGCTTATAATATGTCAGCAAAATGGGAAAAACAAGAAGGTAACACAGGAACTCTTACAGTAGAAGTGCCTGAGGAGCAAGTAAACGCAGGATTGGACAAAGCGTTCAAGAAAGTTGTTAAAGAAATCAACGTACCAGGTTTCCGTAAAGGGAAAATGCCGCGTCAAATGTTCGAACAACGTTTTGGTGCAGAATCACTTTACCAAGATGCTTTGGATTTCATTTTGCCGGACGCTTACGCTAACGCAGTGGAAGAAGCAGGCATCAACCCTGTAGATCGCCCTGAAATCGAGATCGACACAATGGAGAAAAACAAACCTCTAGTTTTCACAGCTAAAGTGACGGTTAAACCGGAAGTTCAGCTTGGCGAATACAAAGGTCTTGAAGTTTCTCAATCAGACGCTGAAGTGACTGACGAAGAAATCGAAAACCAATTAAAAGAAAACCAAGAACGTCTTGCTGAATTGACTGTTAAAGAAGACGAAGCAATCGTTGAAGGCGATACTGCGGTAATCGACTTTGAAGGATTTGTAGACGGTGAAGCATTTGAAGGCGGACAAGGAAATGATTATTCCCTTGAAATCGGTTCAAACTCGTTCATCCCAGGTTTCGAAGCACAATTAGTTGGCGCTAAATCAGGCGAAGAAAAAGAAGTTGAAGTAACATTCCCTGAAGAATACCACGCTGCTGAACTTGCAGGAAAAGCTGCAACATTTAAAGTGAAGATCAACGAAGTGAAATCGAAAGAACTTCCAGAATTAAACGACGAGCTTGCAAAAGAAATCGATCCTGAAGTTGAAGGATTGGATGCACTTCGTGCGAAAATGAAAGAATCAGCAGCTGCTGAGAAAAAAGCTAACGCTGATGCACAACTGCGTGATGAGCTAGTTCAAAAAGCTGCTGGAAACGCTACAATCGACATTCCAGAAGCGATGATCGTTTCTGAAACTGATCGCATGATGAGCGATTTCGAACAACGTTTGTCTCAGCAAGGCATGAATCTTGAGCTTTACTTCCAGTTCTCTGGACAAGACGAAGCTGCACTTCGCGAGCAAATGAAAGGCGACGCAGAAACTCGCGTACGTGTATCATTGGTTCTTGAAGCGATTGCTGCTGCAGAAAACATGGAAGTGTCTTCTGAAGACATCGACGCTGAGCTAGACAAAATGGCTGCTCAGTTCAACATGGACAAAGAGCAAATCAAAACTGCACTTGGCGGCACTGAAATGCTTGAAAACGACATCCGCATGCAAAACACTGTTGAATTCTTAGTTGAAAATGCAAAGATCACAACAGAAGTTGCAGATGCACCAAGCGCTGAATAATTAACACATAAGCAAGACTTAAAACAAGGCGCGGCAACCGCGCCTTGTTTTACTCTACATAGAACACCGTAAATGCCGTACTACAGAAAAGCGTAGTCTTTGTAGTAATTCTAATTAGTTGCTACAATGAGCATAATCTTGTAAGATAATGGCTTGAATAGGGGTGGATACATTGTTCAAATTCAATGACGAAAAAGACCATTTAAAATGTTCGTTCTGCGGTAAACCGCAAGAGCAGGTCCGTAAACTGGTCGCTGGACCAGGTGTATATATTTGTGACGAATGTATCGAGCTTTGTACGGAAATCGTAGAAGAAGAGCTTGGTACGGAAGAAGCAGTTGAGTTCAAAGAAGTGCCGAAACCAAAAGAAATCATGGATATTCTTGGCGGCTATGTAATTGGACAAGACAAAGCGAAGAAATCGCTAGCTGTTGCCGTTTATAACCATTACAAACGCGTAAACTCACAAAGCAAAATTGATGATGTGGAATTGTCTAAATCGAATATCGTTTTGATCGGCCCAACAGGTAGCGGTAAAACTTTGCTAGCTCAGACATTGGCGCGTATTCTTAATGTACCTTTCGCTATTGCGGACGCAACTTCTTTAACAGAAGCTGGGTACGTAGGTGAAGATGTCGAAAACATTTTACTGAAACTGATTCAAGCGGCTGATTACGATGTAGAACGCGCTGAAAAAGGCATCATCTACATTGATGAAATCGATAAAGTGGCGCGTAAATCTGAGAATCCTTCGATTACACGCGATGTTTCAGGTGAAGGCGTGCAACAAGCGCTATTGAAAATTCTTGAAGGTACGACTGCAAGCGTACCGCCACAAGGTGGACGTAAGCATCCACATCAAGAATTCATTCAAATCGATACGACGAACGTATTGTTCATCGTCGGTGGCGCATTTGATGGTGTAGAGCAAATCATCAAACGTCGTCTCGGCAGTAAAGTCATCGGTTTCGGGGCAGATCCGAACAAGGAAGAAATGGATGACAAGTCATTGCTTAGCCAATTGATTCCTGAAGATTTATTGAAATTCGGTCTGATTCCTGAGTTCATCGGACGTTTGCCGGTATTGGCAAGCCTAGAACAATTGGATGAAAGTGCATTGGTGCAGATTTTGACTGAACCAAAAAACGCATTGATCAAGCAATACCAGAAAATGATGGAATTGGATGGCGTTAAATTGACGTTTGAACCGGACGCTTTGGTTGAAATTGCGAAATTAGCAATCGAACGCAAAACAGGTGCTCGTGGACTTCGTTCAATTATCGAGAACACTATGCTAGACGTCATGTTTGACTTGCCTTCGCGTGAAGACATCGTTGAATGCGTCATTACAAAAGAAACGATTACTGAAAAAGCACAGCCGAAACTTCTTTTGGAAGATGGCTCTGAATACAAAGAAGGCAATAACGAAAAAACATCCGCATAATCCGGCTATTTGGCTGGAGAAGAGTGAGACTTCAATCGGTGGGGAGTTAAGCCCCCTGTTAGTTGGCAGACCAATCCGGCTCTAACGGCCAATTGATTTTCCGCGTAAGCTGGATCACTTGCCCGTTGAAGTTAGGGTGGTAATGGATGATACGGGCTGACTCTGATCGTGCATTTTCGCGCGGTTAGAGGCAAGCCCGTTTTTTTATGGCTGGCTAGTCATGCGTGTTTGCGTTAATGTCAGTGTAAAGACTTTTCCAAATTTGAACGAACAAGTAATTCTTTAACGTTAACAATCAGGTTCAAATGCTCGCATGATTCACAGTCACGCGAGCAGAACGAACCTTTCTAAATTCAACCCGGAGGTGGGTATTTCCTATGGCGAAAAGAAAAACAAGCAAGAGCGTACCGTTATTGCCGCTGCGGGGATTATTGGTTTTCCCGACGATGGTATTGCATATTGATGTCGGCCGTGAACGGTCGGTGGCAGCACTTGAACAAGCGATGCTAGAAGACAGCATCGTGTTCTTGGTGACGCAAACAGAAGTGGGCACAGAACAACCTGAAAAAGATGATTTATACAAAGTCGGAACGCTAGCTAACGTCAAGCAAATGCTGAAATTGCCGAATGGCACGATTCGCGTATTGGTTGAAGGCATCGAGCGCGGCAAATGGAAAAATTACAACGAAGGCGACACCTATACAGCCGTTGATGTAACTTCTTACCCGGACGATGAAGATAAAACGGCCGAGCAAGATGCATTGATGCGTTTATTGCTGGAGCATTTTGAGAAGTATTCAAAAGCTTCGAAAAAAGTGACGACTGAAATGTATAACACCGTAGCGGATATCGAAGAACCTGGTCGATTGGCAGATATGGTAGCTTCTCATCTCCCATTCAAGCTGTCGGAAAAGCAAGAAGTGCTAGAGTTGTTCGATGTCGAGAAGCGCCTTGAAACGTTAATCCGCCGTCTTCATAACGAACAAGAAGTCATTGATTTGGAAAAACGCATCAGCCAGCGCGTTAAAAAATCGATGGAGCAGACTCAAAAAGAATTTTATTTGCGCGAGCAGATGAAAGCAATTCAGACGGAACTTGGAGACAAAGACGGCAAATCGGCCGAAGTTGTCGACTTGAAAAAACGCATCGAAGAAGCCGGCATGCCGGAATCAACAGAAACAGCAGCTTTAAAAGAATTGGACCGTTACGAGAAATTGCCTTCTGCAGCAGCAGAAAGCGGCATTATCCGCAATTATATTGAGTGGCTTGTTTCGATCCCTTGGTCTGCATCCACTGAAGATCGTCTGGATATTAAACATGCGGAAGATGTTCTTGACCGCGACCATGACGGATTAGAAACGGTCAAAGAACGCGTGCTTGAATATTTGGCTGTACGCCAAATGACAAATTCATTGCGCGGACCGATTCTTTGTCTTGTCGGACCTCCGGGTGTAGGTAAAACTTCACTTGCAAAATCGATTGCTGAATCGTTGGACCGCAAATTTGTCCGCATTTCGCTTGGCGGCGTGCGCGACGAATCGGAAATTCGTGGCCATCGCCGCACATACGTCGGAGCGATGCCTGGCCGCATTATCCAAGGAATGAAAAAAGCGGGAACGGTTAATCCTGTATTTTTATTGGATGAAATCGACAAGATGTCATCTGATTTCCGCGGCGATCCATCGTCAGCAATGCTTGAAGTATTGGATCCGGAACAAAACAATTCGTTCAGCGATCATTACATCGAAGAAACTTACGATTTATCAAATGTCCTTTTTGTCGCGACTGCAAATGATTTGAGCTCGATTCCTGGACCATTGCGGGACCGGATGGAAGTCATTTCAATCGCTGGGTATACCGAAGCGGAAAAAAGCATGATTGCGAAAAACCATTTGGCGCCGAAGCAATTGGAAGAACACGGACTGACAGATGAGCAATTGCATTTCACGGACGATGGTTTGCTGAACATCGTGCGTTATTACACACGTGAAGCGGGAGTCCGCGGATTAGAGCGTCAAATCGCGTCGGTATGCCGTAAAGTGACGAAAGAAATCGTTTCAGGCGACAAAACAAAAGTTACAGTAGATGCTGAAAAAGTCGAGAAATACCTTGGCAAACGCAAGTTCCGCTACGGTATGGCTGAAACAGAAAACCAAGTAGGTGTCGCAACCGGTCTAGCTTATACAGCAGTGGGCGGCGACACATTGCAGATTGAGGTTTCATTGTCACCCGGTAAAGGGAAGCTTCAGCTGACGGGTAAACTTGGAGACGTGATGAAGGAATCTGCTCAGACGGCATTGTCGTTCGTGCGTTCAAAAGCAGAAGAGCTTGGCATTGATCCTTTGTTCTACGAAACACAGGATATTCATATCCACGTTCCTGAAGGCGCCGTACCAAAAGACGGACCGTCAGCGGGTATCACGATTGCCACAGCACTTGTTTCCGCTTTGACAAAACGCCCGATCCGCCGCGAAGTCGGCATGACAGGCGAAATCACATTGCGCGGACGTGTTCTGCCAATTGGCGGAGTCAAAGAAAAAACATTAAGTGCGCACCGCGCCGGATTAAAAACGATCATCTTGCCGTTAGACAACGAGCGGGACATTGAGGACATTCCGGAAAGCGTTCGCGAGGAATTGACGTTCAAACTCGTTTCCTTAGCTGACGAAGCACTTGAAATCGCATTAGAAGGAGTAAGTGAATGATTGTTCATAATGTAGAACTTGTAATCAGTGCCGTTCGACCGGATCAGTATCCGGAAGACGGCCTTCCGGAATTCGCCTTAGCCGGCCGCTCGAATGTCGGCAAATCGTCTTTCATCAATAAAATGATCGGGCGCAAAAGCATGGCTCGTATTTCTTCAAAGCCTGGTAAAACACAAACGCTTAACTTTTACAAAATAGAAGAGCAACTTTTCTATGTCGATGTACCAGGTTACGGCTACGCAAAAGTTTCGAAAACGGAACGCGAAGCGTGGGGCAAAATGATCGAACGCTACATCACAGATCGTGAACAGCTAAAAGCGGTCATTCAAATCGTCGATCTTCGCCACGCACCAAGCCGTGACGATATTGCGATGTACGATTTCATGAAGCATTACGACATTCCGTGCATCATCATTGCCACCAAAGCGGATAAAATTCCAAAAGGCAAATGGGACAAGCACAAGAAAATTGTTCGTGAAACGCTTGAAATGGACAAACGCGATCCATTGATCGTCTTTTCATCTGAAACGGGACTCGGCAAAGACGCCGCTTGGCAAGAAATCGAAAAAAGAATGTAAGAGTGGAAAAGCGCAGCCGAGGCTGCGCTTTTTTTGTTATAATGGAAAAAAATCCAAGGAGTTTGATTATGGCTGACGTAAACAATTGTCCCTTTTGCAATCCGCACGAAGATGAGCACCAGTTAATTGTATTGGAAAACGAAACTTGCTATTTCCTGCAACATAATTTCGAGCAAGAAGTTCTAGAAGGCAGCGGCGTCATTGTGCCGAAAGCGCATCGCGTCGATACGTTCGAATTAACGGCTGAGGAATGGAAAGATACATACGATTTATTGCACAAAGCGAAAACATTGCTCGATGCAAAATACGCACCAGACGGCTATACACTCGGCTGGAACGTTGGACCGGCGTCAAACCAGTCGATTCTGCACAGTCATTTTCACATCTTACCGCGCTTTAACGATGAACCTCACGCCGGCAAAGGCTTGCGGCATTGGCTCAAGCAGCCGGACAATAAACGACTCAAAACGCGCAGCTGAACCTGCGCGTTTTTTTCATGTGGAAGGGGTGCTGCAAACGAAAGCGTCTTTGCTGCAAACAATGGGAGCTATCCCGCAAACAAAAAGCTCTATCCCGCAAACAACGGGGGCTATCCAGCAAACAACGTAGGCTATTGAGCTAACAACGGACTGTCCCGCTAACAAAAATCTCTATTCCGCAAACAACGGAGGCTATCTCGCAAACAAAAAGTTCTATCCCGCAAACAACGAACTCCATCCTGCAAACAACGACAGTTTCGCTGCAAATAAACGCTAAGTTGCCTAACTAAAATAAGATTTTCTCTATCTGGAATTCATTTATTTAGACTAAATCATCATAAGTAGTTAATTAAACAATAAAATCATTAAAAGCGAGATAAATCTCGCAAAAACTTTATTCATATACCAATTTCACATACGCAATTCCCCATAAGTTATCGCACTATTTCGAATAAGAGCGTTATGCTTGTTGAAGTACCGGCGCTTTGCTAAACTTACGTTATTATTAATATATACAATAGAGTTTTCATGTCTTGTTCACATTTGTGAAAGCTTATGAAACTTCCATAATGGTATAATGAACTTATAGGAAATATTGAACGTGAAAGGTGTTTTGAACCCATGCATACTTTAGTGGTCGGGGTGAACTATCGTACTGCTCCTTTGGAAATTCGTGAAAAGCTCTCGTTCATCGAGACGGATCTTCCACAAGCGATGCAGGCGTTAAAAAACCAAAAAAGCATATTGGAGAACGTGATCGTTTCCACATGCAACCGAACGGAAATTTACGCGGTGGTGGACCAGCTTCACACGGGACGTTATTACGTGAAGCAATTTCTTGCCGATTATTTCGGATTGTCGCAAGAAGAGTTCACACAGTATTTATTCGTTCATGAAAAAGACGAAGCGGTGGATCATTTATTCCGCGTAACAGCTGGTATCGATTCGATGGTCCTCGGAGAAACGCAAATTCTCGGGCAAGTGAAATCGAGCTTTTTGTCAGGGCAAGAATACGGCACGACTGGAACGGTGTTCAATCAATTATTCAAACAAGCCATCACGCTTGCGAAACGTGCGCATTCGGAAACAGCAATCGGTGAAAATGCTGTATCGGTTTCGTATGCAGCTGTCGAACTCGGCAAAAAGATTTTCGGCACGCTGAAAAACAAGCATGTCGTCATCTTGGGCGCAGGCAAAATGGGCGAGTTGGCGATTAAGAATTTACAAGGCAGCGGCGCTGACAAAGTGACGGTCATTAACCGCACGTTTGAAAAAGCGGAATCGCTGGCGGATAAATTCAACGGTGACGCGAAGCCGATGACGCAATTGCAATGTGCATTGCTCGAAGCGGACATTTTGATCTCGTCAACAGGCGCAACCGATTTTGTCATTGATTTGCAATTGATGGAGTTTGTCGATAAATTGCGTAAAGGCAAGCCGTTGTTCATGGTCGACATTGCAGTGCCACGCGACATCGATCCACGCATTGCCGATTTACCGAACGTTTTCTTATATGATATTGATGACATGCAAGGCATCGTTGAAGCGAACTTAGCGGAACGCGAACGCGCGGCAAGCCAGATTGTCTCGATGATCAATGTAGAGACGATCCAGTTTAACGATTGGCTGACAACGCTTGGTGTGGTTCCTGTCATTTCCGCGTTGCGCCAAAAAGCATTGACGATCCAAGCGGAGACGATGGCGAGCATTGAAAACAAAATGCCAGACTTGACCGACCGCGAAAAGAAAATTTTGAACAAACATACGAAATCCATTATCAATCAATTATTGAAAGAGCCGATATTGCAGGCGAAAGAAATGGCCGGCGCTCCTAAATCACGCGAACAGCTGGAATTGTTCCAGCAGATTTTCGGGATTGAAGACGAAGTCGACATTGAAATCGAAAAGCAATCAACCGCTGCGAGAGCCAAAGCTAAACAAGCGCCGGAACAGCAGAAACAAGAAACTCCCGGATATTCATTTTAAGCTTTCTTAAAGAGGCGTTCTCGAATCTATATGTTAAAATGTAGATGCGGAACGCCTTTAACTATGGAAACGAAGGGGAATGGGATGACTGATATAACAATGGCAAGGCTGCACGAAGCTATGGTTATTCTATACGCTGTCAGCCTTGTTTTTTATTTTTTCGATTATTTATATAAAGAAAAGCGGGCGAGCCGCATTGCGATGACACTTCTTGGTGTCGTCTGGCTCATGCAGACGGTGTTTCTCGTGTTGTACATCATCGAGACGCAGCGGTTCCCGATTTTGACGCTCTTTGAAGGCATTTACTTTTATGCCTGGCTGCTCGTGACTTTGTCGCTCGTTCTGCGGATCTTTTACCGCTTCGATTTTGCGGTATTTTTCCTCAATATTATTGGATTCATTTTCATGACGATTCATACATTTGCACCGGTCCAAATTGAACGTTCGCCGATTGGTGAAGCGTTGGTATCAGAATTATTATTGATTCATATCACATTTGCGATTTTGTCGTATGTGGCATTTTCCTTGTCGTTCGTTTTTTCAGCGTTGCACATGGTGATGTACAGGTTGTTGAAAAAGAAAAAATGGACCAAACAATGGAACAGTTTGCCGTCACTCGGCCAGACCGAACAAGGCATGACCATTTCGATTCTTAGCGGCATCTCGCTTTTATTCGTGTCGCTGGTGCTTGGATTGCAATGGGCGTATATCTCGCTCGAGCAATTCTCGCTCACGGACATGAAGATTATCGGATCGTTCGTTTTACTTATTGTTTATAGCATCTTATTGTACCGTCACCGAAAAGGGGCATTGAACGGCAGCTCCTATGCGTTGGCTCATATCTATGCGTTTTTATTGCTGCTGGTGAATTTCTTCCTCGGCAGCCGATTATCTGAATTTCATTTTTGGTATTAAAGAAAGGTAGGATTTAAATTGAGAAAAATTATTGTGGGTTCGAGAAGAAGTAAATTGGCTTTAACGCAAACCAATCAATTTATCGATAAAATGAAAGCGGCAGGCGTGCCATTTGAATTTGAAATCAAAGAAATCGTTACAAAAGGCGACCGCATCGTCGATGTGATGTTGTCGAAAGTCGGAGGAAAAGGCTTGTTCGTAAAAGAAATTGAACAAGCATTATTCGCGAAAGAAATCGATTTTGCTGTTCACAGCATGAAAGATATGCCGTCTGTCTTGCCTGAAGGCTTAGTTATCGGCTGCATCCCTGAACGAGAAGACCCGCGTGATGCGTTTATTTCCAACGGCCACGTGAACTTCATGGACTTGCCAGTAGGAGCAGTTGTTGGAACGAGCAGCCTGCGCCGCAGCTCGCAATTATTATTGATGCGCCCGGATATCGACGTACAGTGGATCCGCGGAAACATCGACACGCGTTTGGAAAAATTAAAATCGGGTGATTTTGACGCCATCATTTTGGCGGCTGCGGGATTGAAGCGCATGGGTTGGAACGATGACATCGTCACAGAATTCCTTGATATCGAACACTGCTTGCCAGCGATCGGTCAAGGGGCGCTTGCAATCGAATGCCGCGAAGAAGACACCGAATTGCTTGCGGAACTTGCGAAATTAAACGATGAAGATACGTCGCTTGCAGTAAATGCTGAGCGTAAGTTTTTGAAAGACATGGACGGCAGCTGCCAAGTGCCGATTGCGGGTTACGCAACGGTTGAAAACGGCGAAGTGTCCTTTACTGGCTTGATTTCTTCACCGGACGCTGAACAAGTATTCAAAGAATCAGCTGTTCACACCGATCCGATTGAAGCAGGCAGAGACGTTGCGGAACGTATTAGCGCTCAAGGCGGTTATGACTTGATCCAAAAAGTAAAAGCTGAGAGCAATGTCTAATAAATTACCCTTAATAGGTGAAACCATCATTTTTACCGGTTCAAAAAAGCCGGAAGAGGCCATGGCCCTGACAGCGTCTTTGGGCGGTGAGGCGAAGTATTTGCCGCTCATAGAAACATCGGTCCGGCAGTCGCAACTGCCGGATTTCGACTGTTACGGCTGGCTTATATTCACAAGCGCCAATAGCGCAGATGCCTTTGGTCAGCTGCATGCTACAACAACGGCTAAGATTGCCGCTGTCGGAGAGAAAACTGCGGAAAAACTGATTCATTATGGATACACGGTGGATTTTGTACCGAGCATTTTTAGTGCAGACGTTTTCGTGCAAGAATTTCCTGCAATCGCAGATGGCGCAAAATGCTTGTTTATCAAAGGGTCGCTCGCCAAAAACACGATCGTTACCATGCCGCTTCAAGTAGATGAATGGATTATTTACGAAACGGCGCTTAAAATAGAGAATGCACGGGAATTAAGTCAGCAAGCCGGAGTCATTGTGGTGTTTGCCAGTCCATCGGCAGTCCGAGCCTACACCGAAGCAGGCGGAAAGTTCGAAGAAATCCGCACAGCTGCAATCGGACATGTGACGGAACAAGCCATCATTTCAAATGGCGGGCAAGTAGACTTTATTCCTGAAAAATATACGTATACCGATCTGGTCAATGAAATCGCGAAAGGAAGTTGTACACATGACTGAATTGAAATTCAATCGCCACCGTCGTTTGCGCGGTTCTGCAAACTTGCGCTCCATGGTGCGCGAAACGAGCGTTAAGAAGGAAGATTTCATCTACCCGATTTTTGTCGTAGAAGGTGAAAACATCAAGTCGGAAATCTCGTCAATGCCTGGCGTTTACCATTTTTCACTGGACACATTAGGCGCAGAATTGGATGAAGTGGTATCTCTTGGCATCCCGTCAGTCATCTTGTTCGGCGTGCCGAATGACAAGGATGCTGTCGGTTCACAAGCTTATCACGATCACGCGATCACACAAGAAGCGATCCGCTTTGCAAAAGAGCGTCATCCGGATTTGGTCGTTATCGCTGATACGTGCTTATGCCAGTACACGGACCACGGTCATTGCGGTGTAATCGAAGACGGCGTTATTTTGAACGACGAAACATTGGATCTGTTGGCGCGCACGGCTGTATCACAAGCGAAAGCGGGAGCAGACATTATCGCACCGTCAAACATGATGGACGGGTTCGTTGCGGCCATCCGCTACGGACTTGACGAAGCTGGATTTGAAAACACGCCGATCATGTCGTATGGCGTGAAATACGCTTCAGCTTATTACGGACCGTTCCGTGAAGCTGCGCATTCAACGCCTCAATTCGGCGATCGCAAAACGTATCAAATGGACCCGGCAAACCGCCTGGAAGCATTACGCGAAGCTGCGTCTGATGTGGAAGAAGGCGCAGACTTCATGATCGTCAAGCCGGCATTATCGTATTTAGATGTCATTCGCGAAGTGCGCGACAAATTCGACTTGCCGATCGTTGCTTACAACGTCAGCGGAGAATACGCGATGATCAAAGCGGCTGCCTTGAACGGCTGGGTCGACGAAGAAAAAATCGTATTGGAAACATTATTAAGCATGAAACGCGCGGGGGCCGACATCATCATGACCTACCACGCAAAAGATGCAGCACGCTGGCTGGAGGGAAAATAAATGACATACGAAAAATCGATAGCAGCATTCACTGAAGCGAAAAAAGTAATGCCGGGCGGCGTCAACAGCCCGGTGCGTGCATTCAAATCGGTCAATATGGATCCGATTTTCATGAAATCCGGTAAAGGTGCGACGATTACGGACATCGATGGCAACACGTATATCGACTACGTCTTGTCATGGGGCCCGCTGATTTTAGGGCACGCACATCCAGAAGTAGTGGCGGCGATCCAGAAATCGGCCGAGTCCGGCACAAGCTTCGGCGCCCCGACTTTATTGGAAACCGAATTGGCGGAACTCGTTATCGACCGCGTACCTTCTATAGAAATGGTGCGTATGGTGTCATCCGGTACGGAAGCGACAATGAGCGCATTGCGCGTAGCTCGCGGCTATACCGGCCGCAGCAAGATTTTGAAGTTTGAAGGCTGTTACCATGGACACGCGGATAGCTTGTTGATTAAAGCGGGCTCAGGCGTCGCGACACTCGGTTTGCCGGATTCACCAGGCGTTCCTGAATCCATTGCGAAAAACACCATTACGGTACCTTACAACGATCTTGAAAGTGTGCGTTTGGCATTCCAAGAATATGGTGACGACATCGCAGCTGTGATCGTTGAACCGGTGGCGGGCAATATGGGCGTCGTGCCGCCAAATCCAGGATTTTTGCAAGAACTGCGCAATATGACGTATGAAAACGGCACAGTCCTCATCTTTGATGAAGTCATGACCGGTTTCCGCGTCGGTTATCATTGTGCACAAGGTTATTACGGCGTGACGCCGGACATGACTTGCTTAGGTAAAGTGATCGGCGGCGGCTTGCCAGTCGGCGCATTCGGCGGTAAACGCGAGATCATGCAGCAAGTAGCACCGAGCGGTTCGATTTACCAAGCGGGCACGTTATCGGGCAATCCGCTGGCGATGACAGCTGGATTGGAAACATTATCTCGTCTAAATGAAGGTTCGTATGAAACATTCATCGAGCGCGGCGATCAACTTGAAGCAGGGTTCCGAGCTGCAGCTGAAAAATACAATATCCCGCATACGGTTAACCGTGCAGGGTCAATGATCGGCTTTTTCTTCACAAACGAAGACGTCGTGGATTTCGCGACAGCGAATTCGTCAGACCTTGAGCTTTTCGCTGATTTTTACCGTTTGATGGCGGAAGAAGGCATTTACTTGCCACCTTCCCAATTCGAAGGCATGTTCTTGTCGACGGCTCACACCGAAGAACAAATTGCGCAAACAGTCGAAGCGTTCAACACTGTTTTCGAAAAACTTGCTCGCTAATACATTATTTAGCCCGGCCGCATCCCTTGCGGTCGGGTATTTTCATTGGCGTTGAAAAATTTCGAGCTTAGCTAGTAATAGATAAAACTTCCAGTACCATATTTAAAAAAACTTGACGCTAAAAGTGGGAATTGAGTACAATAGAATCAATTAGATAGTCAATGCGTTGATGAGGATAGTAGATTGTGCGTGCATGTCAGAGAGGAGGCCGTTTGGTGGGAGGCTTCTATGGACCAGCAATCGAATGTCGCCTCGGAGCAGTTCCCGTGAAATTCGAGTAGCGGAAACCGGATGTGAAATCCGTTATCAGGCTTGAGCGCCAAGGCTTTTTTAGCTTGGTATAAAGGTGGTACCGCGAACAACTCCTTCGTCCTTTACAGACGAAGGGGTTTTTTTGTTTTCCGGCGCACCATTCAAGCGAATAAAACCCAAGAGGAGGAATTGCAATGACAGAAATGCCAACAAAGTACGATCCGCAGGCCATTGAAAAAGGCCGCTACGAATGGTGGATCAACGAGAAGTTTTTTGAAGCGAAACCCGAAAGCGGCAAGACGCCGTATACCATTGTTATTCCGCCGCCAAACGTAACCGGCAGACTGCATTTGGGTCATGCTTGGGACACGACATTGCAAGACATCTTGACGCGCATGAAACGCATGCAAGGCTTTGATGCTTTATGGCTGCCGGGTATGGATCACGCCGGCATCGCGACACAAGCGAAAGTGGAAGGCAAATTGCGCGAAGAAGGCAAGTCGCGCTACGACCTTGGCCGCGAGAAGTTTCTTGAAGAATCGTGGAAATGGAAAGAAGAATACGCGACGCACATCCGTGAGCAATGGTCGAAGCTTGGGCTTGGACTCGATTATTCACGCGAACGTTTCACATTAGATGCAGGTTTGTCGAAAGCGGTTCAAGAAGTATTCGTTAAATTATACGAAAAGAAATTGATCTACCGCGGCAAATACATCATCAACTGGGACCCGGCGACAAAAACGGCAATCTCTGATATCGAAGTTATTTATAAAGACGTGCAAGGTGCGTTTTACCATATGCGTTACCCGCTAGCAGACGGTTCTGGCTTTATTGAAGTAGCGACAACGCGTCCGGAAACGATGCTTGGCGATACAGCAGTAGCGGTTCACCCGAAAGACGAGCGCTATCAGCACCTAATTGGCAAGAAAGTCATCCTGCCGATTATCGGCCGCGAAATTGAAATTGTTGCAGACGATTACGTGGATCGCGAATTCGGAAGCGGCGCAGTGAAAATCACGCCTGCACATGACCCGAACGATTTTGAAATCGGCAATCGTCATAATTTGGAGCGCGTACTCGTGATGCACGAAGATGGTTCAATGAACGAAAATGCCGGTAAATACGAAGGCTTAGACCGCTTCGAATGCCGCAAAGCGATCGTTAAAGATTTGCAAGACATGGATGTTTTATTCAAAATTGAAGAGCATTTGCATTCAGTTGGGCATTCAGAACGCAGTGGGGCAGTCGTAGAACCGTATTTATCGACGCAATGGTTCGTGGACATGAAGCCGCTTGCTCAGCAATCTGTTGATCTGCAAAAAGGCGAAGACGGCGTCAATTTTGTGCCGGAACGTTTTGAGAAAACGTATTTGCACTGGATGGAAAACATTCGCGATTGGTGTATTTCTCGCCAGCTTTGGTGGGGCCATCAAATTCCGGCTTGGTATCATAACGAAACAGGCGAAATTTATGTGGGTCACGAAGCGCCTGCAGATGCTGAAAACTGGACGCAAGACGAAGACGTGCTCGATACGTGGTTCTCATCTGCGCTATGGCCGTTCTCGACGCTTGGCTGGCCGGAAGACAGCGACGAATTGAAACGCTATTACCCGACCGATGCGCTAGTTACAGGCTACGACATCATCAATTTCTGGGTATCACGCATGATTTTCCAAGCGCTTGAATTCACGGAAGAAAAACCGTTTAAAGATGTTTTGATCCATGGCCTCGTGCGCGACGCTGAAGGACGCAAAATGTCGAAATCCCTCGGCAACGGCGTTGATCCGATGGACGTGATCGCGGAATACGGAGCGGACTCATTGCGTTACTTCCTAGCAACCGCTTCAAGCCCAGGGCAAGATTTGCGCTTTTCGATGGAAAAAGTCGAAAGTATCTGGAACTTTGCCAATAAAATTTGGAACGCTTCACGCTTTGCGTTGATGAACATGGAAGGTATGACGTATGACCAAATTGACCTTTCCGGCAAACGCTCGGTAGCCGATTCTTGGATCTTGACGCGCTTGAACGAAACGATCGAACAGGTGACAAACTTAGCTGAACGCTACGAGTTCGGCGAAGTGGGCCGTGCGCTTTACAACTTTATCTGGGATGATTTCTGCGATTGGTATATTGAGATGGCGAAATTGCCATTATACGGCGAAGATGAAGAAGCGAAGAAAATGACGCGTTCTGTTCTTGCGTACGTACTCGATAACACAATGCGCTTATTGCATCCGTTCATGCCGTTCATCACGGAAGAAATTTGGCAGAACTTACCGCATGAAGGCAAGTCCATTACGATTGCTGCTTGGCCGACAGTGGACGATTCACTGACAGACCAAAGCCAATCTGCCAACATGAAATTATTGATGGACATTATTACAGCGGTCCGCACGATTCGTGCAGAAGTGCAATCGCCGATGAGCAAAAAAGTCGCGTTGACGATTTCAGCGAAAGACGCAAACACGCACGCTGTTCTTGAAGCGAACGCCGCTTACATCGAACGTTTCTGCAACCCGGAAACATTGACGATTGGCGAAAACATCGAAGCTCCAGAAAAATCGATGTCCGCAGTTGTATCCGGCGCGGAACTGTTCATGCCGCTTGAAGGCCTCATCGACATCAATGCAGAACTTGCGCGCTTGAACAAAGAATTAGAGAAATGGGCAAAAGAAGTGAAGCTCGTTCAAGGCAAGCTATCCAACGAACGCTTTGTTTCCAAAGCGCCGGAAGCCGTAGTGGCCGAAGAACGCGCCAAACAAGCCGATTACCTCGAAAAACACGCAACCGTTGAGAAACGCATCGAAGAATTAAAGAACCTTTAATATAGAAGCCGCCTTTCCTGTAACAGGAAGGCGGTTTTTTAAATGTCGTTTTTATTCCACAAAAAAGCAGTTTGCCAAAGAGCAAACTGCATAAAACTATTCATTGGGCCGATAAGGATGGGCCTCTTCAAGCCTGTGCAAATGCTGCACAAAAAGTTCAGCGATATTGTCATCTTGCGTCTCGTAAAATGACCTCGCGCCGACAGGATCTTCGATTTCATTGAACACGTGCCGTCCGTCAGGCAACAATAAAAAATCGATGCCGACGTAATCGCTTTTCAGCGCTAGCGCAATCCGTAAGACGTCGCGTTCTTGTTCAGTATTCAACTCATATTTAGCTATCAGTCCGCCAAGTGTGTAATTGGTTTTGAACGAATGTGCAGAACTGCGCTTCACCGCTCCAACGATTTGTCCGCCGATAACATAAACCCGCACATCGCCGGTATGTTCAACTAGCGGCTGAAAAACGAGGGGAGAAGTGACCGGAATCTCGTCAGTCGATTTGATCATTTCAACGCCTTTACCGCCATGCCCATCTACAGGCTTCATAACGCAAGGAAACGATTGTGGTTCCCGATACGTCGGAATGACTGGCACACCGAGCAGAGACAGCAATTGAAAGCTTTGCCATTTGTCATTGGCGATGCGGTTGACTTCCGCCCGGTTTACTAAGCGAACTCCGTGATCTTCAAGAAACCGTGCTGCTTCCGAACGCCGTGTACGATTCACCACGGTTTTGCCGAATAATTGTGCAGCAAGTTTGGACATACCTGCTATTGTCCAGACTTCCCATAGTACTAACTCGAAATCGCCAAAACGCTGCAACTCGCGAATAAACCCTTCATTGCGCTCAGCGTCAGCCCGTTCATACAACAAAATCATCTTAAGTCCTCCAGTATGTATGCAATCATAGCGTCGGCAACATTGATGCCGGTGACGTTCAAGATGTTGCGGATATGCGCAGCAGCATTCACTTCACATACAAGCGGCTCTTCATTTTCGCCAAACAATAAGTCAACGCCTGCAAATTCTGCCCCGACTGCTTCAGCTGCCTGTAATGCGACAACGCGCTGTCTATCGGTTAACTCGATTAAAGAAGCCTGACCACCGTTCGTGATGTTCGCACGGAAATCCGTTTCGGAGCGGCGCTGCATGGCGGCGACAATCTCACCGCCGACAATATTGACGCGGATGTCCCGTCCGCGGCTCGAAGCGATAAATTCCTGAAATACGAAATCGACGCCGCGAAGCGATTCCACTTTTTCGTAAAATTCGTTTTCATTCTGGATCAAATACACTTTCATGCCAAAAGAACCGTGTCCTTCTTTGATCACCACCGGTAAACCGAGTGTAGCGATTACGCGCTCAAAATAGCCGGACTCCAAAATCGAGAAATTCGGATAGACTTTCGGAGCGATAATTGTTTTTGGCATCGGCAGACCGACTTCAGCGAGCCGGATGTATTGCGTCGCTTTATTGTCGCAAAGGCCGATAACAGCTGGGTCGTTGTAAACCGGCACACCGCGGCTCTTTAAATAAAAGCCGAGTAAAATGTCTTTATCGAGCAGCACCGCAAAATCCGGTAATTCGTTTTGCTGTGATAAATCCATCATCACTTCGTAATTTTTCACCGTCTTCGCGGCAACGCCAGCGCGCTCTGCAGCATCCGCAACGAGACGTGCTTGATCGGCAAATTTATCCGAGACCAAACTGCCATTATAAATAACCCAACATCGTGTCATTTCAAGTCCACCTTCGTGATATAATTAGTCTCAAAAAGTGTATCATGTTTCACAGGAGAAAGAAGGATAATAATGATCAACGGACTTGATAGATACAAAGACAAATGGCAACTACAGACCGACACAGCTATCAAACCGGGACTAGATGCAATGACTGCAGCATTAGCTGAATTAGACAACCCGCAAAAAAACGGGAAATACATACATATCGCCGGCACCAACGGCAAAGGATCCACAGCCACATTTTTAACCGCGATTCTGCGTGGTCACGGAATGTCGGTAGGGAACTTCTTCTCGCCAGCAATCGAAGACGTGCACGATCAAATTCAAGTGGACGGAATTCCAGTGTCAGAAATTGACCTTGACCGAGCGATGGAGCAGTTGACACGCATCCACACTCCACTGACGGATTTTGAATTGTTAACTGCTGCAGCATTTTTGGTATTTCGCGACAAGGCGCCTGATTACACCATCATTGAAGCAGGGATGGGGGGGCGGTTCGACAGCACAAATGTCATTAATCCGGAGATTTCAATTATTACTTCCATTGCAATGGAGCACGAGAATTTTTTAGGGAATACCATAGAAGAAATTGCAGCACACAAAGCAGGTATCATAAAAAAATGGAAACCTGTCGTTGTAGGGCGGCTTCCGAAAAGAGCCATGCAAATAGTTGATAAAACAGCAAATTCACTTCATTCGGAAATCATCCAGCCAGGGGAGCCGGTTGAATTAGATTTGACTTTAAAAGGCGATCACCAAAAGCGAAATGCTTCGCTTGCTGATGAAGCTGCCAAGGAAATGCTTGGTTTGAAATACAATAGTAAAATAGCTGAGCATGCATTAGCGAATGCCAGCATTCCGTTTCGATTTGAAGAAATTTTACCGAATGTCATTCTTGACGGTGCGCATAATGAAGCGAGCATTCAGGCGCTTGTCGATACGGTGAAGTCAAGCTATCCCGGTAAGTCTATACATATTGTAATGGGCTTGTTAAAAGACAAGAATCACATAAAAATTTTACGGAAACTTGAGACAATCGGCGATAGATTCACCTTTATCGACTTTGAAAACGCACGTGCAATTTCGGCAAAAACATTATTTTCAGAAAATACGTGTAAAATAAAGACAGTTTTAAAATATTGTGATATATTACCTGTATATCAACAAAACGAAGTGACAATAGTCACTGGTTCTCTCTACCTATTATCAACGTTAAAAAGAGACGATTATCGGATGTTACAAAACTTCAAAAGTTAAACCTTTTTCGAAGTATGTCTGATTAAACTCTAAAAAGGTTGCTGATCTCTCCTTGTTAGCCCGTTGGCGAAAAAACCTTCCTGCCCAAGGACAGTAACCTTTTTCTATTGAATTTCATTTGAACTTCCTTAGAAAGTGCAAAATTTTATTTGATGTAAAATTGTTTTCCAATTGAATAATAAGGGAGAAGATGGCATGCCTATTATAAACAAGCGAGTCTTAGTGCTATGGCTGCTTTGGATTGCAATTGTTCCGGCTGGTTTGTATTTGGTGTATCTACAATACCCGCCCCCGGAAATGGACTTATTGAACATCGCTGCATTTAGCATTCTGGCAGTATTGACGGCATTGCTGCCATTAAATATTAACGGAACGCCTATGTATTTGGTCCAATGCGTAACCATCGCAGTATTTTTGAAATACGGACTTTTTGCCGAAGTTCTCTTATCGCAGCTGACAGTATTGGTTTTATTGTTTAGAAGCAGAAGTGATGCTCCGCGCTATGAAAGACTGCCGTTCAATTCGTTGATGTTTTTTGTGGTATCGGTAATTGCAGGCGTCGCTTATATGAAACTTGGCGGCGAAATCGGCTCAATTATCCTTGGCCACATTATCGTATTCGGTATTATTTACGAAATCATTTCCATCATGTCCAATCATTTATTCCTTTATATTGACGATGTGTTTATGAAAGTTGAGAAATCATTTTTCTCAGTCGACACTATTTGGGATTTTGCGATTACGTTATTGATCTTTCCCTACGCCATCACGCTTTACATTACAGAAGCCTATATCGGATCTGCAGCCTTGCTGCTTTTAGGCATACCGTTCTTGATGGTTGCAGGTTTGCTGCGCATGTATAGCAGCTCGGAGAAAGTGAATATCGATTTGAAAAAGGCGGGGGAAATCGGTCACCAATTGGCGGCTCGACTCTCGACCGATGAAGTGTTCGATCAATTTGTGATTCAAGTCACAAAAATGTTCAACTTGGATTATACGTATGTTATTGATTATCGCGATGATGAGCTGCTCATGTTGCGCATGTACGAAAATGAAGAATTTATCAACACCGCAGTGCCACCCATCCGTTATAACAAAGGAATTGCCGGGAAAGTCATTTTATCGGGCACTCCTATCATTTATGACAAAAAAAGTGAATGGGCAGACATTGTAACCGGTTATGTGCCAATCGACGCTGAAAGCATCATGTGCACACCGATTGCACGGAACGATCGAGTAGAAGGTGTATTGCTCGTCGCTTCCCGTAAAAAATACGCATTCGCGTCTCACCAATTGAAGATTTTAGACATCCTCAGTACTTATTTTGCGGTATCGTTGGAAAAAGCAGGATATGTTCAACGCGCAATCGCAACTAGCGAACGTTGTGGGCTAACTCAGCTTTACAATTATCGCTATTTGGATGAAAAACTGGAAAAAAGCATGGAAAAAGTCATGGCAGGCGAGATTGAGAATTTATCCCTTGTCATGATGGACATTGATCATTTCAAATCGATCAACGACACGTATGGCCATCAAAGCGGAAATGATATCCTTATTGAACTGGCTAATTTGATCAAAGAAGAGGTAGGCTCAGAAGGCACTGTAGCGCGCTATGGTGGCGAAGAATTTGTGGTTATGTTCGAGAATTATGGTAAAGATTTTAGCATGTTGTTTGCTGAGAATTTGCGCAAGCGCATCGAGCAACATGATTTCATGATTCAACGAGATTTGGATTCGGAGCGTACACTGGAAAAAGTGCGGATCACCTTAAGCATTGGTGTTTCCACAGCCCCAGAAGATAGCGATGATTCGAATGCATTGATTCGCAACGCTGACCGTGCATTGTATATCGGTGCGAAACAAGCAGGTCGCAATAAAGTTGCTGCTTACGCAAAATAA
>JBFEIJ010000034.1:0-25370 GCA_041553775.1 Planococcus sp. (in: firmicutes)
AGACTGAAAATCACTGGTTGTAATGGGTTTTGTCATTACCAATTTTTCAGAGCCAAAAATGATTTGCCTCATTTTTCTTAATAGAAGCTTTTTTTTAAGTAGAAATTCTGTCTTACCCATAAATATTACCTTTGTTTGGCATATCGGCTTTTTTAAGAGGTTACTATCTATTGTTTTTTTATTTAGATAGTAGTATTTATGTTCTAGACAGCTCTTTGCAAATCGAAAATCATTGAAAAATAGAAAACGGACGGAGAAAAATGAGTCATTTTTCTCCGTCCGTTTTCTATTGGGGTTTAGTCAAGCATGTCACGTTAGTTGAAGTTTTTCGCTTTTTTGCGGATTAGTTGATGCTTTAGTTCTCTTAGGCCTAGTTCGTTAATATAATGAACGATGACTTTGCGCGGAACTCCCAGTTCTTTTGCTGTCAATGACGGTCCAAGATCTCTTGTTAAGTAAAAAGCGGATAGAATATCTTTTAGGTCGCGATTATATTCTTGCTCCAACTTCTCTTTGTATTGTTCGAATTCAAGCATAGTCTTACCACCCTGCTTCCTGTCTATGTTTTTAGGCATCAAGTACCACTATTCCGTTCCATATATTGTATTATAGACCAAGTTACTTATTTAAACTAGTCTAAAAATCACTTTTCCTTGATATTTTTTACAGTGCTGGGTGGATGCTGGATAGTTATTGGTGAATAGTCAATTTTCAGATATTTTTATCACTCCCTATTTTAGGTATTTAGACCCCGCTATTTCTTCGTATGCGGGACTACATTGGCTATCGAATACTTCATATGATTTGCTTAACCGCGCGGTTCTAAAAGTTCTTGGTATGCATTGAACACTTCCTGCACTTGCTGTTCGCTCATCGGGTTTTCGGCCCATTCTTTGAGCTGCTTGTCGACGCTGTGCATCGGAATGGAGAAGCCGATGCCATCTCCTTCGACGAGCAAGAGTGAGTTGATGCCAATGACATTGCCGGTGTCGGCATCGAGCAATGGGCCGCCGCTTGAACCAAGTGCCATTTGGACATCGATTTGGTATAAATCTTCGTATAGGAAGTCTTGGTCAAAATCGCGGTCGACGCCGGTCAAGTAGCCGGTTGCTGCGGTGTTCTCGAATCCGGACGGGCTGCCGAGTGCAATGACTTCGGCCCCTACGTCAGCAGACCGGGGTTCGATGGTGAGCGGTTCGATCCCTTTTAATGCGTCAACTTGGATGAGCGCAATGTCTGAGACTTCGGATACGCCGATGACGCGACCGACTTCTTCGTTGCCTGCGTAATCACGCACGAGGACTTTCGGGAAGCCGATGACAAGGTGCGCGCTTGTTACGATGGCGCCGCTATTGGTGTAAAGAAAGCCGGAGCCGTATGCTGCATCTGTGTTGATGGTGAATACTTTTTGCTGGGCCGCTTTGATGATGGCGGTCTTTTTTTGCGGGACGTGCACTTCTTGTGCGAGTGCGTCGATTTTTTCGAGTTGAGTTTTGTGCAATTGCCATACGCCGAATGCGGCCGCGACGAGGAGCAGCGTGCCGAATAGGAGCGCTATAAACTGTGATCTATTTATTTTTTTCTTTTGGTTTGAGCTGAAATGCAACGGTTCCCCGCAATGTTGGCAATAGTTAGCGTCTTCTCTATTATTGTATCCGCAGTTTGTGCAAAACATCGCGACTCCTCCCTACTCGTGTTCTAGTGGTGGATATTGTGAGATTATCGGTTGGCTTTTTTCTGAATATTATAAATTATTTTATCATGTTAGAGAGTGGATTGATATTTAATTTCGATTGAATTGGGTGGGTATTCACTATTCAATTCGCTACAAGTGGTCGCTTTCCTATTATTAGTCAAGCTCTTATCTTTTTAACCGCCAGCAAGTGAGAGCTTTGACAGGCTACTTTCCGTTTCAGCGCTCGCTTTCCGCGGGCACGGCCTCAGCCGCTTCACTCACTGCGTTCGCTCCAGGGTCTTCGGCTCGTGCTGGCCCCGCAGGCAAGACTTTCCCGAAGCCTGCGAGGGAAAGTCTTTGCGACGAAGTGCGCAGCGCTACAGGAGCAGTAGGGTTTTCTCGAGCGCTTCCACTCCAAGCAGCGGAGAGTAGGAATACAAGTAAAGAAGCTAAACTATCAAGTCACAATAAATAAAGAGTTGGTAGGTTCACTCTGTGAGAAGCAATGTAATATAAGAGCTGCCGCTTTATTGAGCTAAAACAGGTTCATTTATAACTTAGCAATTACCCCATTTCAGCCCCTTTTTCTCTTCACGTTTATTTCAAAATACCCGAACCGGTGTTGCCCGCTTCATCGGTGACGGTGAGAGTGATGCTGTCTCTACCTCCTTGGAAGTCAGGCAGCTCGAAGCTGAATGCGCCGTTTTGTTCGAGTGTGATTGGGACGCTTTCGCCGGTGCCGTTGAGTTGGTAGCTAGCGTGCAGCTTGGCGTTTAGGTCATACGGAATATCGTATTTGAGCAACTCTTTGTTGTAGTCGATGTATTTGTCGATGATACGACCTACGGCTTTTCCTGCGATAACGGAGCCGGATATTTTAGGTGGTGTGGTTTTGACGATAACGGGCATGATCGCTTCGTATAGAATGTTCCATTCATCGCCGGGTAATTCAGCCATGAAATAAAGTTGGTAGAGACTGTCTGGGATTTTCTTTTTCGGCTCGCCGTTCCACGGAAAGTAAGTTCCATCGAATGAAATGGTGGATGCGCCCGCTGCTAGCGAGTCGCTGGCGTGGATATAGCCGATATAGCCACCCCCAAATTCTCCGCCTGTCGGATTTTTCAAGTCGATCAATTCAATAGAATTTCTACCGGTTGTCCCTGTTAAAGCAAGTTTGATGTCGGCGGAGTCGTTGACGCCATCGTTATTGAATGACAGGTCTTCTTCGGAGATGGTGAATTCTTGAATTTCGGAAGCCGTGCCGGAACTGAAATCGGCAGCGAACGGCAACGATACGTCGTAGTCCGCACCTTTGATGTGCACGTATCCGAGAATTTCATTGCCATCAACGGCTCCTGCTTTTTTGCTGGCAGTTAACGTCACGTTCAGTTCTTGCTCGCCTTTTAAGGTGAACGTTGGTTTGTCGACGGTGACTTTGGCGTTGCCGAATGTTTTGGTCGTGTTGACGGTGACTTTCAATTCGCCGCCTTTACCGGATATGTCTTTAACGATGATTTTCTTCGTCACTGAGATGTCTTTTTTATCGAGCGATTGGCGGCCGAATGTGATCGTTCCTTTGACGTTGTCAACGACTGTGCCGCTGCTGTTTAATACGGCTTTGTCGTGTGAATAAGCCAGGAATTGCGGACGGGCTGCCTTATAGGCTTGTACTCGCCCAGCTCCTTGTGCAAATACGTCATAAGCTTCTGTGTCGAGAATTTTCGCTGAGTTTGACAGAGCGACTTTCACGTCAAATGGTGTCCAATCGGGATGCGCTTGCATGATGAGCGCCGCGATGCCGGTGATGTGCGGCGTAGCCATGGAAGTTCCGGACCCGCGGATGTACGCTTCGCGGTAATCAGCGTCCGGGAAGTCTGTTTTGTACATCGGTTTCGCTGACAGGATGCTCGTGCCGGGTGCGACGACGTCCGGTTTGATGTCATAGTTCGGCGACGATGGACCGTTCGAGCTATAGTCAGCAATGCTGTCGCCTTTTGTTTTTGTCATGGCCAGTCCTTTGAAGGACACCTTCGCCTCTTCCGTCACCAACGCTTGACGTATGACTTCGCCGTCCGTTTGCGACAAATCGAATGTCGGAATCCATTCTGGCAAGTCGCCAAGGAAAATGCCGGTCGGTTCGGGTGCTTTTTCGCCGTTACGGATGTTGTGGAGCAATACGGCAATCGCTCCTGCTTCTTTGGCATACGTGATTTTGTCATGCGTTTCGATTCCGCCTGCTGACACGACGACCACTTTGCCTTTGACGTCCAAGTTTTTATAATCTTTCTTCTCTCCGGCGTTCGGGATAGCGATTACGTCATACATACCCGTTAATTGCTTGGCTGGTTCTTCGTCTGTATCGGTGGCTATCAAGTTCAATTTTTTATTGAGTTTAAAGGTTCCGGCTTTAAGGTCGACCGTTCCACTGTGGCGCTCTTCGGGAATCGTGCTGCTGCCGACTGTGACGGCGAGTCGAGACGTACCCGGGCTGCCGAGGCTTTTACGGGCCGGACCGCTATTGCCCGCCGCAACGACAGCGAGTGTTCCAGCGAACATGGCGTTATTGAGCGCGAACGATTCCGCTCTCGACTCCGAATTGATCGGTGTGCCTAACGACAAATTAATGATGTCGAGGTCTTGCTGCACCGCTTCTTCGATTCCGGCGATGATCCACGACAAGGAACCCATGCCGTATGCGCCGAGAACGCGATATGCATAGAGCTCCACTTTCGGGGCGACTCCTTTAAAGCCGAACGAGTTTGCACCTTTTGCTGCGATGGTGCCCGAGACGTGTGTGCCGTGCGATGTGCTAAACGGCATCGCCCATTTCGAGTCAGACGGCACTTCGCCTACGCGTTCCGATGGCTTTGTCTCCGAGGCATCATCTGCCGCTCGCACTTTTTTGTACTGCGGCGAATGCGGCACGAAATTTTTACCGCCTTTGTAGACGCCGGCAAATTCGGGGTGGTCCGGATCGATGCCGGTGTCGAGAACACCGACTTTCACACCCTCGCCTTCAATGCCTTCTGCCCATAAGGCGTCCACGCCGAGAAACGATGTGCTCGCAGCAAAGGCCGCTGAGAATTTCTGGTCTTGCTCGTCTGATGCTAGTGCACGTACTTGAACGTCCGGTACAATGAACACGACTCCATCAATTTTCAAAAGCTTCGCGAGATCCGCCGCTTTGACTTGTGCAGAAAAGCCGTTAAGGACAGTTGTATAGGAATAGCCTTCTTCGAATGCGATACCGGTTTGCGCCATCGCGGTTTTTGCGGACTCTTGTTGGCTAATAATCGCTTTTTCGATTTTGTCTGTTTGCGCAGCGGTGACATGGCCGCCTTTTTGTGCACTCACGCCCATTTCCAAGCCCACTGGTTTTTTCGATAGATGGATGATGACATTGACCCTTTGGCTGGCTGGGAGTCCTTCTAGATCTGGGTGCAGCTGAGGTTCTCCTTGTAAGACATTGGTTTGCGCAGTGATAGCTGCGCGCATTTCGAAATCTTTCGCAGTTGGTGCTTTTGCGTTTGGAGCGGATAACGCAGCGCTCGGCAATAATGCAGTGATCAGTAGTAAGATGAGAAACAGACTGGTTAAACGGCTAGCCTCTTTCCTTTTCATGGTACGACTCCTCCTTTGGTTTTCTATGTAATTATCTGAATTTTATCACATTTATGATAATTTAAGTGGAAATTTGATAACTATTTGATTATTATTTTTCGAGTTTTTTAGTGGTTATTTCCCGGGAAATGTTTTGGGGTTTATGGGGTTTCTTCTATTACTATCGAGAATATTTGAAAACACGTGTTTTCCGAAGCTTACCGCTCGCATTCCGTGGGGCGGGCGTCGAGCCTCCTCGTTCGCGTACCGCTCCCTGCGAGGTCTCTCAAATCCGTCGCTACGCTGCCCCTACAGGAGTCGAGCAAACGCTTCTCCAAACACTTAAATTTTTCACTTATTTATGATGTAATATAGACATCTTTTAGGATGACCTATAGTGGGTTAGTATTTTAGTGAACTCTGCGAGATCTATTCAACTAGGTATAACTCATAAGGTATCAAACTGTAGGCGATAGTTATCAGGCAATAGCTATAGAGCGTCGCTTCAAGATCTAAGTTCAAGAGCGAAAATAGAAAGCATTTCGCCTTGGCGAAATGCATCCAATTGGTGGTTCCGGGTTTGTTCCTTCTGTAGTTGTCAGGCATAAACGCGATTTCAACAGGCAAAATTTTCGTTTTATCAGGCTGTAGGTGGAATTTATCAGGCACTAGCGAACCGTTATCAAGTACTAATCCGAATTTATCAGGCATTAGCTATAGAGCATCGCTTCAAGATCCAAGTTCAAAAGCGAAAATGGAAAGCAGTTCGCTCTGGCGAACTGCCCTTTTCTTGCCCTTTCGCATTTCGCCTTGGCGAAATGCATGCAATTGGTGGTTTGAAGTTTGTCCCTTCTGTAGTTGTCAGGCACTAATGCGATTTTAACAGGCAGATATTTTGTGTTATCAGGTTGTAGGGGGAGTTTATCAGGCACTAGTGAACCGTTATCAAACACTATTCCGACTTTATCAGGCATTAACGAAATAACAGCTCTCTTCTCTCACATAAAAAGCCGCCTGCAGATGCAGGCGGCTTGAGTGATTTAAGGTACGAGGTATTTGACGCCGGGCAGTTGCTGCAACAGGCGAATGATGGCGTAGGATATGGTGAAAATGATGATCCAGGTGAGCGGAATGGCGAGTGCTGGGTGGAACATGGTCGGGCTGATGGCTAGGTATTTGTTGAGGTAAATTTGGACCAATGGGTGGATGACGTAAATGCCGAGTGTGGCGGTGCTGATGCGGGTAATGAGTTTGTTTGCGTTTAGTCGATTGTCGAGGTGCTGGAACAGCGTGAAGATGAATAACGTGATCGCCAGTGAGTTTGGCCGGTAATGTTCGTAGAAAAATTCGTCGAGTTCGCCTTTATTTATACTCAGGCTTGCGGTGCCGACGTAGGTGCTGATATAGCCGAGTACAGCTAGTATTGCGAGGTGCGGCAGGTATTTCTTAGGGATTGGGTGCAGGAATAGGTACGCACCGAGCATGAAGTAGCCGATATACGGCTCGAACATTCCGGCTTTGAAGGCGATGTCAAAGCCGAGGAAGCGATCGACGAACGGAAAGAGGACTGTAAAGATGAACCAAAAGCCGAGGAAATACAGGAACGCTTTTTGCGACATGCGGTCGACGAGTATGCGCAGAAACGGCGCCATCAAGTAGAGGCCGATTATCGTGTAGAGAAACCAAAGGTGGAAATAGATGTTGTCGGACAAGAACAAAGTGATGGCTTCGCCAATGCTATAGCTGCGCCCTTGTTCGACTATACGATATAGCAAATAGATCCCACTCCAAAACACGAGCGGAACCAAGGCTTTGGCAAGGCGTTTTTTCAGGAAGCTCCATACCGGTTCATCCGGTTTTTTTGTCAGCAATAGGGCACCGCTCAGCATGAAAAAGACCGGCACGCACCAGCGCGTTGCGGAGTCGATGGCGTTGGCGAATTTCCATTCCCAGGCGCTGGGCGGTTCGACGTTGAGGATTTTCGACAAGACGTGGATACCGACAACGGTGAAAATCGAGAGTACGCGCAGCCAGTCCATGTATTCATGCCGTTGTGCCATCTCCCTCTCTCCTCTCCGGTTTTATTCCATTACTTGCGGTTAGTATTCAATGCCCCGCTTTGCTTTTCCATAAACTCATCCGTGCAGGAGGCATTCGCATAGTTCGTTCAGCAGTTTTTGGTATTTCGGGTCTTTAGTGATGTCGATGCCGAGCGCTTCGAGTTTGTCGAGGTTGAACGGGTCGATGTTGTCGAGTTTCTCGGTGCCGTAGCCGTCGAGCTGCGCTTGGAAGCGGAAATAGCGCTTGCGGCCGTTGACGGGCGGCATGACTTGGCGCAATTGGTAGTCGACGGTGTCGCTGCTGCCATCCATCATGATGTCGAACATCGAGCGCGCCCAGCCGATATGTCCCCATTTCACCGCTTCGGCCACTGCAATCGGGGCATGCGTTGCTCCGGTACCGAGCGACACGATAAGGAATTCTTCTTCATCCGCAAACAATGCTTTGGCTTCCGCAAATGCACACATCGCAGGATTATTGGCGAAAACGCCGCCGTCGATAAAGGCGTATCCTGGCAACGCGTCAATTTTTTTTGGCACAAAATAAGTCGGTGCCGCTGAAGTGGCTCGTGCAGCTTCCTTCATATAGATGTTCTTATGCGGCGGCGTGCCGTCATGCTTTGGTTTATCGGTGTCCGGCACTTCGCCTTTTCGTGAATGCGGCGTGCGGAAAAATTCCGGACTGCGGTTTTCGATTTCGTAGCTCGGAATGAGCACGTTTGTCAGCGCATCCGACAAGCGCGCGTCCCCAAAGTAATTTTCCAGCACGCTTTCCATGCCGCGTTCGCTGTATCTTCTATAGAGGTACCGGCCAAACGGTAGCTTCATGAGCAATGTGGGCTTGAAAATTGTCGGCATGTCGCGTTTCACCAATTCACCAAATGCTTTTGCGCTGTATTTTGGTTGGCCTTTCGGACCCGGCACGGTGAGTGCGAGCGCCAGCATGCCACCGACTGACGTACCGGTGATTAAATCGAATAGTTCAGAAACGGGTTTGCCGGTACGCCGTTCGAGATCGGCTAGCACCACGGCGGGAATAATACCGCGCACACCGCCTCCATCAATGGAAAGAATCTTTTTCATCTCTTCTCCTCCTTCACTTATCAAATTTCTACAAAATTCTGATTATCTAAAGGGTAGATTAGAAATCTTTAAATGTCAAAAAGAGCAAGCAATCTTCGAAAAGTACGATGTATTGTTATTCTCTTTTAATAAAATTCTCTTTTAAAATAATTAATTATTAAATTAATCAAAAAATTAGTGATGCGATTAAATTATTTATCTGATAGAAATAATTCTGAATAATCTTAATTGTTGTTAATTTGTATAATATTTATACAAGTTTTGAATTGGATCTTTTCTTTGGTCAAGATACCAGTTATGCCTGCATTTAAAGAGCGGTGTTGAACTTTTCTCCCTATCCAATGGAAATTAATTACTAAAAACGGTGTAATATTCACGTAATATTTAGAGTTAAAACCCATTTTCGAGCGTTTTTAAACCTTTTCTCAAAAAAATCCTTGACGCTCAAAACCTTGATATGACTGGTTTTATTCGTATCCAATACTTTTGTTATACAATTGTAATATAACTGCAATCGAATTGACGTTGTTATTAATCGGTCCAGCCCCTATAGTTAAAAACAGATTGATCAACAAACAAATCTTATAGTTCGATAATATAAAACGTTAGGGGAAAAACAATGAAAAAATTAGTCTTTACACTTCTTGCAGCTAGTTCATTGGTATTTACTAACTCAGCTGTTGACGCACAGGCAGCTTTCGCAACTCAAAACAACTCAAACACAGCTTTCGAGGCTGTTGATACATTAGATATGAACGAAGTCGTTGAAGTTTCAGCTGGTACTGCTTCTGCAAAATCCGGCACATATAAAATGAAATACAACACAAACGTCCGCGCAGATGCAGGCACTAAATACAAAGTATTAACACTTGCAAAAAAAGGCGCGACGGCAACAGCCACACACCAGAAAAAAGTCGGCAGCCAAACTTGGTACAAAGTAAAAGTCAGCGGCAAATACGGCTGGGTTCTCAGCACGTTGTTAACTTCAACAAAAACAGCTACTGTGAAAAAACCAACAGTGGTTAAAGCTTCAAACTCTGCAGTAAACTCTAAAGCAATATCGGTTGGCCTATCATTAGTCGGCACACCTTACCGTTTCGGCGGCACTACAACAGCTGGATTTGACTGCAGCGGATTCACGCAATACGCATTCAAACAAGCTGGAAAATCAATTTCACGTACGACTCTTTCTCAGTTCGCTGAGTCAACAACAGTAACAACTCCAGAACCAGGCGACTTGATCTTCTTCGCTAACACGTACCGTCCAGGAATTTCTCACGTAGGCATCTACATCGGCAACGGCCAATGGGTACATTCAGGCGGATCGAAAGCTGAAGTCTTAAGCGTCAACGCACCATACTGGGGCGATAAATTCCACAGCTACAAACGCATCAACTAAGAACTTTCAGGACCTCCTTCGTGGAGGTCCTTTTTTATTGAGGTTATATATAGAAGGAAGTTGGTTTGTTTGGGGTTTTGGAGAGTGTTTTTTAGGAGAGATTTTTGGTTATTGCTTGATAACATGGCGATAATGCCTGATAAAGTTAGAGTGCTGCATGATAAATGTTGGCTACTGCTTGATAACTTAAAAATTTTGCTTATTAAAATTGGGTTAGTGCTTGATAACAAGAAAGTCTTTGCTATCGATCCAATGGGTTGTTGCTTTTCGCACAAGCGAAATGCGCTTTTTCTTTTTAAGGAGCCGTTCGCCAGGGCGAACGGCTTTTCCATTTAGGGGTTTGCACTTAGGTTGTGGGGAGATGCTTTTTCGCTAGTGCCTGATAAAGTCGGATTAGTGCCTGATAACGGCTTGCTATTGCTTGATAAATCCCCTCTACTGCTTGATAACAGAAAAAGTTTGCCTGATAAAATTGCATTAGTGCCTGACAACTACAGAAGTGCCACCCCAAGACCACCAATTGGATGCATTTCGCCAGAGCAAACTACTTCCATTTTCGTTCTTGAACTCGGATCTTGGCTAATGCTTGATAAAGTCGAACTAGTGCATGATAACGATTCGCTACTGCCTGATAAATCCCGTCTACTGCCTGATAACAAAAAAAGTTTGCCTGTTAAAATCGCGTTAGTGCCTGACAACTACAGAAGTGCCACCCCAAAACCACCAATTGGATGCATTTCGCCATGGCGAAATGCGCTAAAACCATTTAAGAACTGCAAGATATGTCGCGTAATTTTTATTCTCCCGCATATTTAGCCATAAAAAAACACATCCGCCGTGGGCCGGATGTGCTTGGTTTATTCGTATTGCATGTCTTTGATTTGGTAATCGCCGTATTCGTCGATGACGACGGTGAAGGTGTTGCGGCGTGTTTCTTTTAGGGTTTCTCCGGTTTCGGTGTCGTGGTAAACGAAGTCGGCTGTCGCTTCGATGACGGCGTCTTTGTCGTTTATTTTGACGCTAGTGACTTTTGCTTTGATGGCGTCGAATGTTCTTGTTTTGCTTGTTAGTTCTTCTACTTGTTTTTTGCCGGCTGCGAAGCCTTTGCTGCCTGGAAGCAAGTAAGATTCAAAGTAATTCATTTCCGGGTCGTTCAATACGTATGGCAAAAGTTCGTAATAGCTTTCGATAAAGCTTGTTAGGAGCACTTTGTCGAAATACGCATCTTTGACGTCTTGCAAGACGATGTCGTCCGTTGCGAACTCGATTGGATCTTTGACCCATTTTGCTAATTGGCTAGAAACACTATGGATTGGAATAGCGTAGCCGACTTCCGGTGCGTTTTCCAGGATGATCGAGTTGATGCCGATGATGCTTTCCGATTCGGCATCGATCAGCGGGCCACCACTGGATCCTTTTTTCAAGACTGCTGTCATTTCATATAATTTATTGTATTCGTAATCAGCGGAAAAGCTTTTGCCAACCGCGGTAATTTTACCGTCAGAGGCTGTATTGGCTTTGTTTTCAGGACTACCGATGGCAATCACTTTTGATCCGACGGCGATTTCTTTTGTCGCCATTGGCATCGGCTGTTTGCCGGCCAATTCTTTAACGCGGACAAGGGCGATATCGGTTTTTTCCGAAATGCCGATGACGTGGCCGTTGAATTCTTGACCATTGCTGTTTTTCAACATGACGTATGATGCGTCTTTGACAACATGGGCATTGGTCAAGATGTCCCCTTGATCGTTATAAAGGAATCCTGAGCCTTGCTCAAGGTCGGTGTAGAGCGTGTAGACATGCGTTTTGGCATTGGCAATCATTTGATCCAGATTTTTTTCGGGAGCTTCAACTTCAACTTCCACCGGCTCTGGCTCTGCAACTACCACTACCTCCGCAGGTTCTTCTGCTGGTTCTTCTTCGCGGACATCTTCCACGGTACCTTCATCTGTTGAAGGTTCTTCCAGGACTTCGATGTCTTCTGCATTTGTATCAAATCCAGCATAATTTTGATCGCTGAAGTTTTCATTTTTCATTTCAAAGTCGGGCTCTTCTTTAGGATTGATCAGCGCGTAACTACCGCCGGCCATACCTGATACTAATAATATCGATAATACGGCTGTCCAAATGCGTTTTTTCGGACTATAATCCTGTTTTTTATAATCACTGCGTTTGTTCATAAATTCCGTCACTTCCCTTTTCGTATCCCTCATATAGACGAGCGACGCGGCTATTGGTTTCACTTGCTCCGCGTATTTCTCCCTATTATAGCAACCCGCACCGAAAAGTTCTGCATCTAAGCGCCAAGATGCATCAAAAGAAACATCTAGCTGTGTCCTTTGAAGGAATTGCGTTCATATGTGAGAAAATGCTCATGATTTTGCATTTTAAAAGTTCATTTAGTAGTTGCTTTTAGGTGGGAATGGTAAACACTTGTTAATGGTGGGTTGAGGGTAGATTCTCTGATAATGTCTGATAAAGTCTTAGTAGTGCATGTTAACTGCTGGCTATTGCCTGATAACGAAAAAAGTTTGCCTGTTAAAATTGAGTTAATGCCTCATAAGGTTGGACCCACGCTAAAATGGAATCTTGGTTTCGGTAAATTGCTTATGACTTTATTATTAAACAGTATTGAACTGCTTCAAATCTCATTTTTGGGCTGTATAGGGCGCTTAAATATGATATTTGGATATTTATGGAATTTATTATGAAGAACTGTTATAATCGGCTTGAGGTGATGCTGATGATAGTGAAATACCGCGACAGGTCTGTAAAAATTGCAGGTTATGAAGCGCTGCTGAAACGTTTGAGCCCGATGCACCCGAAACGGTCGATGATTGCCGAGGCGCTTTACAATGATGTGGCGGGAATTGGCGGCGAAGAGCGTGTCGATGATGTGCTGTCGTATTTTGAACCGGATTATCCGTTCTTGATCATCCAGGATTTGAATTTGCCGAATCGCGCGCAAATCGATACACTGCTTATAATGGAAGATCGGATGATTCTTCTTGAAATTAAGAAATTGAGCGGCCAGTTGCGTCACAGAAGCAACCCGAGTGCGCTGGATCAACAGACGACAAACGGCAAGCAGCGCTATTTTAAAAGTCCTGTTATTCAAGTGGCGACGGCTAAAATCAAGATGGAGCGCATCTTGAAAAACCTCGATTGCCCATTGCCGGTGCAAGCCGCGGTTGTTATGGCTTATTCTTCGCAAGTGATTGAAAATGTTCCTCCGGACGCTATCGTTTGGACCGCTGATGAAATTTTGGTGCAGCTGTACAAACGAGAAATCGGCCCAAAACTACTAACTCCTGAGCAAATGCACCAGCTTGCCCAACAACTTCTTGCTTTAGATCAAGAACACCACCCTTTCCCCCTTTCTACTCGATACGGCATTCCACTGAGCGATATTGAAAAAGGCATTTTCTGTCCCCGCTGTTTGCTTCGAAAAATGGAGCGCGTCGGTCGTCATTGGGAATGCCAACCTTGTAATTTGCTCACAAAAGATACCCACGTGACGGCGATCGATGACTGGTTCATGATTTGCAAGTCCACCATTACAACAAACGAATGCCAAGACTTTCTCGGACTCAATAATTTTGATGCCGCTAAACGCTTGTTAAAACTTAAAGGCTATCAGGAAGTCGGTGGTCGAAGAAACCGCTTCTATCATCAATAAGGGAGCTTATTTCGCTCTTGTGTAATGCGTTTCTTCTATTGTAAGAGCCGTTTGGCGCAGTTCATGCGCCGAGCGGCTTTTAAATTTTTGGGGGTTGGATCGTGGAGCGAAGCTGACCTTTACTACGTTCTTAGACACCATTTAATCTGCTAATGCCTGATAACTCTCTGGTAGTGCATGATAACATAGTAGACCACGATAACTCCCAACTACTGTCTGATAACACAAAAAGTTTGTCTATTATAATCGCGATACTGTCCAATAACCTTTAAAAGAACTTCCATCTATTAAAAAAGCTCTGAGATGCTTTAGCATCCCAGAGCTTTTATACAATCTTATTTTTTCTTAGCTTGACCTTTGTTTGTAACGACTGTGTAGTTGCCAAGTTCGTTAATTTGGAGTGTAAACGTAGAACCGTTCAGCTCACCTTGGCTAATTTTCCATTTTCCTTTAGTATCTTCTCGCGCACCGAATTGAATTTTGATGTTTTTGTCAGTATCAAATGCCAATTCAATATTTGATTTGAAGCGGATGGGTAGATTATTGCCATTTGCATCCGTTAGGGCCATGTTAATTTGGTTTGTCACTGCAGGACGGTTATCCACAGTTGCTTCATTGTCTACTGCAAAAGATAGCGCAAAGCCATCGCCAGCCGCATTCGCAAGTTGTTGTAAATTAGCAGCAGAAAGCGTTAAATTAGCTGTTGGCAAATCGATTAGAAGCGCTTTGCCACTATCCATTATTTTTTGAACTGTGCTTGCAGCAAAGTCGATCGTTAATTCGCCTGCATCGTTAAACTGACCAGCAGTGATGACCGCTGTTGTTCCAGAGAAATCTGGATTTGCTTTTTGCTCACCTGGAATTACTGGTTCGACGAAATCACTTACTACGATTCGTCCTTCTACTACTGGATTGACTTTGTCCAATGACGTCACGTAGTCAACAAACATGTTGAAATCTGTGAATCCAGGCTCTGACACACGACCATCTTTGTATGCTGCTGCGAATGAAGTATATCCATCGCCACCTGCAGCCAAGAATGTGTTCGTCGCCACTTTATAGTTTTTAGCAAGATCCAAAGCTACGTATGCACTTCCTTGTTTCACGCTAACTGAATGTACGCGCGATCCTACTGCTCTTGTTGGATCGAATTGGAACTTCATGCCTGCTACGTGCAAGAATGATCCCAATTCATTTGGATACTCGGAGACACTGTGCTCAAGAGCCGTTTTCAATTCAGTCCCTGTCAAGTCCATGATTGCCAGTGCGTTGCCGAATGGTAAAGTTGTTAATACTTCACCGTACGTAATTGGTCCAGCATCAATTGATCTCCGGATGCCTCCACCATTTTGAACCGCAATTACAGTCTGAGCATCAACTGTTTTCGCTTTTGCAAGCATTCCGTCAGTGATCAAGTTTCCAAGGTTGGTTTCAGAAGAACGTACGCCTACTCCGTCACCTTGCGTTACGCTGCGTCCACCGTCTAGGAATACTTCAGCTACAGCACCTGTTGGCTGGTTCTTGATTGCTTCAATTTCATCTGAATATTTTTTAAGTGCATTAGCTACTGTTTGATCTGGTGCTAACGTACTTTTAGCTACGTCATGCAATATTCCTGTGTGGCTCGTAATAACTCCTTCATCATTAAACGTAACATCTAATTGACCAAGGAATTTGCCGTACTCGTTCGCTTGCACAATAAGAATTGGGTCTACGTTTTGCACGATTACTGGCGGTTGGACTTTTGTATGCGTATGTCCACCAACAATAATATCGATGCCCGAAACTTTTTCAGCTAATGTCAAATCATTATCGTATCTAGCTGAATCGTTAAGACCAATATGCGTAATTGCTATAATTTTGTCAACGCCTTCAGCTTTAAAAGCCGCTACAGCCTCTTCTGCCGCTACAATATAATTTGAGAACGTGATATTTCCTGGACTTGAAATGTCTTTTGTCTCTTCAGTCGTCAAACCGAAAATCCCGACTTCTTCGCCGTTCACTTCACGGATGATGCCGTTATATACTTCACCGTCTGCGAATTCCCTTGTGTATTCTTTATGCTGGTAATCCTTGATGTAGGAGTTTTGGGAAAAGTCTACGTTTGCCGCTACAAACGGCATGTCTGACGCTAACATGAATTCACTCAATGCTTGATGTCCATCTGATGCACCAAGATCGAATTCATGGTTCCCAAAAGTCATTGCGTCGTATCCCATCAGATTCATCATTTCAGCATCTGCTTGTCCTTGGAATGTATTAAAGTAAAGCGTACCAGAGAAAACATCTCCCGCGTCTAACAATAGGTTGTTCGAATTTTTCGAACGAATATCATTGATGATTGCAGCGCGTTTAGCCACTTGATCCAAGTTTGCATGCGTATCATTCGTATGCATAATCGTCAATTCGAAATCACCTTCTGCTGATTTTGCGTTAAGCGGAGCTTGGACTCCGATAACGCTAGCTGTCATAGCCACAGCAATCGCGGTTTTAAATAGTTTCCCTTTCATCCGACACCATCCTTTGTTTGTTTTTGAGTGATTTGCGATTACATGTCTGTTGCCGATCCACTTATGCACAATGACAATGGACTTTTTTTAAAGTAAAAGTAAGCGCAATCATTCATTATCAGTTTAGCATGACAAAATTATTAGAACAATCTAATTTTATAATCATTTGCCTTTTAACTACTTCTTTATACCTTCATAACGAATGATTAAAAAGACTTGTTAGTCGTTTACAAGGGCTTACTTCACTCATCAGAGACGGATGACTTAAGCGAAAGTAAAGACATGCAATAAAGGCAGGGAGGTAATGTAAATCAAAATTTCTGTTTTACAACCTTCCCGCTGCTTAACCAAGATGGATCTTACATGATATGCCATCTTATTTTTTCTTTGCTTGACCTTTGTTTGTGACCACCGTGTAATTGCCCAGTTCGTTCACCTCCAGCGTGAACGTCAATCCGTTCAGTTCGCCTTGGATGATTTTCCATTTGCCTTTTTCATCTTCACGTGCGCCAAACTGGATCTTAACGTTGCTGTTTGTATCAAATGCCAACTCGACGCTTGAAGCAAAGCGGATCGGAAGCGTGTTGCCTTCTGCATCCGTAATGGCCATGTTGATTTGTTTCGTCAATGCAGGTCGGCTGTCTACTGTCGCTGCATTGTCTACCGCTAAGGATAAGGCAAAGTTAGTACCCGTTGCGTCAACAATCTGCTGCAAGTTAGCAGCTGACAGCGTCAAATTAGCAGTTGGCAAATCGATCAATAAATCTTTGCCGCTTTCAAGTATGTTGCGTACCGTACGATTCGAGAATTCAATCGTCAATTCGCTCGCTTTGTCGAATTCACCCGTGGTGATGACAGCTGTGTCACCCGACAAATCAGGTTTCGCTTGTTGTTCACCTGGTTTCGGGAACGTGATTTGCGCAAGCAATGGATCGTGATCCGATGCGCGTCCATGTTCTTCCATGAACATCGAGTTGATGTGGACCATATCCAATTCTGTGTACACCGCCATATTTTTTGTGACCAATAAATGATCAAGCACTTGTGAATTGCCTTGGTAATAATAAGAGAAGCGGTCTGCTAATGGCACCTCTTCGACTTTATTCGTCAAGATGTCGCCTTTTAATGCAGCAAGTGCTGGCGTGAATTCAAAGTCATTCATATCGCCGGCAACGATGACGTTTAAGTTAGGGTCTTGCGCAAGCCCATCTTTGATAAATCCATTGATGGCTTTCGCTAATTCAATGCGTTCTGCAACCGAACCAAAGACCGGAGGCTGTTTTTGACCGAACAAAGGTTGGTCTCCACCTTTCGAATTTAAGTGAGCGCCAATGACTACCACTTGCTCACCTCGGAATTCGAATTGCGCTGCTACTGGTTTACGTGTTCCAGGCATTTCGATTGGTTGGATGCGTCCTGGGTTTAATGATAATTCGCCTTCCACCCATTCCGTATCCTGTGTGGCTGTGCCTTTTGTGCCTTCTGACAAGGTAACGCGAGCCGGGTTGTATAGATAGCCGACGCGAATATTTCCGCCTGGCTGTCCGCCGTCTTTATTGTATTCCGGTGCGATATCCGTCCAAGCGTATGTTGGACCACCAGCCGCTTCGATCGCTGCAATCAAACGTTCATAGCTTGCCGTAGCGTCAGTGTTACCAGATGCAATTGGGCCGTCATTGTCTTGTACTTCTACTACTGTAATGATGTCTGGCGAGTTCAAATCATTAACAAATGACTCCCCAATGCGCGCCGCTTTTGCATCGCTTGTGTGGTTTGGATCTGCCGAGAAGTTCTCGACATTATAAGCTGCTACTGTCAGTTTCTTTTCTTCGTTCTCAATCCAAGTCGATTCTGGGTTGAGCCCTCCGTCTACTAAGTTAGGCAAGTCGCTTTCTTTTGCCCATAGCTTATAGTTTCCGTAGCCGAAACCGATAACACCGACCACATTGCCGTCAAACGAGTCGCCTGCTTTAGCGATAAAGCTTTCATTGTTGAAATAGACTGTGATGCGTTCCGGGTTGTAATCGTTTTCCGCAAGTAGAATTCCGCCTTGTTTATGGAATGCGTTGTTTGTCGCATTTTTCGCAACGACAACCACTTCGCCGTATTTTTGCGGTCCAACAATTTGTGGATTCGGTACGGACACGCGCATCAATTCGATCGATTCCCAGAAATCGATACCGTCATCTTGTGGATCGAATTTCGCGAATGAATCGTTATCGATGATTGATGTTGGCGGATGAATGTCTTCGCCAATGACCAATGCTTGAGGCAAGTCAGCTGTGCCTTTATTGACGATAGTCGTTGCGCGGATACGCGTCAGCGGCAAATCGTTTTGCTGCTTGTCATTGTAGCCATCGTAAAACCATTCCTCTACTTTACCTCCAACTGTGACAAGATCTCCAACTTTCAACCCGTGTGAAGATTTATTGACGATAATGGCTTCAGAAGTTGCGAGGTCCGCATCCGGGTTTGTGTCTTGGATGACGAAGTTCGATCCATTGTAAATATGCGTCACAACGCCCGAAATTTCGTTGACCGTTACGCCTTCGTATTTTGAATAATGTCTTTTTCCTTGAATGTCACGAATTTTCAAATCCGCTGTTTTCAGTACTGTGTACGTGAATGTGAAAACTTCAGATGTTCCTTCGCCAACGGCAATCGCTTTGATCGATACATCATCCGTTAACGTGATTGGACCTGTATAAAGCGTGCTCGCAGTTGTTGGTTGTGAACCATCCAATGTGTAATAAATCGCTGCATTTTCCCAGCCGGATTGAAGCGGAATTTGCACCCCTTCAGACACGACACCTGGGAATACTTTTGTGTAAACTGCAGGCTTGTTGACCAAGTCGAAACTCTCAAGACCTAGCGTTTTCACTTGGTACGTATCGTAAAATTTAGATGCAATTCCTGATACATGGATCAAATCGCCTTCTTTGTATTCTTGAAGAAAGCGGTCATACGATAAATTATTGCGGTTATCGTTGCGGATAACGACTGACTCGCCGTTTTCGTGCGTAGCTGTGAATTCGAACGTCCCATAATCATTTACCTTTTTCAAGTCAGAGATTGTAACTCTACGCAATTCAACGCGTTCGCCTTGTGTTTCTTCATTGACGCCAGCTGGTGTGATCGTTTGTACTGCTGGCAATGTCGTGTTTATCGAAAGAACTTCAATTGTATTCGGCTGAAATTGAATTTCGCCTGAATAAGACGATACTGTGCCGACTAGGCGTACTTTATCGCCTGGAGCTACCGATGCGCTTGATGTATATACATACATCCCTGCCGTATCGTCTTGGATATAAAACGCTTTGCCTCCCCAGAAACCAGTTCCAGTTGTGACGATTGCATCAACTGAAATCAGCTCCCCTAGCATTGTACGTGCTTTCGCAAGTGTGTCGACTGCTGTAGGCACTGGTGGTGCTTCGCCTAGCGCTAGAATTGTATAAGCAGTAGGTGATTTTAGGCCGGCTGTTGTAAAATAAGCTTCTAGTGAACCGGTAATGGTTACTAACGCTTTAAAGTTTTTCGGATTATCGACGAGGTTCAATCCTGTACGGATAGCCCCTGCTGGCAATTGCACCGGCAAAATTTTCGTCGGATTTGTTTCATCTGGCGAATCCGCCAACCCTAAATTAGAAGCCGAAGTAAACGGTGCTTCCTGGTCATAATTCGTTTTACTGCTGGCAGTCCCAACAATATACCCTTTCACCGTCGCTGTTCCCGTATTATTGGCAATTGCTTCCGCTACCGTAATCGGTTCGGCGGCTGTTGCAGTTGCCGTATACGGCAACGCTGCAGATAACGCTAATAAAAGACTTAAAAAAATCTTCCCCCATGCGCTTTTCGTCAAATTAGTCCACTCCTTGGAATTTATTGAGTTGCAGTCATAATTATACAAGATATATGAAAGCGCTAACATTAAATTTCAAGAATTTTTGATATATTGAACTATATAAACATATTAATGGATATTTATGTATATTTCAAAGACTTTAAAACTATAGAATCAAAGAAAATTATTTTCAATTTATAGTTTTAAAACGAGTAATTATTAGTAAACCCACATTCCTAATAATTTAAGGTATACTTTTACTATTGCTCAGCAACATTTTTTACTATAAAGGAATGATTGAAATGCACAATACGATAGATATCTTGGATATTCCATTGTCCAATCTGACAAAGACAGATTTACTTGAAATATTGAATGACCATTTCATTAATGGTCAAAATAGTTTGTTCATCGTGACAGCTAACCCCGAAATCATCATGACCGCACGCACTTCAGCAGCTTATTTTGAAGTTTTAAAGACAGCTGACTATATTTTGCCGGATGGCATTGGAGTGATGATAGGTTCCAGGATTCTTAAACAGCCATTAAAGCAGAAATTGCCTGGTTATGAGTTAATGCTCGATTTTCTGGCATATGCAGCAGCCCAACGCAAAAGCGTTTATTTTTATGGTGCAAAGCCTGGGTACGCTAAGCAGGCTGCTGCTCATGCAGTTAGTTTGTATCCAGGTTTGAAAATAGCCGGCGCAACAGACGGCTATCGATCCGACAAAGAAAAAGCCGCTGCTGAAATTGCTTCGCTGCAACCAGATTTCGTTTTTGTGGCAATGGGAGCTCCTATTCAAGAAGACTGGATTGCGCGCTACCGCCATCTCTTCCCTACTTCAGTTTTGATGGGCGTAGGCGGCAGTGTCGACGTACTTTCCGGGAATATAAAACGCGCCCCTCAATTTTGGGTGAATAATAATTTGGAATGGCTTTACCGTCTGATAAGTCAGCCTGCTCGTGCTAAAAGAATGATGAAAATTCCTGCATTTTTATTTCTCGTTTTTAAAAAGCGGACTAGTAGAAAAACACCTTAGAGATATTGTCAGAATTCCCTATTTTTGTCTACAAGCTAAAGAAATCCCCTCCGCATAGCGGAAGGGATTTCTTTAGCTTATTTCTTATTATCGGCCAGTTTTTACTAACGAAGAATGGATCCATACGGTTTTTCCACCCAATACGCCGCGGTACCAAATGTCATTTCCTACATGCTCTGTTAGATGCACTGAGAATGTTGCGCCTTTATAGCCATAAAGACTGCTATGCGCTACATTATTTCGGCTCCCCCAGGCATCTGTGAACGATTTCCCGCTGCCTGAAACATAAAAAGTTTTTGAATATCCATCAACTTTTGCATGCTCGCGGTCGTTCATCTCACTGTCTTTTACCCAGCCGATCGTCCCTGTCGTGCTGCTTGGACGAGTACTTATCAGTAAGTATTTCACGTTATTATAAGTGACTTCCTTTTTCACATAATACACATTTCCATTATACGTTGATCGAGCAAGCTTATAACTTCCCTCATTGCTATAGTCATCGTAAATTCTTGTATAGTAGCTAATGTGACCTAAACGGCTTGTCGCTTGTTCAAAGCCTTTCGTAACATCCTTTTCACTTAACCAGATTCTTTGACCTTCAAGAAATCCTCTGTACCAGACGTCATTACCGACTCGTTCTGTTAAATATACATTGAATGTTTTTCCGGCTTCGCTTGATAAATTACTATCAATTGTATTGTTCCGGCTTCCCCAAGCATCCGTATAAGATTTCCCAGTTCCTTTGACAAACAATGTCTTCGCTACCCCATCAACTTTCACATGTTCGCGATCGTTCATTTCTGCGGCTTTGACCCAGCCGATAACTCCACTCGTGCTGCTCGGGCGAGTGCTGATCAATAAGAAAAGTTGACCGTTATATTCCACTTGTTTTTTTACATAATAGACGTTTTGGTTATTAGCTGTACCTGCAAAGTTATAGCTGTTCAAGTTTGCGTAATCCGCATAAATTCTAGTTGTGTAGCTAATATGCCCCAAACGGCTTGTCGACACTTCAGAACCATTCGTGACATCTTTTTCGCTCAACCAAACCGTTTTGTCGTTAAGTACACCTCTATACCAAATTGCTGTACCGACGCGTTCTGTTAAGTGAACAGCAAACAAGTCGCCTTGATGACTAGAGAGGTTAGTCATCGCAACATTGTTGCTGCTGCCCCATGCATCTGTATAAGCCTTTCCAGTCCCTTTCACATAAAATGTTTTGGATTGACTATCCACTTTCACATGTTCGCGATCGTTCATTTCGGATGCTTTCACCCAACCAACAACACCTGTTGTGCTGCTGGCCTGAGTGCTTATTAGATAATACAATTCATTGTTGAACGTTACTTTTTTCTTTACGTAATAAACGTTTTGGTTTCTTTCAGTTCCCGCCCATGAGTAAAGGGAAGGATTTTTATAATCTTTATAGACTTTCGTTGAATAGCTAATGTGGCCAAGACGGCTCGTCGACTGTTCTGCACTGGCCGAGGCAATTGTTACATATCTATTATATTTTTGAGAGACCAACGCGATGAATTCGTTCCAACTATAGCCGTATTTTGCGAAATAGCCATGAGGATCTGAATGGGTCGTCCCACCAAGAAAAGTGGATACTGCGCGATGCGACCATAGAGTACCTACTCCATTATAATCGCCATTCGTGACACCCATATTGTATTTATGCAAGATTGATGCAATATAATCGGAATAATTGTTAATGGATCTAGCAAATGCATCATAAGTTGAAGACCGGACAAGCTCAACTTGTACAAATCGAGCATTTCCATATCTCCCGGCTCCCCATACTGAATTGCTAGTAGGATGAATTTCAATAATACGACTTTGATCGACAAACGCATGTACAAAAGCGTTTTTATAATTGGTTGTCATATAGCTAATTTCCCCGGTAATGGTTGAATAGTCATTAGCCGTTTCGTGAGCAACTACACCTTCCGGTTGACCATAGCGATATTCCATCTTAGGAAAAATCCATTTATGGTCTGTTTCCACTTTAGCTGTGTAAAAATTTTTTGAAGCGATGTAATTATTGACATTTGGGTAGGCGGCTAGCGTATTAGTAGCAGCTGCTTTTAGTGACGGTTCCTCTAGATGTTCGTGCTCCCCTTCTTCAATTACACCGTCTCTCCATCCTTCAGGAATGTACTGAAGCTCTTCTTCTGATAATTCGCTGATATCTTCACCGTGCACTATTGTTCCTTCTTGTATACCCAAATCATTGAACGGAGCATCGCTCTTTGGTGCTTGTACTATTGGATTTGTTGCTGGGGCTTCTGCTAAAACCGATGCGGGAATTAATATGCTAGATAAAAACAATGCGGTAACACTTATAATTAAATTTTTCATCTTATCCTCCTGTATTTAAATGAAAGTGTAAATTTCATTTATTTATGCAATGGCCGAGAGACAAAAAACTTATATATGGATATATTTTAAAAAAAATAAAAAATTTCCAGCTACAAAAAAAGAGCATCCCATAAGACCTAACTTTATATCTTATGGGATGTTCATGTTTCAAACTAAAAAATTAGGGAAATACTAACATTAAATAGAATGATTAATAATTTTTATTTAAATTTCGGTGTATCAAAATTTAAAATCGGGTTGTCTAGCTGTTCATAGAACTTTCGGATATTAGCGGTTTGCTTCGCAGCCCAACCGATATCGGTTGCATATTGTTTATAAGTGACAACGTGGTTCCATCTCATTTTGTAAATAGTGTTCTGTTTGTATTGATTGTGGATATATTGATCACCGATAAACTTGGCACCACCAATTATGGCTTTTTCAGGTGTGTCCCACCCCTGCGTATACGCGTGTTTAGCGCCGCATTCTTCCGCACAATGGTCGAATGCCTGTATACCGAACATATTGTACACAGTCTTGATACTCAGTAATGTAGAGCGATTTGCAATAGTAACTAGCGTAGGAATTCCACTCGTATTAAGTCCAACTTCAATTCCTGTCGCGAGTTTAGAAGTTCCCTGACCAGTTTCAAGTAATGCATGTGAAATCAGGTAAACTTCATTGACTGAATGGAGTCTGCCACCGTCAATGAATGCTTGTCCGGTGTTTGCTAAAATGCCTTTTCCGACTAATACTTTATTTAGTTCATTTGCTGAGACACCAACACTTGATGACAACATTAAGTGCTGAAATTTGTCGTTTTTATCAGGATTCATATACTCATCTGCATCAGTTCTTGTGGCGTTTCTCCATGTACCATAAGTTATTTCATAAAACTCATTTGCAGTACCTTTAATCGTCACTTGAGTGCCTGCCGCTAATGTTGCATAAACATGACTTGTAGTTGTTGCTGAAGCATAAATATTGTTTCTTTCTTTCATTACTCCTACATAATTCACTAAAGAAGAATGGACATAAAGAACTTTGCTATTGTACTCGATTTCATACCATACGCTGTTGTTAGCATATACTGGACCAGTTATCGAGCGAAGTACCTTTACTTTAGTTCCGGAACTTACTGACGTTTCAACGTTGTCTCCAAATTGCGGTGCTTTGCGAAGGTTCGTCCCGTTCGTATTGATAGTTTGCAATTCAGGTAATGAAATAACAGAATTTGGAACGAACGCGTTCAGATTACGATATTTATCTGTTTGCGGCGACCCGTATGTCATTTGTCGATCTAGTGCTTCAGTGTACGTAAGGTTATACTGAGTCGTTGTCGACATCGATTCCATTACATACTCTCCTTTAATCCAAACCGTCTTCCCTTCAAGTATTCCACGATACCAAATATCATTACCGATTTGTTCTGTTAAATGGACTGCAAAGAGCATACCCTGATAATCCGCAAGATTATCATGGACTATATTATTTCGGCTGCCCCATGCATCTGAAAAGGATTTATCTTGTCCTTTGATATAAAACTTTTTCCACAGACTATCGACTTGAACTCGTTCGCGGTCATTCATTTCCGTTGCTTTGACCCAACCGACCACACCTAGTGAACTGCTTGGTTGCAGACTGATCAAATAATAGACCTCGTTTTTATATGTCGCTTGTTTTTCTACATAATAGACGTTTTGATTGTTCGCTGATCCCGCTTCAATATATTCAGTTGATGCATAGTCCTGAAAGATTTTCGTATTGTAACTAATATGGCCCATTCGGCTTATTGCTTGCTCAAGCCCCTTCGTGAGATTTTCCTCACTTATCCACACTACTTTCCCTTCAAGAACGCCTCGATGCCAAATTGCAGAACCTACACGCTCAGTCAAATTCACGGTGAAGAGCTTTCCTGTTAAGTTAGTAAGATCACTATGGACAATGTTATTTTCGCTACCCCAAGCCTCTGTATATGACTTGCCACCGCCCGCCACGTAGAACGTTTTGCTAGTGGTATCCACTTTCGTGTGTTCACGGCTCTCAACTTCCGTAGCTTTTACCCAGCCTACGACACCGTCCGTCGCGCTCGGTTTTAAACTGATTAAGTAATACAGGA
>JBFEIJ010000035.1:0-25106 GCA_041553775.1 Planococcus sp. (in: firmicutes)
AACCAATTCCACATGGTTCTTTAAGAAAGAACGTTCCGGTTTCGGCGTGGCTGGCGATTTGGGTATCCACAAAGTCGACTTGCTGCATTATTTGCTGGGAGAAGAAATCGAACAAGTCAGTGCTTTTCAAGGTGCGCTCCATAAAGTTGATGAAAACGATGAAACAATTGAAGTATGCGATAACCTGGTATGTACGTTAAAAACAGCAAGCGGCAGCATTGGAACGGCATCATTTTCCTGGACTTATTATGGCGAAGAAGACAATAGCACAATTTTGTATTGCGAAAAAGGCATTTTGAAAATTTATCATAGCAATGAGCATCAGCTCGAACTCATCACAGTTAACGGTGAAAAAGTTTTGTACCAGTTGGAGACGATCCAGACCAATGACAACCAAACTCCGAGCGGTGTCATTGATGCGTTTATCGATTGCATCCGCTTGGATGAGGAACCGCTAGTCACAGGGGAAGACGCGTTGAAATCATTGGAAGTTATCGTTGGGATTATGGAATCGGCTGAAACAGGTCAAGTAGTGAAAATCAAAAAGAGCCTCTTCTAAATCTATAGAAGGGGCTCTTTCCAACAACTTACCAGAACAGTAAATTCAAGATGATGGTTAATAACACTGACAAAATAATCGATATGATGATGCTGCCCATACAAGACATGCGCATGAAAATCCCACCTTGTTCTTAATAATAATTATTTACCCAATAATAAAGAGCATTTAAACAACGAGTAAAATACATTCTAAATGCCTGCAGATAATAATTGTTTCTTAGTTTTATTAGGAATAAAGTCCTTATAAACTATATATTTCGATGAATTTATCGAAAATAAAATCATTTATCTTGTTTTATATCTTTATTTCGAGATATATAGGTTTAGGTGGTTTGGATTAAGGTAATTAGAAACACAGGGGGTGGTAGAAATGAGCATAGATGAACAATTAATCCATAGGCTCGAAAAACGCGACAAAGGAGCCTTGTCGGAAATCTATGATCGCTACCATCTATTGATCTGGAATTTTGCACAGCGAAACCAAGTTGATCAAGCAATATGTGAAAATCTCGTCCAGCACGTGTTTCATCAACTTTGGACATCTCCTAGTGAATTTAAAAACGGCCGGCAGTTGGCGCTCTTGCTAATTGAATGCTGCAAGTTGCAAATGGCTTCTGAAAAAACGAAAAAATGCTGCTAGACAGCTAATACATAGAAAAGCAGCTTTCCCATTCGTGGAAAGCTGCTTTTTTTGTTTTTGTAAGCTTATTTATCATGAATGGCTGTAAATTTAAGCATCCCGTTTACGATAAATCCCCAAATAGGCAGACCAAGGACCGACGTCGTCTCTATAGCGCTCTGCCATGACTCGGACAATCTGAGCTATATGGGTGAGGTCGTGAACTGTCCACGTTGCCAGCAATTCTTTCAAATGCACGGCTCCGAATTCAGGGTGTATTCCAGTCCGTTCCAAATCTTGTGCAGGATCAACAAGTTCCCAAAGTTTTTGAATATTGTCTTGTCGGAGTTGTTGAAACTCCAGCAGCAAGGTGTCTATTGAATGAGCTTTCGGTTTTTTCAAATGTGCGAATCGATCAAATGGCGGAAAAGGCTCGTTTTCCCCTTTCTCTAAAATCATGCTTAACCGCGGCATCCAGTCGGATATTTCAGCTTCGACCAAATGTCCGATGACTTCATAAGCATTCCATGTAGCATCGCCTTCATTGCATTCAAGCCAATTTTCGGATAGACCTGACAAAAAAACTTCCAACGTGCGCGGTGTGCGTTCCAGTATTTCAATGGCTTCTTCGAAATTAAAATTCATGCAAAATATCTCCTTTCACCAAATCCAGTTGATATGATTCTAATGGAAAATAAACAAAATAGGAATACGCAAGCAATTTTTGGTTCGAGCAGAACTAGTGATGTCTAAAATTCGAAGATGAATATATAATATAAAATAGAAACAAAGGGTTTTATTGGAAGGGGTGAATAGAGGTAATTATGAAAACTTATGTGATTGCTGGAATTTATGTTTTTGTTCTCATTTTATCAGCCTTCTTCTATTTCAATGGTTTGCAAGAAACCGAGTCAAATGTCCACAATCGCTTACTGCCAGTTGAAATCAAAGCGGTGAGGGCGGGGGCGAGTGAAGAAACTATTCGCAATATCGTACTTGAAGCCAATGAACAAAAAGACAAAATCTCGATCGCAGGCATGCAGCATAGCCAAGGTGGGCAAACGCTTTATCCTAACGGAATTCTTCTTGATATGAAGCCTTTTAATCAAATTTTGGACTTAGACATAGCGTCAAAAACCATAACTGTGCAAAGTGGGGTAACTTGGAATGACATCCAGCGTCATATCAATCCGCACGGCTTGTCTTTAAAGGTTAGCCAATCTCAAAACATCTTCACAGTTGGAGGCTCGCTAAGTGTCCAAGCGCACGGACTTGATATTCGCAACGGAGGCATGATGTCGACGGTCGAATCGCTGCGGCTACTGAATGCCAACGGAGAAATCGTTGAACTGAGTTCTTCAAAGAATCCGGAATTGTTCCACGCAGTCATTGGAGGATACGGCCTTTTCGGTGTCATCCTTGATGTCACATTAAAACTTATAGAAGATGAATTGTATGAAGTGAGTATCGATACGTTTGACTATACAGACTATAGCGAGTATTTCCAAAAGCGAGTGCTTGGCAATGAGGCTACTAAAATGCACCTGGCACGTATTTCAATCTCGCCAGAAAACTTTATGGAAGAAATGTATGCCATTAATTATAGCCTAGCTGATAGGCAAGACCGACTTCCGGAATTCAGTGAATTGAAAGAGGAAAGATTGATTGCTGCCCCGAAGCTCTTGCTCGGCATTTCTCGCTTGAATGATGAAGGCAAGGAATTATTTTGGAATACCCAAAAAACGTATATTCAATCAATAGAAGGAAACCTTGTATCACGCAATAATGCTATGCGATCAGACTCGGAATTTATGGAATACAATAATGCTTCAAAAACTGAAGTTCTACAGGAGTATTTTGTGCCAGTAGATGAGTTCACAGACTATATCGAAGACTTAAAAGTGTTGCTCGAAAAGGAAAAAGATTTCAATCTTTTGAATGTGACAATTCGGTATGTTAGTCGGAACGACCAGGCCGTCTTGTCATATGCTTCAGAAGATATGTTCTCGCTTGTACTTTTGATCAATCAACATGCTGATGCAGACGGAATTGCCGAAACAGGACGTGTGGTCCGCGACATGATCGACGTAACACTGAATCATGGAGGCACGTATTATTTGCCGTATTACGGCTATCCGACTCAAGAGCAGATGGCGCGTTCTTACCCGCGCACTGATGAATTTTTCGAATTGAAAGACCGTTACGACCCAGATCACCGATTTATGAATATTTTTTATGAGGAGTATCGGCCATGAATTATAAAAGCTTTATCCAATATCAAGGCATAGTCGGTATGGCATCGACCATGATATTCCCTTTTTATATCTTGATGCTAAAAAATGCAGGCACAAGCTATGCTCAATTCGGCTGGGCATACGGCCTCTTCGCCCTTACCGCTGCAATCAGCTATCCGCTGATTGGCAGAGCTAGCGATCGAGTCGGTGACAAGGCATTGCTCAGCATCTACTCGTGGGGAATGGCGCTTTTGTTATTATTCTTTCCTTTAGCTGCGGAAATATGGCATGTTTATGTACTGCAAATTTTGATGGGAATATTAGGAGCTGTGCAAAAGAATTCCGAAAAGGCGGTTCTAGCGCGACATGTCGATAAAACGACAGCGGGTAAGCAGATTGGTATTTATCATACGTATACATCTGTTGCGGCAGCTATTGCAGTAATCGGCACTGGCTATCTTGTCGATTTTTTGACCATCGCAAGTATTTTCTACATAGCCTCAATAGCGTTTGCAGTTAGCGGATTTATCGTTACGAAAATGCCTATATATGCAGCAAATCCAGCATTTTTGGAAGAAAAAACGAATATCTAGCGGCTGACGGGGTATATACTAATCAGTTCACTTACAGATTAGGGGCGGTTAGATGATCAAAGAGAATACGAAAATCGGCATCACGGTGCTGCTGCTTGCAGTGGGCCTTGGAATTTCAGCATTATTCATAGCCTTTTTTTCCGAAATTGCTGAAGAGGCGTTAAGCCAGGAAACGTGGACATTTGATTCCGCCATTATCGTTTTTTTCAATTCGATTGAAAGTTCAGGACTCGATGTGTTCATGGTCGCCATAACGGAATTGGGTTCAGTGTGGTTTGTAACGGCATTTTCAATCGCGGTAATTGGGTTCTTGTGGTTTAAGGAACGCGATAAACTGGGAATCCTGTTCTTTCTGATTTCAGTGGGCGGAGGGGCCGTATTGACCCTCTTGCTGAAAAATTTGTATGCCAGGGAACGACCATCGATCAATCCGGAAATTGATGCAATCGGCTTTAGTTTTCCGAGCGGCCATTCGATGGGTTCGGTCATCTTTTATGGCTTTGTTATGTATTTATTATTGCGTAGCAGGAAAAGCAAAGTGTTCAAAGGCGTCGCCATCAGCTTTTTGGGTGTGCTCATTGCTTTGATCGGCATTAGCCGCATTTACTTGAGTGCACATTATCCAAGTGATGTGCTAGCAGGCTTTACAGCAGGAGCCATTTGGTTAACATTAAGCATTTTGGCGCTGGAGTGGATTCAATGGCAAAGCATGAGTGATGTTCGTCCTGTTCACGACATCCGAGATTTCTTGGCGAAAATGTTTAAAGCAGTTAAGGAAAAAACTAATTTCATCAAATAAAATTCAAGTTTAAGGTGGATCATTATGACAAAGGCTCAATTTACAGACACCGATACAAAAGAGGAAATTGAAACATTACTCGGACAGATGGAACATCATTTAGCCATTACATGGGCACAACAATGTGCTGAACATGTTTTACAGAACTTCGAACAATTGCATCCACAGGATAAGCGTCCACGAAAAGCCGTTGAGGCATGCGATGCTTGGATAGCTGGGAAGTTGAATGTTCGTGAAGCGCGTCAAGCTGCATTTGCGACCCATGAGGCCGCCCGTGCTAGCGAAAATGAAGCGGCAATCGCTGCCGCACGAGCAGCAGGGCAGGCAATTTCAACAGCGCATCTATTCGGACATGCAATTCATGCATCGACCTACGCGGTGAAATCCGTTGCATTTGCAAGTGGAAATGATCGTCAAGCCATTGCCGATGAACGAATTTGGCAGCGCGATCGGTTGATTAAACTTCAAAAAAATAATTGAAAAAGCGCAAAAGGCATTCGTTGCCTTTTGCGCTTTATTGCATAAACAGAAAGTCGTTGTCGTAAATGAACGTATAGGAGATATCGATATACAGAAAAAGATCGTCTGGCAATGGAAAGCTGAATGTACGAACAGTTTCGCCCGTTTCGATATCAGAATAAATGTCTGACAAAATGCCTTTATGCCAGGTTTTCATATGCATGACATTTTCCAAGAAGTAGGGACGGAATGACCAATTTGCGCCTTGAATTTCCGATTCAATTTCCCAAATGCCATTATGGTTTCTGAAGTTTGAAGACAATTGCTGGCCATCGCTGTCACAGATATACATACGGAAGCTTTCAGTAGTGAATGATTCGAGCAGTGAATTGATAAATAGGTCAGATTGTTCCGGTCCTTGCCATTTTGGAAGTAATTTCTTTACTTTGATCTCACAATCCGAAGTGAAGTGGAAACGGCCTTCAATCAACGATTTTTCACGTTGGACAAATTCTTTCACATTGTTTCTGACCGCTAGCGGTAAGGCGCTTGGGGGGAGCGGAGTGAAAGAAGGTTTTGCTAAATAGGAACCTTGATAATAATGGCCGCCGTGTTTCCACGCGAAATAGAGCTGGTTTTTATCCTCGATTTTTTCATAAGCTAATTTCGCCCCGATACGCCGTGCAAGCAGCGACACCGAGTAGATGATATCTTCAAAGATTTCGGGATTGCTGTTGCGGCTTATGCCGGTATTAACCTTTAAGATATTCGGCCGCAACTGGCGGATGCGATCAATGTTTGAACTCTTCGCACCGACATGATCGACTGCAATTTGTATGCCATAGGTTTTGTAATACATCACCAAATGACTTAGTACATCGAAGTCCTCGTCAAAATCGTGTTCGGTAATTGCTAAAACAATGCGGTTGAGGGGGAAGCCTTTTCCTTCGAGCTCCTGAAGACCTTGGAGAAAATCTTCTCCGCCATTGCTCAGCAATTGTGTTATGTTGCGATTGATAAATAATACTCCTTCAGATTGGAGCTCAATCATTTGATCGACTGCTTGTTGAATCAATGTGCGGTCGACATCAATTTTAAATTCATCGGGCACGTCAGGGTCTTTGAAAAAGTCCGTAAGGCTGAGCCACTCGTCGTTTTCACCGAACTGCCCGAGCAATTCATAGCCGATGACGGTATGAGTGGCTGCGCTGATGATAGGTTGAAAAGCTGGTTTTAATTTTTGAGGATTTTCAATAATATACAATGGATCCAAATCACGACCTCCTTTGCGGCTGCGCATTTACATAATCATGAAAAAGTAAATAATCACCATGATGATCATTATTGAAAGCATAGAAGAAATTAACGTAATGTGCATATTGGATGGATAAAAGGTTTCATTGATGATTTGCATCCTTTTTTTCTTGTAGTTCTGAGTGGCGGAAAAGATGATTGTCAAACCAAAAATACAAGCGAAAATACCGAGTGCGATAGTAAAGACATCGACAAATTGGTTGCGGATGACGCCCATAGTGAAATGGAGGCTAGTTGCTAGAAATCCGACACCGACGATGGAAATTCCCGTGCGGATCCAAGCAAGATAAGTGCGTTCGTTCGCAAGATGCTGCTGTGTGTAAATCAATTGATTTTTCGGTTCTGGACTTGAACGTCGAGCCATTGGGTTCGCTCCTTTTCATACTATTCCTTTTTATAATTGTCCCATTGCACCAAAGCTTATGCAAGATTGGCTAACTTAAATGCAGGGCCTCAGCTTCTAAAATGATTAAGTTAAAGTCAATAATTAAAGTTAACTGAATTGTTTAAAAATTTCAGATGAGGGAAATGATGAAAATAGCGAAGAATGACATGAGGAGGAATAGCACATTGGGACATTATATCGAAGTGGAAGCTGGTGTTAAAGTATATGCGGAAGATATTGGCATAGGGCATCCGGTCGTCTTTATCCATGGCTGGCCATTAAATCACAAGGCATTTGAATCACAGGTGAGTGAGTTGGCCAGCCATAATTTTCGGTTTATCGGTATCGACTTACGAGGCTACGGGAAGTCGGATAAACCTTGGTCAAGCTATGATTACGACACAGCAGCAAGCGACGTGAAAGCCGTAGTCGATTATTTGGAGCTCGATAATTTCGTGCTCGCGGGATTTTCAATGGGTGGACCGATTGCCATTCGTTACTTGACGGAATACGGACAAGACAAAGTGGATAAGCTGCTATTAATGGGTCCAGCAGCACCGGTGTTCACGCAGCGGGACGATTTTAACATCGGTTTGCCTCCTTCTGGCGTCGATGACATCATCAAGCAACTGAAAGAAGACCGACCGGCTTTTCTAGGACAATTCGCAGACATGTTTTTTGAGCAAGAGAAATCACCGGAATTCAATCATTGGTTCCAGACTTTAGGGTTGGAAGCGGGAGCGCATTCTACAATTCTTTCTGCCATTTCTTTGCGAGATGAAGATTTACGTGATGAAATAAGCAACATCACCATTCCTACTACCATATTCCATGGCAAAAAAGATGCGATTTGTTCATTTGAGCTAGCGGAAGTCTTGCATAAGGAAATCTCGAATTCCGTTCTCGTGCCGTTTGAAAATAGCGGGCATGGGATCAATGCAGACGAACCTGAAAAGTTTAATGAGGAATTAATCAAGTTTCTGAAAAGCAAATGATTGGTATAAAGGCAGTTGTATAGCTGTCTTTTTTCATTTCACAAATATAGAAGGTTTTAATTACAAAAAATTCCAAAAATAATAAGCTGATAACTATCTAATTGAAGGTTGCTCCTGTATAGTTGTGTAGAGCTTCTTTCTTTTTTTGCATTTTGCTGACGGCTTTCAGTAAATAGCTAACGAGATTAGCCGAAGGAGGGCCTTTATCATTAACGAAAATGTAAAAGAAATGAGCGCAGGTTTACAACGCGAAGAAACCGGGCACATATTTTATTGTTCACAAGAACTGGATAAATACATCGAGAATGCCGTTTCATATATTGTTTTTGGAATCAAACACGGGGATTATGTATTGTTTGTCGAAAATACGCGTATATACCCGCTCGTTCGCAAAAAATTGGAATACCAACTTTCAATGGAAGAAATGAACCGATTGCTATACATTAATAATTTCGATTTTTATTGGCGCAATGGAACTTTCCATCCATCGACCATTTTAAAGCATTTTGATGCAGCGACTGGCTACTTGTTTGAAAATGGACAAGCTGTTCGGACTTGGGGGCATATTGAATGGGGCGTCCAAGAAGACATCGAGCAAGAAATCTTTGAGTATGAAAGAACTTTGGACACGATTGTGCCGCAAAAAAATGCGATTTCTGTCTGTGCTTATGATGCTTCAAGGCTGACAGAATCTTTGAAAACGCAATTGATGACAGTGCATGGGTACTATATGACAGATGAAGAAGTGCAGACAGTGGCTTTAAAAACCGTTCAATAACGAAACACCTTTTGAAATCTTCGGATTGCAAAAGGTGTTTTATTTATGAGCAACCAGTTGTAGAGGTTTTGCATAGAGTTCGCCCCGGGTAAATGAAAAGGAAACAAACGAAACGGGGAACCCACGTGAATTTACATACCGGAGAATTGTATTGGACTACGACTGAATATAAAGAAGAACGAAAGAACGATAGGAAAATGCCAGCAGCAAAGTATGACGTCATTGTAATCGGTGGCGGCATGTCCGGAGCGCTCAGTGCATACACTTTGAGAAAACAAGGGCTTTCCGTTGCATTGATCGACAAAGATAAAATCGGACATGGCAGCACATCAGCCAATACGGGATTGCTGCAATACTCGAACGACATCATGCTTCATGAATTAGCGGAGCAGATTGGTGAAGTGGATGCTGTGCTGTTTTATAAAGCTTGTCAAGAAGCTGTAGCGCAATTAAAGCAAACGGCTCGAGACCTTGTGCACAATTGCAGCTTCCATTCACGAAAAAGCGTATATTTCGCTTCTGAAAAGTCGGATGCAGAACGATTGATGAAAGAATTTCATATGCTGCAGCGACACGGTTTTGAAGTGGAGTATTGGAACAGAACAACCATCGAACAACATTATCCTTTTTCAAAAGAAGCAGCGTTGATCACTTTTGGTGATGCCGAAGTGAACCCGCTGTTGTTTAGCCAAGGCGTGATTGACCAAGCGAGAGAAATGGGAGTCGATTTGTTTGAGGAAGTCGAGATTACGCATTATAGTCACGAAACAGAAAGTGTCGAACTCATTACTTCTGCTGGAAATTTTTCAGCAGGACAACTCGTCTTTGCAGTCGGCTATGACAATGCGCCATTTTTGCAGCAGAAACAACTTGAATTGAATCGGTCTTTTGTGGTCGCTTCCTCGCCAATCAACGATTTAGGGGATTGGGAAGACCGGGCGTTGATATGGGAAACTCAGCGTCCATATTTATATTTAAGAACCACTGAAGACAACCGCATCATTGCAGGAGGGCTTGATGAACCGTTTACAGAAGTCGGTGGAAGTGAAGAACATTTAAGTGAGCGCGCGGATAAATTGTCACAACAAGTAAAAGCGTTATTCCCGATGTATTCATTTGAGACGGATTTCTCCTGGTCAGCTGCATTCGGTGAATCTGAAGACCAATTGCCGTTTATCGGTCGTCATCCGCATTACAACCGTTATTATTATTTATTGGGCTACGGCGGCAACGGCACGGTTTATAGCATGCTCGGTTCTGAGCTATTAGCAGATCTGATTCACGGGCGTTCGAACCCACTTGCTGAATTATTGAAAATCGATCGACCATAGAAAAAAAGGCGTATTCCAACTTGTGGAATGCGCTTTTTTCTCTTATTATTTGATTGCGCAGGAATTATATCCCCATTCTGAATGGGTCACGCCGGTGCTTACCCAATGGATCTGATTCAAGACTTTGTAATAACCAGGCGGCACGTTGGTGAATGCTGCTGAACGGATGATGTTATTGGACGATGAACTGCGCCAGCCAGCCTTTAAATTCCGGTTAAATCCATAAGGTGTGACGTAGGCATAAGCCGGAAAATTCAAAGAAGCCCATTGAACGTATTGCTGGCCGTTAAAACGGTAGAGAATAGGATTCCAAAATACAGTGTCTGTACTCCTGCCTGTCCATGCCACCGCATATCGAGGAGTATAGGCACGTATGATGCCCGTGCCGCTGCTATAGGCACCAGCGCAAGAAATGCCACGGAATTGGTGAGCTGGAAAATTGCCCTCTGCATCATGTGCGAAAACTGGAGAACTCGCAAATGTCATACCAAATAGCATAAACAGAGCAAAGAAAATAACAGTAAAAGAGTTCTTTGAAAACTGCTTATCATGTGTTTTCGAGAAAGTAGGTGGATTTATTTTTTTCATAAGTTACTCCTCCTAGGATTCTAGAATGACCAGGAGACTGTGTCGGAGGGATAATGGGAAGTCAGAAAATTCATTCATATTTGTATCATCTTATCATAAAATTACTATAAAAAGGAAGTGGAAATGAATAAAACCTTAATATATTTTCATTTACTCAGCAAAAACTCCATGGTTTTAAAGCATAAATATACTTAGGAAAACCGGTTTTTAGAAAAAATTATAACGGATAATAATGTGCTAAGTCGTCGAATAGAAGAACTTTTTGTGGCTTTGAAACAAAAAAGGCAAAAAAAAAATCAGCAGCGAAGGCTGCTGATTTACTCAATGAACTTCATATCTGGAATCCAAGTTGACATGTGTTTTTTTGCCTCGTCATTCCAATTGCTATCGACATTTTTTAGAAGGTCAACTTCGAAATCCCGTTCATTTGTATTGCGAACGTATGTCGGGGTAAACGCTGGATTCTTAATGGCAAATGTGGTGCCGTCGACGTTTTCTGTCTTCTCTACGTCTAAATGGACAATGCCGCCGATTTTTCGCTCTTGAACGTTCTGTCCGGATAAGAAATTGCCAAGCGAATAAACAACGAATGCTTTGCGTCCATCTGCGGTGTCCAGCCAATCTGCCGGCTGCAATACGTGAGGATGGTGACCGATAATGATATCCGCTCCATTGTCCGCCGAAAACTGTGCCAAATCAATTTGTTCTGCGTTCGGCATGGCTTCATATTCCACACCAAAATGGAGGCTGAGGACAACAACATCTGACACAGCCTTTGCTTCCGCTAAATCTTCTCGAATCTCGTTTTTATCAATGCGCTTCACCAAATAGTCTTTGCCTGCAGGCGTCAGAATGCCGTTTGTGCCATAAGTGAAAGACAGGAAAGAAAACGTGATGTCGTTTTTCGTGATCGTCGTGATTTCTTTTTGTTCCGCCGCAGACAAATATGCGCCAGAATGTTTGATGCCAATGGAATGCCAATAAGTAACGGCATTTTCAATTGCCTTTACACCGCGGTCCAATGTGTGATTATTGGCCATGGAAACGATATCGATGCCTGCATTTTTCATCGCGTCAGCCACTTCGTACGGGCTATTGAAAGAAGGGTAAGTCGAGACGCCGATGTCACTGCCCCCAATGATGCTTTCTGAATTCGCGATTGTGATGTCGGATCGGGACAAGAAAGGTTGAACTTTTTCAAACATCGGATTGAAATCATAGCCATTTTCAGTTTGGGCATCGTTGTAGACAGTGGCGTGGATCAATACATCGCCAATAGCGGAAAGAGAGACGGTGTGGACGCGTTTTATTTCCGCAGGAACAACATCAGCAGGTGCTGTACGGTCACCGAAGTTGCTTGAAGCTGATTCTGAAAAAGCCACCTGATCTGCCACACAGCCGGCTAATGCCATGTTTGCAATCAGTAGGATCGTGATAGAAATTAGATAACGCGATTTCAAAATACTACCCCCAATGCCATATACTGAATAAAAGAAAAAAATACCAAAAATAATTGATGGATACAAGGTACTTTTTTAAACAGTGTACTTGATGCGGGCTTATTTAACCAGTTTTTTTTTATTCAGAGGGCATATTGATTCACGCTTATCAGGTGTAATAACCCGATTCTATCGAATAAAGTCATTTTCTCTTTGAGTTGCGTTGAATAAATTCTCGGATTGCGGTTATCGCTTCGGTTTGATGCCCAGATAAAAGATGGCCGCCATTTTCGAAAATGATCGTTTCAGCTTGTGTACGCTCAATGAATTTCTCAGTGCAATCGAAAAATGCGATGGGATCGTCTTTTGCATGAATAACGAGAGTAGGGGCGGTAATCTTTTCTACTGGATAGTTCTCGTAGTTCAAATCCATATCCACATTCGTAATGGCGGCATCTGTTTCAATGCCTCTTCGGCGTAGTTTAATCGGCGTTAAGGTTTGAAAAAAAGGCTGATCCACATCAGACCCGTACAGCACGCTGAAGGCGGGGCGTAGAACTTTCGTCGATGCCCATAACGGAAACTCGCTGAGTAAGGGAATCGGAGGACTTACCGGTTTTAATTGATCCGGTGTCATTTTGCACAATGGAGCGTCGGCAGAAAGAAGGATCAATCCTTTTGCCCGTTCTGGGTAGGCAAGAACAAATGCTATAGCCGCTGCCCCTCCAGAAGAAGTTGCGACGATGAAAGCTTGTGTGATGTTCAATTCATCTAGCAATTCAACGAACACTTTTGCCTGATTTTGAGGCGTTGGTTGCGATGGCAACTTGGATCCCGGATAACCAAAACGAGAAACAGCGATTTTTCGGTAATTTTCACCGACCATTTTTTTTAAAGAAGCGATGCCTTGGTCATAGCCACCGTAAATTCCATGACTGATTAAAATCGCTTCGCCCCAGCCTTCATCGACAAACGTCATCTTGCCAAATTCTGATTGGAAACTTTTCGCTTCGAATTCCTCTAATCGCTTATAAGCCTGGCGCATATCATTCACATACAATAGGGGAATGGTGACGCCTGCGGCCAAAGCGGCAACTTGCCAATATTTCCGCATGAAAAACCCTCCTTTTTTATCTAAATATTCTGTTTTTTCAGTATACCCGAGTTAGGGGGAAATGAACGCCTGACCGATACGAAAAAAAGCCCTTCATGATAAACATGAAGGGCCTTGAATGGCAGTCTAAGGATTTGTTGACCAAAGCGCCGCTGATTTCAGCAAGATGCGTGGGTGCAGTTTCAGCTGAGCAACCATCACTTCCGCCAAGTCTTCAGGGTGCATAACGTTCTCTGGATCACCTTGGATCAAGTTTTCGGATTGGGCCAATTCAGTGACAACCGTGCTTGGAAGCAACGCGCTGACGCGAATATTGTGCTTCCGTACTTCAAGCATGAGCGACTCGGTGAGACCAAGCAAGCCGAATTTAGAAGCGCTATACGCACTAGTGACCGGTGCGCCTTTTTGTCCAGCTGTCGATGCGATGTTAATGATATCACCGGATTCGCGCTCAATCATTTCAGGTAAGACGGCATGCGTCACGTTGTAGACGCCCATCAAATTGACATCAATGATTTTCTTGAAATCTTCCGGCGGCAATTCAAGAAACTTCCCGAATTTGCCGATGCCTGCATTATTGACCAAAATATCAATCGGCCCAAGCTCGGATTTGATATGGTCAACGGCTGCTAGCACAGCTTCATTGTCCGAAACGTCTGCAGCAGCCATAACAGCTTTAACTCCGTATTGCTCCAATTCTTTTAACACGTCTTCAAGATGTGCACCTGTTCTGCCGAGCAAGCCGACGTTAATGCCTTCTTTTGCGAAAGCGATTGCTGCTGCTCGTCCGATGCCTTTACCTGCGCCGGTGATTAATGCGTTTTTGCCTTTAACTTCTTGCATGCTCCAACACTCCTTTAGTATGTATTGAATTAACTTTTTTTATTATAACAACCTGATATTGTATAAGCTAAACATCCGCTTAGAAGAAGGTTTTTTCCCTCTTGACGTGGAATCTTATTTATATAGACGCCTTGGATTAATGAAAAAAAGGGAGGATATAAAAATGACTGAATCAATATTCCAAAAGGCTTTGCACGGACGTTCAACTCATGTGGACATAACGCTTATTTTTGATGCGTTGGATTGGCATTCAGCCGGTAAAAAACCGGAACATTGCCCGCATTCGGTATGGGAATTGCTGTATCACATGAATTATTGGCAAGACTTCATGCTCGGGTATTTAAGAGGCGAGGTTATGCACGCGCCTGATCATCCAGAAGAATCTTGGCCGCCAAACCATGTTCCGGACAGTCGTGAAGCTTGGGTGGAAGGAGTCGAACATTTTCTGAACGGCATAAAAGAAGCGGAAGAAGAAGCCGGAAAAGATTTCGCAGAAACCGGGTTCGGCAATACGGATAGGTCACGTGGAGAGCTGTTAATGGTGCTGATTAACCACAATAGCTATCATGCCGGTCAAGTTGTAACGACACGAAGTTTAATCGGTACATGGCCGCCGCTTTACGATTACGAAGTCTGAAACAGACCCTGGATGATGGCATTGAAAGGTGATGGCTGATGATGAGATTGGAAGGGAAAGTGGCGGTTGTTACGGGAGCAGCATCTGGAATGGGCAAGGCCACAGCAGAAGTGTTTGCTAAACAAGGAGCAAAAGTAATTGTAGCCGATATCAATCTGGCAGACGCAGAAAAAGTCGCTGCTAGCATTACGGAAAGCGGCGGGAAAGCAACAGCAGTGAAAGTGGATGTCGCAAATGCTGAAGATGTTGCAGCGATGATCGCTTTAGCTGTCAGCGAATACGGCACTTTGGACATCTTGGTTAATAATGCTGGCATCATGGATAATTTCGAGCCGGCTGGAGACGTTGAAGATGCAAAATGGGACCGCGTTTTTTCAGTTAATACAAACGGGGTCATGCTTGGGACCCGGGAAGCGTTGAAAATCTTCAGTGAGCAAAAGAAAGGGTCCATTATCAATATCTCGTCGATTGGCGGCTTATGTGGATCTCGTGCAGGCGCCGCTTATACGGCAAGCAAACATGCTGTGATCGGGTTTACAAAAAATACAGGTTATATGTATGCCAATGAAGGCATTCGATGCAATGTTATCGCGCCTGGGGCTGTCGAAACGAATATCGGCTCGAGCATGACTGCGATCAATGAGTTCGGTATGGGACGGATGCAACCAGGCATGGCGTTAAATCCTAGAATGGGACAGCCAGAAGAAATCGCACATGTTGCGTTGTTTCTCGCTTCTGATGAATCGAGTTTTGTGAACGGGACAGTAATTGTCGCGGATGGTGGCTGGACAGCCTATTAGATGGGATGCCTGCAGCTTAATCGCTGCAGGCATTTTTATGTGCATAAACATAGTTTGCTTGAGGATAGCTGGTATATAATCAGAAAAGATAGACATTTTGGAGGCGTATAAATGAAAACGATTCAACACGAGATACATAATATATTGGACATGGATGCTACGCAATTAGCAGGGCTCATCGCCCAACAAGAAATTACATCAAGACAAGCAGTGGAAATCTTCATCGCGCATATTCGACGCATCAACCCTATGGTGAATTGCTTCGTGGAGGGCCGCTTTATTAAAGCGCTGGAAGAAGCGGACCGGGCCGATGCACAAATTGCTGCAGGGAACCCTCGCGGTAAATTGCTTGGCGTACCGATTAGTATAAAAGAGGCGTTCGATGTGGCTGGCCTGCAGACAACTGGCGGCTTGCTGCGCAGAAAAGGGTTTTTCCGGAATACAGATGCGGAAGTCGTGCGCAAATTAAAAGCAGAAGGTGCAATTGTTTTAGGAAAAACGAACACACCTGAACTTTGTTTTTGCCAGGAAACCGATAACAAACTATACGGACGCACAAATAATCCACATGATTTATCCTGTACAGCAGGGGGCTCAAGCGGAGGAGAAGCTGCATTGATCGGAGCAGGTGGTGCTGCTGCCGGAATCGGTTCTGACATTGGCGGCTCTATCCGTTTTCCGAGTCATTTCAATGGAGTGATCGGCTTTAAGTCTGGGAATGATCAAGTATCTGCTGAAGGCACATACCCCATTGTTGAAGTGGATTTACAAAAACGGATGTTAGGCATCGGCCCCATCGTGAAAACCGTCAGAGACGCACGTCTCCTCTATTCCATCGTTGCTAAAATGCCATTGATGGAAAAGAAATTAGAGCCGTTCACGATTAATATAATGCCGCAGACGGACTATCCGTTATCACCTGAGACAGCACATGCCTTGGATTCAATATATGCAGACTTGTCACAGATTTTTAAAACTGAACGGGAAGTACCGGCATACTTCGAGGATACGGCAGGCTTGTGGCAAGAGATCATGTCAATCGGTGGAGCGGAAGAGATGAAGCGGGAGGCGTTTGGCATCCAGCCGTCTCAGCCGATGCAAGAATACATGAAAGAACGATTGACAGGTAACTCTGTGATTCATAGGTATTTGTCGTGGGCTCTAATTGGCGCATCCTTATTTAAACCTTCTGCGAATCGTGTGAAAAAAATCAGGAAATTCATTGAGCATGGCGATCATATTCTAGCAAGATATTTTAACAACCATATCCTGATCATGCCGGTTTATCATACAGGCGCAGCGAAGCATGGCATCGTTTACAGTGAGATTTTTTCAATTAAAAAAACATACATGCAGTATATGCCTTATGTCGCTTACGCCAATGTGTGGGGCTTGCCCGCTTTGACCGTCCCAGTCGGAAACGATGAAAACGGCATGCCGATTGCCGTGCAATTGATCAGCAAAAATGGCAATGAAGAAGCCATATTTGAATTAGGCGAATGGCTTGAACGGCAGTATTCGGGCTACCAACGGGCGCAATTATAAAACGCGGAGTCTTTAGTTTTGTCCGCTAAGGAGAAGGGGAATAGGGGGGAGAAGATACATAAAAAGGAGGGATTGCATGAAAGTATTTGTTTTTGGCAGCGGCGGCGCGATTGGTGGCCATGTGTTAAAACAGCTTGCCAGCCGGGGAGACGAGGCGTTGACGATAGCGGAAACAGAAATCCGGGCTGAAGAGCTGGAAATGTTGGGCGCATCTGAAGTTATAGTGTCCGCAGAAAAAGACTTTAGCGGGTTATTGGCGGGGTGTGATGCTGTGATCTACATCGCTCGTGACAATCCGATTGCCGGTGAAAACAAGAATATGCTGGTCGATCATCGAGCAGCCATCCGGGCTGTCGAAGAAGCCGTACGGCAAAATATAAAACGTTTTGTCTATTTAAGTCCAGTGCGCCCGGATGAATCTGAAGAATCCAAAGAGACCGGCGCAAAAGATGAGCCAGACGAATTGATTATCCAGTCCGGATTGGTTTACACCGTGATTCGTCCTTCCAAATCTGAAGCGAAACCAGGAACAGGTAAGATTACGGCCGCGTTGTCGGTTGGCGAAGCGAATGGCGAGATTCCGTTTGAAGATGTGGCAGCGGTGCTCGTCGAGTCGATTACTAATGAGGCGGCTGCTAACCGTGCATTTGAAATTGCACCTGGAACAACCGAAATCAGAAAAGCATTGCAAAATTTGAAATAAAGCGAGACAAATACGAAGAAGGTGGGTTCTTGATGGGGAAATTTTCAAAACACTTGCCAGCTGCGCTTAAAGGATCAATGATGCTGGCCCCGCTGGCTTATATGGCTTACCTTTATCAAAAAGATGATAGCCAAAAACAACACGCTATTTTGCGAAACTTCCCGTTGCTTGGACGTGTCCGTTATATGACAGAGTCTGTAGGGCCGGAACTGCGGCAATACTTATTTTCAGCAGACAATGAAGGAAAACCGTTTTCACGCCTGCAATTCGAAAACGTGACACAGGCTGCAAAATACAACCAACGCCTGATTGGTTTCGGGTCCAACCAAAATTTTAAAGAAGAAGGTTATTTCATACGCAATAGCATATTCCCTCGACTGGATACAGAACTTCGCGTGGACAACACCAATAAGATCAATACGTATAAATACATCATCGATAAAGAAGGATTGATGACGCGTGAAGAACATCGGGAAGAAGTGCAGATCGATCCTTATTATTTGCGTGACGAGGATGCAGTTGTGCTCGGTGAAAATAGGGTGCGCGAACCTTTTCGGATAAAAGGACAGATTGGACAGGCGGGCATGAGTTACGGTGCCCTAGGCGACCATGCGATCAGCGCTTTATCAAATGGTCTTGCACTTGCTGGGGGCACGTGGATGAACACAGGAGAAGGTGGTTTGTCTGATTATCACTTAAACGGTGGGGCGGACCTCATCATGCAGATTGGTCCTGGTTTGTTCGGCGTACGCACGCCGGCAGGTGAATTTTCCATAGACGCATTCAAAGAAAAAGCGGCAATCAGCCAAGTGAAAGCGTTTGAAGTGAAATTGGCACAAGGTGCCAAAACGCGAGGCGGTCATTTGGAAGGCAATAAGGTGACGGAAGAGATTGCTCGCATCCGTTTGATTGAGCCTGGTAAAACAGTGAATAGCCCAAACCGTTTTGTTGAATACGATACCTTTCCAAAACTATTCGATTTTATCGATGAGTTAAGAGAAGTTGGCGGCAAACCGGTAGGCATTAAAATTGTCGTCGGCGATATCGATGGATTGCGGGAAATGGCGCAATATATGAAAGATCGAGGCAGCCAGAGTGGCCCTGACTTCATCTCAATCGATGGCGGCGAAGGCGGCACCGGAGCAACGTACCAAGAGTTGGCAGATTCAGTCGGATTGCCGATTATGACGGCGTTGCCCATTGTCGATGAAGTATTGCGTGATTACGGCGTTCGGGATCAAGTGAAACTAATTGCTTCCGGCAAATTGATCACTCCTGACAAAATTGCCGTCGCGCTAGCAATGGGAGCCGACCTTGTACAAATCGCACGAGGCTTTATGATCAGTGTCGGCTGTATCATGGCTGAAGTATGCCACAAAAACACGTGTCCCGCAGGCGTTGCTACGACAGATAAAGAATTACAGGATGGACTCGTAGTGGAAGAAAAAATGTATCGGACAACAAATTACTTAGTGTCGTTGCGTGCTGGGTTATACAATATTGCTGCTGCGGCAGGCGTCGATTCACCAACGAAACTGGAACGTAAGCACATTCTTTTTAAAGACAGCAATGGCCGGATTTCTTCAGTAGATAGTATGCTGGGAAAAATGACTGATGCATTGCAAAAATAAGAGACAACACAAAAAGGGCCCCGCGGCCCTTTTTGTGTTGTCTTATTTAAAGAGTATTTGAAGCAATAAAGCGATAAACACCATACCAACGAGAAAAGCTGTATAGCTGCTCGTCTTCTCCTCCGGCAATTCATCGTTCAAAATATTCAATATGATGCCCCCGGTCAGAAACGATGACAGGAACGCGATGGTCAAGTCGCTGGCATTAGTCGTTTCATACAGAATCCACCCCAACAATACCGAGAAGGCCAAGAACCAGCGGCCAATTTTCGTATAAAGATCTTCATGAGTTAAATGGAGGATTCGGTTATTGGCAATAAAATGAAAAGAAAAGACGATAAAATATATTACGTACGCCGCTATATTGCCGCCGCTCAATTCAGTAAGAAGGTAGCCGATCAATCCGTTGTATAAAGCGAATGCGCCAATCTCCAATATGAATATCCCTTTACCCGGACGGTTGACATGGTTTTCTTGCTTGTTTTTACGTTCCGACTTGGCTCTCAATTGGTTAATGCCATAAAAAACAGCAATACCGAGAAGCGCGGCCACGTAAGTGGGGTATTCAATCGCCTCTAGCCAATCCAGCAGTTTAGCCTCTTCAATTACTTTTTTATAATGAGTAAGTTCTGGAACAAGGTGCAGAAAAACATAGGCAATCGAGCCGCCGGAAACCAATGACATCAAACGATTAGTAGGACGGTCGTCAAGAAATTTAATCGCATCGGTAAAAATATGAACAATGATAAATCCGATGATTACAAGTAAACTCGGAATGAACATCCGATCCCTCCTTAAGCAATAAAACGTACAATAATTGTATATACCCTATTTCTAGAAACATATAAGCGCGTCAATCTAATTATTACTGAAATTTTTTAATAATTAAATATCATCGGTGTTAATAAATTGACAATTAAATGATTTGTATTATAATTTTTATAGAAAACTAATTATTCTAATAATTAAAGTGAATTTTACATATAGGAAGAAGGAGGCGGATGCTAATCGCTTAACAGTGAGTGGAAAAGCAGCAGCTTATTTTTAATGTGCCATGTATTCGTTAAATTAATAAGAAAAGGAGAGAGCAGCAATGCGGAAGTTTTTGCCGTCCAAACGGGAGGATTATTTCCCTAGCTTATTTGACAGTGGATTCGAAAGCGACTTGTTTGACCGACTTTTCAAAGAATCCCATTATCCAAAAGTAGACATCAAAGAAGTTGAAGATCATTACGAAATGAAGATGGACGTTCCAGGGTTCGCTAAAGAAGATATGAAAGTCGAATATAAAGACGGTTATCTGGAAGTGGAAGGAACACACGAAGAAAACAAGGAAACTAAAGAAGAAGATGGTCATTACATCCGAAAAGAACGATCTTATGGATCCTTTAAACGAAGCTTTTATGTCGGTGAAATCGATGAAAGTAAAGTTTCGGGATCGTTCAAAGATGGGATGCTGCTGCTTCAAGTGCCGAAGCCGGAAAAAGAGGAAAAGGCGAAAGAAGGAAAGCAAATCCAGATTGAATAGCTTATGTGTAAGGTTGAGTAAAGCCGTCTGGAAATCGAGTGATTTCCAGACGGCTTTTTATTAAGTGATTAGTTGGGCTATATATTGCGTTAGTAAAATCTGAGTTCTCGATTAAAAGGGAGAGCGCGGTATTGGATGAGTAAAGATTACTGTGTTCTATACATATAAACTTGACCCGTAATGTAAATACATAGAAAGAAGGGGGCGTTAATGGCAAAGGGAGATGGAACAAACAAACTTGGCCATGAACATGCACAGTGGGTTGAGCAATACACCGACTCTCCGGAAATGCTGCAACACCTTTACCGAAAAACCTTATGGGTTGTCGTCGTTGCGCAAATGTTAGGAGGTGCAGGACTAGCCGCGGGCGTTACGGTGGATGCGATATTAGCCAAGGACATGTTCGGCGACGAAAGTTTAGCAGGCATACCGATTGCGCTGTTCACATTAGGGGCAGCGGGCGGAGCGTATATAATCGGCAGGGTGTCGCATACATTCGGCCGGCGGACGGGTCTTGTTACAGGTTTTCTTATCGGAGCGGCAGGATCGGTCGGAGTCGTGTTATCGGCCATTGCGGAAGATTCCATCTTATTATTAGGTTCACTCGTGTTTTATGGAGTAGGCACAGCTACCAGCTTGTTGGCCCGTTATGCCGGAACTGACCTTGCAGACGAAACAAAACGTGGCACAGCTATTAGCATTGTCCTGGTCTCCACGACGATCGGCGCTTTTATCGGACCGAATCTTGTCGGGGTTATGGGGAGGTTCGCTGAGTCTTTACGCATCCCAGTATTGGCGGGGCCATTCATCATGGCAGCGGCTGTATATGTGATCGGAGCGATTGTGCTGTTTCTATTTATGCGTCCAGACCCCTTGATTATCGCAAAAGCAATTGTGGAGAAACAAGACCGGGAAAAAAAAGCTGTAGATATAATGGCAGTATGTACACCACCCATCCATAATCGAGGAGTGTTTCTTGGCGCATCCGTGATGATTATCACTCAAATTACGATGGTGGGAATTATGACAATGACTCCGATTCATATGATGCATTATGGACGAACTCTTGATGCTATTGGGCTGGTAATTAGTATTCATATCGCGGCCATGTATTTGCCCTCCTTAGTGACGGGGATACTGGTCGATAAAATCGGCCGACCGGCAATGGTAGTTGCATCAGGTGCAACAATCTTAAGTGCTGGAATCCTGGCCGGCTTCGCGCTCGGCACATCGCTTTCTGGATTGATAATTGCTTTAGCTTTACTGGGATTGGGGTGGAATTTAGGTTTAATCAGCGGTACAGCGCTGATTGTCGACTCAACACAACCTGAAGCAAGAGCAAAGGTTCAAGGGTCAGTGGATGTTCTCATTTCGCTATCAGGAGCCGCTGCGGGAATGCTGTCAGGCATGGTGTTCGTAAGCTCAAGTTATGCGGTGCTGTCATTTGGCGGTGGTTTCCTTGCGCTCTTGCTGATTCCAATCTTGTTCTTGACGCTTTATACTAAGAGCAAGGCAATGAGGTCGAATTAACCGGAGACACCGTCTTATACAGAACACAAAAACTGTGGGTAATCGTATAGAAGCAGGACAATAGAAAACAACAGCATCGCGTTTAATAGCCTGTTTGCACCGTTTACAAGAGAAGCCGTCTGAAAATCAAGTTGATTTCCAGACGGCTTTGTTTTTTCAGAGATTGTGTAAGGATTTTTAATCGTTATGCTCTCTCCATTTCTTTTTCATGTTTGTTCCTTTGTTTTGACAGCGTGACCCGTTGCGCAGGCGATCTGTTTTAGAGAAATCGATACGGACGTCCTTATTTTTACTTGACGTTAGCAAAAACACAAGTCCGGTCAACATGAGCGGCAATAGGACAATCAATTCAACTGGAGCAATCGGACGATAAATGGATTTTTCGGTGGTGATGTCGTAAATGCCGACAGGTTTGATTTGGAAAGACCCGCCAGCTCCTTCGCCATGACCGCTTCCCATTTCTGCGGGGCTATCAGACTGAGAATTGGGTTCGCCCCGTCCATTACCGCCGCCTGCACCAGCACCGACGCTGTATTTAACTTGTGCGACAGGAATAATGGTTCTGCCATGCATCTCGATGGGATCACCATATACGAGCGATACATCGCGAGTCTTTGAAAATTTCTCGAAAATCGGAAGCAACGGAGACGATTTGAACGGTGTGAATTCTTTTTCATCCATGTTCTTCACTCCTTATAATGGGTTTTATCAAAGACTAAAATGCTTGAAATATTGACCGGCAACGACGAATATTTTTTCTCGATAAACGTATTATGTATCAATTCGCTGTCTCTACAACTAACCCTTTATTTTATTTGAACAATCATTTCGATAAACTATTGTTGAAGCCGGCCTTCACGCGCATACTAAAAATATGAAGGATATGAAAAGAAGGGAATTTTATGGCACAAGAAAATGAAACACAAAAATCTGGACGGCAACATGCCGAATTAATGCGACAATACGCTGAATCACCGGACATGCAGCAGAAGTTGTACCGAAAAACATTGTGGATTGTGGTCATGGCGCAAATTTTAGGTGGTGCGGGGCTTGCGACGGGCGTTACTGTCGGTGCGTTGCTAGCCCAGGATATGTTCGGAAGTGCGAGCTATGCAGGTATCCCAATCGCTTTGTTCACGTTAGGCTCTGCCGGCGGCGCCTATGTAATCGGGTGGCTGTCGCAGAAATTAGGCCGCCGTCCCGGGCTTGCAACTGGATTTATGATCGGTGGAGTAGGGGCACTAGGTGTCGTGTTATCAGCAATAGCGGATAATTTAATCATGTTGCTAATTTCATTGTTGTTTTACGGTGCAGGGTCGGCGGCCAATTTATTGGCGCGCTATGCCGGAACAGATTTGGCCAGTCCAGAACAGCGCGGCAAAGCAATCAGCATCGTCATGGTGTCCACAACAGTTGGGGCATTTGCTGGTCCGAATCTTGTAGGAGTCATGGGCAGATTTGCAGAGTCCATTAACGTTCCTACACTAGCAGGACCATTTATTCTCGCGGCTGCGATGTATCTTTTAGCTTCCCTGGTGTTGGTCGTATTCTTGCGTCCCGACCCTTTGTTGGTGGCTCAGGCAGTTGCTGAGAAAAAGGAACAAGACGACAAGGCGTTGAACAAAACACCGGAAGAAATACCTGCAATCTACAACCGAGGTGTGTTTCTTGGGGCGTCGGTCATGGTCATCACACAGATGGTCATGGTAGCGATCATGACGATGACGCCTGTCCATTTGGGAAACCATGGTCATGACCTCAGCGCGGTAGGCTTGGTCATCAGTATTCACATTACCGCAATGTATTTGCCGGCTTTAATAACTGGAGTTTTGGTCGATAAAGTAGGACGAACTGTAATGGTCGTCGCAGCTGGTGCCACACTTCTTTCATCCGGCATTGTGGCAGCGCTTGCGCCAGGAGGCTCACTGCCAGTATTGATATTGGCCCTTGCGCTCCTCGGTTTGGGCTGGAATTTCGGCTTGATCAGCGGCACAGCACTTATCGTCGATTCAACGCAGCCCGAGGCTAGAGCGAAAACACAAGGAAGTGTTGATGTCCTTGTCGCTTTATCGGGTGCAGCTGGCGGTATGCTGTCAGGTATGGTCGTGGCCGGTTACAGCTTCGCAGTATTGTCATTTGGAGGAGGATTCCTGGCACTTCTGTTGATTCCGATTGTCATCTGGTCGCTAAGTCCAACAAATAAAAAGGCGATGAGAACCAACTAAAATCTAATACAATAAGCATCTAAATTAGCATTGGTTTAAATCGATTTTGATTTGAGCTAGAACCCAAAAATGAATATTATTTCAACAAGCTGAAACCCTTATTGCCAGAGCAATAAGGGTTTCAACTTGTTGACAAGAGAATAGTTAAACACATTTCTGTATTTAGATGGAATCCTTCACACCAAGCGGACGCTTTGGCCCCACAGGATGTGGGTCATGCAACTGACGCGACAGGACGTCGCGATGTCTGTTGCCAAGGTCGAAGCGCTGAGCCTCCTCGTCGCAAAAAAGATATGCTCCTGTCTCTGCATCGCTACGCTGCTTCGTCGCAAGAGCATGCCCCTCGCAAGTTTCGGGCAATACTCTTCCTGCTGGGTCTCATCACTCCGTTCTTCCGCAGGAAAGACAATGACCGAAGGAACTTCGGGCAATGGCTTTGCGACGAAGCTAGCGAA
>JBFEIJ010000036.1:0-25024 GCA_041553775.1 Planococcus sp. (in: firmicutes)
AGTGGATTTGCCGTGGCCGCGTGCATCCAAAGCAATCACACGAAATTTTCGTTTAAAGAAATGCGATTCGCGGTAAAACATTGCGTGGTTGCTCGTCAAGCCGTGCAAGAGAAGCAACGGTGGACCTTCACCAATGTCTTCGTAATACAATTCCACTCCATCGGATTTGAAATAAGGCATTAGGCTTCTTCCTTTCGGTGTCGATACTGGTCTTTACCCTTTTTTAATTCAATTAATCGTAGAGTGTCGGAGTAAGGAAGCTATCTCCTTTTTCAGTGTGAACCAATTTTCTGAAATTAAGCACTTTCTATTAGACACGTGTTGGCGAATAATGGTTTAGTAGAGGAAGTGGGGATAAGATAACTTTCAAATAAGCTAAGTAAATAGGATGTAAATCAACGGATAAAGGGGAGCAACTCAATGAAAATAAGTGAAACGGCATTTCCAATCAATGCGGTGCGGGAGCAATTCCCGGCACTGAATCGTACATATCGAGATAAGCCCGTGGCGTATTTTGACGGTCCCGGCGGCTCACAAGTTGTCAAAACAGCGATTGATGCTATCGCCCGGTATATGGAGCGGGGAGGTGCAAACCTTCACGGCTCGTTCCCATCTAGCTGGGAAACGGAAGACGTGATCGCCGAATCGAAACAGGCAGTTGCGGATTTTTTAAATGTCCTACCTACAGAAGTAGCTTTCGGTGCAAACATGACAACGTTGACGATTGCCATTGCAAACGCACTCGGCAAGCAATTCAAAGCAGGCGATGAAATCGTCGTCACCGAAATGGACCACCGTGCAAATGTGGATCCTTGGTTAATGATGGCGAAAGACCGGGGATTGAATGTCCGATGGATCCAAGTCGATACGAATACGTTGACGCTGGACTTGCAGAATTTAGAAGAGCTGATCAATGAAAAAACGAAACTTGTAGCAGTTGGACTGGCATCAAATGCGGTTGGCACCATCGTAGACATCGAACCGATTGTCCAGCGTGCAAAACAAGTAGGGGCGCTCGTTGCGGTAGACGCTGTTCATGCAGCTCCCCATATGGCGTTAGACCGGGACCGGCAGGACATTGATATTTTATTGTGTTCTGCCTATAAATTCTTTGGGCCGCACATCGGCATAGCGGCAATTCGAGAATCCATCTTCAAAGGGTTGGAGCCGTATAAACTCGTCCCTTCACCAAATACGTATCCGGAAAAACTGGAAACGGGCACTCAAAACCATGAAGGAATAGCTGGCATCCTGCCGGCAATTGAGTTTTTTGAGAGCTTTAGTACTGGAGAGACGCGCCGTAGCCGGATATTGGATGGCTTAAAGCATCTTGAGGTCTATGAAGCGGGTTTAGCGAAACGTCTGCGTGACGGTTTGAGGGAAATGGAGCATGTGACTTTATTTGAAGCAGCAGCGGACGTGCCGAAAACGCCAACCATCGCATTTCAAGTGAATACCATCACGCCTGCGGAATTTTGCAAAGTGATGGCGGAGGAGCATAGCATCTTTTTGGCAGCTGGTCATTTTTACGCATCCACTTTGGCAGAACGCATGGATATCAATAAGTCCGGAGGCTGGATTCGAGCAGGTTTGGCGCCATACAACACGGCAGAAGAAGTGGACAGGTTGCTTAACGCGGTCGCGGAATTGGCGTAAGTCTGAACATATTTTTCGCAATTAAATCCAATATTTGCTAAATTCTGGCGACTGTGTTATGATGAGGACTATCGAATTAATGGATTCTACGAGACTTTCTTTAGTCAATTTCCAGAAGAAAGCAGGGATCCAATATGAAATTCGACAGCATCCTGGAACTTTTGAAAACCATCAGTTTCTATAATACTGTTAACATCACTCAGACATTCGTTAAGGATGGCAAAGATTATTTGATTGCAAAATCAGGAGGAAATTCCACTTCGATTGTTGTGACGTGCATTCCGACACAGGAAGCCACGATGTTTCAAGATATTAAAACAGCCGCTGAGGCAATTGAACATATGATTTGCGATTATTCCACCGTCGTGTAAAACTTCTGGGTAACCAGGAGTTTTTCTTTTGGGGCTTTTCTGTGCCAACTCAGTGAGATGCATGCAAGAAATTCACCAAAGAGTATAGACAGAGTCTTTTTTTTTAGCAGGATGGTGGTACAATACATGAATAAGCTTTTCCCGAAACGGAAATGAACAAAAGGAGATTGAATTTTTTGAGTCAACAATTTAACACGAACCTGCCTGAAAACTACGCCGAATTGAAACGAGCTGCAAACCGCACTGCGAACTGGAAAGAACGTTTGGCTGCAGTAGAAGAGCTTGGCAATTACAAACACAAACAGACGATTGATGTTTTATTGCACCGTATGGAAAATGATCCGGTATTCCACGTACAAGAAGCTGCATATGAAAAACTGATCGACCTAGGCGAAGATGTCCAATTGCCGCCGCGCAAGAAATTCGATTTGATCAAAGACACTTCAAAAGTATTGGTGCGCATCAAGAAAAGTTTGCCGCGTGACCATAGCTATGAAGACTTTAAAGTGAAGCTGCAAAAAATGCGCGTTGATATCTACGACACGTATAAAGGTGACAAAGGCGAAGATTTTGATCGCTGGTTAGAAGATAAGTGGAAGTCGATTCCCGGAAAATAAAATGTAAAACGACTCATAGCCAATCGGCTGTGAGTCGTTTTTTTTTGCGCATTAATCGGGCATCAAGATTTCGCCGCTGCCCATTAGGACCGAGAGGCCGCCAATTTTTACTTGTGTGAACTTTCCGGCCGATTCCATAATCGTGATATCTATAAAGCTCGGTCTTTGCATTTCGAATCCTTGTTCGCTGCGGATTCGGTAAATGCCGCTGGAACTGCGCGGCACCATGCCGTTGGCGACTAAATAAGCTCCTAAAGGTCCGCTAGCGGCACCAGTGGCAGGATCTTCTGGGATGCCCATGGCTGGGGCAAACATACGGCTATGAACAGTCGATTGCTTTTCCTGTGTTTCGAGGGTAAAGACAAAGATGTTTTGGGTGTCCGGATTATTGTTGAAATACCGTTCCCAAATGTCCGTCCGAAAATTGATTTTGCGCATGGCATCGAGTGAGCAGATCGGGATAAAGAGGAAAGGGAGACCAGAAGAAACCGTTTGCGTTGGAAAACGGCTATCTAAGTCTTTTGAGGACAGGGACAATAAATCAGCGACTAAACCGGCTTTTGTGAACTTTTCACCGAATTCCGGAATCGGTTGGGTCATCTCCACTTTTGTAGCTTTGCCGCCTTCCATGAAAACAGTAACCGGCACCGCTCCGACCAATTCTTCAAACGTCCAATCGTTTTGACCTTCTCGGGTATCGATGAGTTGCTTTTCGGCCATTACGAAAGCGGCTCCGACAGTCGGGTGGCCAGCAATGGGCAATTCGACAGCAGGTGTGAAAATGCGCAAGCTCTTTTCATGACCCGCATCTTTAGGTGGACATATAAAGACGGTTTCGGACAAATTCAATTCGCGTGCAATTTGCTGCATCGTTTCAGCGGATAAGTTTTCTTCGCCGTGAAAAACAGCCAATTGATTGCCGCCGAAGCGCTTTGCCGTAAATACATCGAGAAGCGTGTAATGCAGACTTTTCATAGCCAGCCTCCTATTTTATCGTCTTTTGAAATTGGCAATCCAAAATTTCAATTTGATGATTACCTTAAGTATATACAAAGATGAGAAGGAATTGTCTTTTTTAATAGATTATTCTGTCAATTAATTTTAAAATCCAAAAAAATTGTAGTAGTAATAGCGTGTTTTTGGTAATAAAACCAAGCATTCTTCATGATATTTCATCGAAATAAGTGCATTAGGTCTTGTGGAGTGGTCACAAGGGCGCAACAGCGGATAAACCGCTAAAAATGAAGCTGGATTTTCCCAATTACGGACTGGATTTAATTCTGCTAACGTTAGTGGTGAGGCAAGGTTCTCCGAATAACAGGAGCTGCTTAAAGTGTTGTGCGGGACGCCGCTACGGCGCTGATTGCCAACTATTTAATGGAAAAGGGGATTGGACGATGAAAAGATCAGCGAAATTTGTGACATCAGTTATGCTAACAGCAACATTGCTTGTACCGGCGATGGGTGTTAGTGCGAACGGAGACTACTCTACACAAAACACGAATGAAAAATTCCGGGTATTGATCGATTCGGCAAGCAAAAATGAGTTGAAAAACGCAAAAGAGCGTTACGGCGTCCACTGGGACTTCGAGTCTGAAGGTTTTACTACGGATATGAACGCGAAGCAATTCGAAGCGTTGCAAAAAAATAAAAACCTATCAGTTGAAAAAGTACCAGAATACTCAATCGATGCAACGTCTTCAAAACCGGAAGCGACGTACTCAGCGATGGCAGCATCCCAATCCACTCCATGGGGCATCAAAGCGATTTATAATAATAGTTCTTTAACTAAAACTTCAGGTGGAGCAGGCGTAAATATTGCGGTACTTGATACTGGAGTAAATAAAGCACACCCGGACTTGGCAGCGAATGTTGAGCAATGCAAAGACTTTACAGTCGGCACTAGCACGGTTGTAGGATCATGTGCAGATAATCATGGACATGGAACTCACGTTGCAGGGTCTGCTCTTGCGAACGGTGGTTCTGGAAGCGGCGTCTACGGCGTAGCGCCTGCTGCAGATCTATGGGCTTATAAAGTACTTGGCGACGACGGTTCAGGTTATTCGGATGATATCGCAAATGCCATCCGCCACGTAGCAGATCAGGCAACTTCACTGAACACGAAAGCGGTCATCAACATGTCGCTTGGGTCATCAACTGAAAGCAGCCTGATTACAAGTGCTGTGGATTACGCTTACGGCAAAGGTGTGTTAGTCATTGCTGCAGCTGGTAATACAGGTCCCGTACAAGGAACAATTGGTTACCCTGGCGCATTGAAAAATGCTGTAGCGGTTGCTGCTCTTGAAAACGTCATCCAAAATGGCACTTACCGTGTAGCGGACTTCTCTTCACGCGGTTATTTCTGGACAGCTGGTGACTACGTAATCCAAAAAGGCGATGTAGAAGTTTCGGCACCTGGTGCAGCGATTTACTCGACTTGGAAAGACGGTGGCTACGCTACGCTTAACGGAACATCGATGGCTTCACCTCATATCGCTGGTTTAGCAGCTAAAGTATGGGCAGCAAACCCGACAGTTAGCCACACTACAATCCGCAATGATTTACAGAACCGTGCGTATAACAACGACATCCGTTCTGGAATTGGCGCAGGAACTGGCGATGATTACGCTTCTGGATTCGGTTTTGCACGCTTACAATAACGAATAGCCTTACTCGGACAGCTCCGGCAGTATGCTGGGGCTGTTTTTTTGTGGTAAAATTTATACTATTCGGATTAAAAGGGTGAGCGTATGAATATCGGTTCCGTTATCAAGTATTACCGAACAAAAAACAATATGACGCAATTGCAATTGGCCGATGGCATCTGTTCCATTTCACATTTGAGCAAAATTGAATCCAATGCATATGTTCCGCATGAATCAACGATTGAAGCTTTGCTATCAAAATTAGGTGTGCAATGGCAGAAAGAAGCGGAAAGGCATAAGCGGCTAGAGAGACAGCTCGGCGAATTCATCGATTCCTCGCTGCATTATGATGTGGAAAATATGCGTAAATTATATGACCAATTGGAATCTGAGAATGACGCCATTCAAACTACGGACTTGGTCAATCAATACGAATTGTATAAATTCCGGTATTACATTTATGAAATGGATCAGCCGCAAGCGGAACGTCAAAAAAACAGGCTCGAACAATTAATCGGCTCATTTTCGGCGCCGGAGAAATGGCTTTATCAATTGTTTTTATCAGCGTATTATTCGATGCTTAATAAAAACGAAAAATCGTTGGGTTGTCTTGAACTATTGGACCAAGGCATCCAAAGCATCCCGCAAAAATTCGAAGGGGAGTATTATTATCAAAAGGCGAGATTGATGATTGCGTTGGACCGATTAGAAGTGTCTGCCTATTACGCAGAATTAGCCGCTCAATTTTATCAGCTTCATCACAATTACATTCGGCTCATGCATGCGCAATTGCTGTTGGCGATCAATTACACACGGCGCAATTTGCATGTTCAGGCAAGCGGTCTTTACGAAGTATTAAAGCGCAATGCACGTCTTACGGGACAAACCGAGTTATTTCATCAAACATCTTATAATCACATTGAATTGCTGAAAGAGACAGGTGAATATGAAACAGCTTACGATTTATTGCGTGATTTAAAAGAAAGCTTGCCAGTAGATTCCTATTTTTACATGGCCGTGTTATTGAGTGAGGCGGAGGCAGCGATTGAATCAGGAATAGATGCAGCGCCGCTAATAACTGAAATCCGGTCCCTTTTACAAGAAAAACCGGATGAGCAAGCTGAAATATACTGTAACTACTTCGAGAAGCGAAATTTTTCCCAACCAGACCTATTGTCCTATTGTGAACAAATAATGTTTCCATTTTTCAGAAAGAATGGTTATATAAAAGAAAGTAAGAAGATTGCTGCTGAATTGGTGACTTACTACCAACAGCAAAAAGAGTGGGAGAAAGCGAATTTCTATCGCTCGTATTATAACCAAAACGGAGGGAATCTATTATGAAAATGAGTAAAAAAATTGCGGTCGCTGCTTTAATGGTAGCTGTACTAGCAAACGCAATGGGTCAAATGGAAGAAGCAGAAGTAAAGACAGCAGCTGTAGAACAAACAGATGCTAAGCCAATGTCTGTGCCGGTTATCTTGCCGCCAGCTTGAAAATAACAACCACTTAAACCGCCCAGCTCTTGCAGCTGGGCGGTTTTTGGCAGTCGAGAAAGTATGAAAACCCGTATTTTCCGAAGCTTATCGCTCGCTTTCCGTGGGGCGGGAATCGAGCCTCCTCGATCGCTATCGCGATCTGCGGGGTCTCTCAAACCCGTCGCTAAGCTGCACCCACAGGAGTCGAGCAAACGCTTCTCCAAATACGTAGATTCTTCACTTAGATTTTAGTGAATTAAAAGATGGTTATTGTGAAATGTAGTAGGTTGTTACCTTTTTCAACACTCTGTAAACCGCCCAGCTATTGCAGCTGGGCGGTTTTTTATGGTTTTCGATATAATAAGAAAAAATAAAGCGCAAAGAGGAGTGTTGGAATTGTACCGAAAAGAACAATACGTTTTTAAGAATGGAATGCCGGTAAAAGCGGTCGTACGTCCTTATACACAACCGGATTTCGATGCGTTGATCGAATTACAGCGCGCTAGTTTTCCACCGCCATTTCCTGAAGAATTATTATGGTCGAAAGAACAATTGGCCAATCATGTAAAAATTTATGCGGAAGGTGCATTATGTATTGAAGTGGAAGGAACGATTGCTGGCTCCATAACTGGCCTCTTAATGGATTTTGATCCTGCTTCTGCACAACATACCTGGAGCGAAGCGACAGCAGACGGCTGGATCACCAATCACAAGCCACAGGGGAATAGCTTGTATATTGCCGATATTTGCATCAGTCCTGTATTTAGGGGGATGGACCTTGGCAGAGTGCTGATGCAATCATTTTATGAGCGAGCTGTTCACGATGGACTTGATTGCGTTCTTGGCGGCGGCAGGATGCCGGGATATGCCAAGTATGCCGACTCCCATTCCGCTGAAGCATATATCAATCGGGTGGTCGCGGGCGAATTGAAAGACCCGGTGGTTTCATTTTTACTGCGTTGCGGCAGAACGCCGGTACGCGTGATTGAGAATTATGTAGAAGACGAAGACTCGTTAAATTATGCCTTGTTAATGGAATGGAAAAATCCATTCAAACTCACTTGAAAAACAATAGTTTCCACATATTTCCCTTTTTCAGATTAATTCAATAATATAGTTTTGATGCATTCGTTTGCATTAAAATTAAGGTATAATAAAGCGAATAAATAATAGTGGGAGATGAAAATGACAGTGTTTGAATTTTTTAGCCCCTTTCTAGTAATTTTGTCTCTGTTTACTGCCATTATTTCATCTTATATAACCTTAGTTTTGATTGAAAAAATAAACGATGCGGTTGGGATAGAGAAAAGGATTTTCACCTTATTTGCAGCCTGTGCAGTAGGCATCGGAATTTTTACGATGTATTTCACGGGAATGGCAGCCGCTCATCCGGACGTTCAGGTAAGTTATAATCCACTCATTTTAATGAGTTCGCTTCTTTTATTGATCGTTGCGAGTTACGGCGCATTTCAACTTTTGTATTTTAAAGAAGAGACGAAATGGAAAGTTGTTTTTAGCAGCCTGCTTCTTGGTGCTGGAATTTTCTTCAGTCATTATATTGCGGTGATTTCGATTGAAGTGCAAACGGATTTTCAATTCAATATATGGAATGCATTATTGTCATTGCTCTTCGCTTTCGTTTTTTCTACTTTGGCAATCCAGCTTTACACGGTTGCTGCATCGGGCAAACAATCAGTGATGGGCAAATCAATTAGTGCAGTAATCCTTGGTCTAGCGGTTGCTGTAATGCATTATAGTTCAGACAGCGCTTCGATCTCCGGCTTAGAGCCGCAAGCGAGCAGAGCATTGGACTATGCGGATTACTCTTTGGTGCTCTTCGTATTAACGATGATTTTGTTCATGATTCTTTTAGCCGTGTTTTTTGCTGTGCTCGATTATCGAACGATAACGAACGACAAAAAACTGCAAGAGAAACTGCGGGAAAATGAGGCGCGATTTCGTCGATTGGTAGAGTTGTCGCCAGAACCGATCATCGTGTATAGCGGTGAGAATATTACGTTCGTCAATCATGCCTGCTTAAAGATGGTAGGAGCAGACGATGAAGATGAGTTGATTGGGAAAAGCGTCTATGATTTTGTCTCACCCGAATTCCACCTTAGTATTAAGAAACGTGTGAATCGAATGATCGCTGGGCATGACAATGCGCCAGTTGAACAAGAAATCGTGGTCCCTAAAGGAAAAGCTCTAGAAATCGAAATGCGAGGGGCACGTTTGGAGTTTGAAGGCATGCCTGCTGTTCAATTGATCTTGCGGGATATTACTGAACAAAAAAGAATGCACCGAAAATTGGAAGAAAGTGAACAACGCTATCAATCGCTGTTCATACATAACCCGGAAGGCGTTTATTCGATGGACACGCAAGGGAGATTATTGAATGTCAATCAGGCTTTGATCGACATGCTCGGCTATTCGAAAGTGGAATTCAGCACAATGGGCTTCGAGGAAATTGTTGCGCCTGAATTTTTGCAAGAGACGGTCAGCAAGTTTGATCTCGCTTTAAGCGGAGTCCCGCAAAATTATGAAGTGATGGGTATTCATCGCAACGGTGAGGCCGTACCCTTTTACATTACCAACTTGCCGATTATTGTCGATCAAGAAATCATTGGTGTTTTTGGTATTGCAAAAAATATTTCCACTGAAAAGAAAGCAATGCGGCTTTTGGCGGAAAATGAAGAAAAATATCGTTCTTTGTTTGAACAAAATCTGGATGCTGTTTTTGAATTGGACCTGGATGGCAATTTTATAAGCGTTAATCAACATGCTGAAAAACTGACGGGTTATAACAAACAAGAATTGCATTCAATGGCTTTTCCGGCATTGGTTGCTGAAAACCTTGACGACGTACAGCGCACCTTTTCGCTTGCTAAACGTGGGAGGTCTCTTCGATCAGAACAGAAAATGATAGGGAAATCCGGCAAGGAAATCGAAGTGGATATCAATATTGTACCGATTAGGCAGCAAGGCAATGTAGAAGGGGCATTTTCAATCGCACGGGATATAACGGAGAAAAAGCGTATTGAGAAAAAGGTCAATGATTTGGCGTTTACCGATCAATTGACAAGCTTGCCGAATCGGCATTGGTTTTATGAAAATTTGGCGCAAGCAACAAAACGCGCCAAACAATTTCAGTATCCGCTTGCGGTGATCATCATTGATTTTGATGACTTCAAAGGCGTCAATGATTTATTGGGGCATCATGGTGGAGATTTGTTTTTGCAGCGCGTGTCTGAACGTATCAACGGATGCTTGCGACCTGTCGACCGTCTTTCGCGTTACGGAGGAGACGAATTCATTGTCGTGCTTGAGGACGTAAACGAAGAATATTTAGAAGCGTTGTGCCAAGGAATCCTCAAAGAGATGAATCGGCCGGTCGAATTGATGGAACATGAATTAATCGTCACGATTAGCATTGGCATCAGTTTTCAATCGAGTTGGGATTGTGCTGCTGAAGTGTTGATTCGACAAGCGGATTTCGCTTTGTATTCGGCAAAGGAAAAAGGGAAAAACAATTATCAGTTTTACACAGAAGATTTAAATGAGAAAGCGACGAAGAAGTTGCAAATTGAAAATGGGTTGAGAAAAGCGGTTGATAACGGTGAATTGCTGTTGCATTATCAGCCGCAAATTGATTTAGAGACTAATCGATGGGTGGGGTTAGAAGCATTATTGCGCTGGGAATCGCCTTTTGGCATGGTTCAGCCCGGCGACTTCATCCCGATTGCAGAAGAAACCGGACTGATTTTGCCAATCGGTGAATGGGTGATTACCGAAGCGTGTAGGCAATTAAAAGAATGGGAGCAACAAGGCTATCCGTTAGTCAAAGTATCGGTCAACGTATCAGCGCGTCAGTTCCGTGATCCGAACTTCAGCTTAAAAGTAGCAGACATTTTAAAGGAATACGAAGTGGACACCCAATATTTTGAAATCGAAATCACGGAAAGCGTGATGATGGATGTTGAAGAGGCTTCAGTGTTAATGGAAAAGCTAAGAACATTGGGTATTAAGATTGCAATTGATGATTTTGGTGCGGGGTTCTCGTCATTAACCGTGATCAAGAATGTCAATATCGATACATTGAAAATCGATAAATCGCTGATTGATGACATTATCGACAACCGTCGTAATTTATCGATACTCACCGCTATTATTGATATCGGAAAAAACATCCATACTGAAGTGATTGCAGAAGGCATCGAAACAAAAGAACAAATGGAATTGCTCAAATCATTCCAAGTGACAGGGCAAGGGTATTACTTCAGCAAACCGGTATTGCCGGAGCAACTAGAAAAATCATGGTCCCGATAAAAAAAGGTTTCGGCGCAATGCCGAAACCTTTTCTTTTTATTTATAAGACCAATTTAAAAGCTTTAACGAGGATTCCGTCGTCGAGCGGCATATAGTCTAAAGCAGGTACGCGCTCGAAACCGAAGCTTTTATACAATTGCATCGCATTTGCCATATAGTCTGCTGTATGCAACCCGACAAAAGATGCGCCGTCCGCTTTTGCTTGCTCTATGCAGTGCTTAACAAGCGCTTTGCCGACGCCTAAAGAACGTTGAACGGGCCCTACCGATAACATTCGAATTTCAGGATATTCTTGTTGCGATTCGTTCCATTCATAAGCCTTTGATAAAGCGGGGAACAAGACGATGCTCCCGGCAATCGCTCCGTTGAGCTCCGCAACAAATACACGCACATTCGGGCCTTTAAAAGTATCTGCCAATAATGTCTTTTTCAATAATTCCCAATGCTCGGCTGGAATTAGCTGTGCAAAAGGGCTATAAGAAGCAAGTCTCTGCCATTTTATGAATTCATATTCATCCTGGTGCGCTTCCCGAATTTGCATACAACTATCTCCGTCCTAGTAAAATAACATCGGGGTTATCAATCATTATTTATCTAATAATAGTCAAAACCTAAGAAACTTAATATATTTCAAGTATAACATTCTCTCTACAAAGACAAAAATATTTTTTAAAAGAAGTCTTGACGTGTGTCGAAAAATTGAAATATAGAAAAAAAGAAAGAAAATACTCAAAATTCATTGAATTGATTGAATATATCTCTATAATGATAAAAAAGAAAGGAAAGATGTCTGATGAAAAAAGATTTGCGCATTAACAGTAAAGTATTCGATGGAGCGATGAAAGCGCCGAACCGGGCAATGCTCCGAGCAGTCGGTGTAACAGATGAAGATTTCAAAAAACCAATGATCGGGGTAGCGAGCACTTGGAGTGAAGTAACCCCTTGTAATATACATATCCACGACTTGGCGGTTAGTGCAAAAAGCGGAGCGAGAGAAGCGGGAGGCGTGCCGTTAGTATTTAATACGATTACGGTATCTGATGGCATTTCAATGGGCACAGAAGGCATGCGCTATTCATTGCCAAGCCGTGATGTCATTGCAGATTCTATTGAAACAGTTGTTGGAGCGGAGAGTTTGGACGGACTGGTTGCCATTGGAGGATGCGATAAAAACATACCTGGATGCTTGATCGCGATTGCAAATGCAGGAGTGCCAGCAGTTTTCGCCTATGGGGGAACGATTGCACCAGGCAATTACAATGGCCAGGACATCGACATTGTTTCTGTATTTGAAGGCGTCGGTCAGCACAATAATGGTGACATCAATGATGAGTCATTACGAAAAATCGAATGTGGAGCTTGTCCGGGAGCCGGTTCATGCGGCGGCATGTACACGGCGAACACGATGGCATCTGCTGCAGAGGCGATGGGCATGAGTTTGCCGGGCAGTTCTTCAAATCCGGCTGAGTCAAGCGTCAAACAAGCCGACTGCAAAGCAGCAGGAGCAGCTGTCTACAATCTATTGGAAAAAGACATTTATCCAAAAGACATCATGACAAAAGAAGCGTTTGAAAATGCGATTACCGTTGTTCAGGCGCTCGGTGGGTCGACCAATGCGATTCTACATTTATTGGCGATCGCACATGCAGCAGAAGTTGATGTGACGATGGACGATTTTGATCGCATTCAAAAAAATGTGCCACATATTGCCGACTTGAAACCGAGCGGAAAATACGTCATGCAGGATCTGCACCGTGTAGGCGGCGTACAAGCTGTTATGAAGGAATTGTGGAAAGCGGGATATTTGCACGGCGGTTGTATGACAGTGACGGGGAAAACCTTGGCAGAGAATTTAGCGGAAGCGCCGGATCTGCTTGAAGGGCAAGTGGTCATCATGCCTTTCGATAATCCGAAACGCAAAGACGGCCCGTTGATCGTTTTAAAAGGTAATTTATCACCAAACGGTGCAGTCGCGAAAATGTCCGGCGTCAAAGTCAAACGCCACAGCGGCCCTGCACGCGTATTCAACAATGAAAAAGAAGCCACTGCCGCAGTTATGGCAAATGAAATAAACGATGGCGATGTGTTGGTGATCCGCTATGTTGGTCCGAAAGGCGGGCCAGGTATGCCGGAAATGCTATCAATTTCAGCGATTTTGGTCGGTAAAGGTATGGACGAAAAAGTAGCGTTGTTGACAGACGGACGTTTTTCAGGCGGAACGCATGGATTAGTCGTTGGGCATATAGCACCTGAAGCGCAAACAGGTGGTCCAATCGCACTTCTGAAAGAAGGCGACATCGTGACGATCGATTCCGATTTGCAGGAAATCTCCATGGATGTATCAGCTGAAGAATTAGCGCAGCGCCGAAAAGAATGGACAGCGCCGCCGCTTTACAAAAAAGGGGTACTTGGCAAATACGCACATAATGTTTCATGTTCTTCAAAAGGTGCAGTGACGGATTATTTAAACCGTGAGCAAACAGCACCAGAAGAAACATACGCTTTGAAAAAATAAAACAATTGGAAAGGGCAGTCCTCAATGCGAGGACTGCCCTTTGTACGTTCAGGTAACATCTATAAGTTTTGACTCAATTTTTCAACCCGTCTTAAACGGGGAATCATTTCCATTGAAAGGTTTAACTTTCTGTGCCGCGGTCATTGTTCCACTGGGGCTTTCTAACTTAAGCAACGTAAACCCTACCTTCTTTTACGTCCTTGCGATCCTTTAATCGCGCCAGTGTGAATAAGTATTCTCAAAAACATTGTTGTAGAATGCCAGATTATCAAAATTCACCAGTTACCTGATTGTTAACTAGATTATTATCGCATATTCTGCATACCATGTCAACTTGAAACGCTCTCTGTTATTTCGTTTTTTGAATTGTTTTCTTTAGGGTATAATTAAAGCAATTATTTAATGTGGAAGAAGGAGATTCTCATGCGCAATACTTATGCAGACGACAGCTTGGCTTTACATACGGATTTATACCAGATTAATATGACGGAGGCTTATTGGGCAGATGGCATGCATGAGCGAAAAGCGGTTTTCGAATTGTTTTTCCGGAAATTGCCGTTTGGCAATGGCTATGCTATTTTTGCGGGACTTGAACGCGTGCTTGATTATTTAAAGGATTTTAAGTTTACCGACAGTGATTTGGCTTATTTAAAAGAAGAACTCGGTTATAAGGAAGATTTTATCGCTTATTTAAAAACGGTTCGATTCACAGGCGACGTCTATTCAGTCGTTGAAGGCGAGACGGTATTCCAAAATGAACCGTTGTTGCGAATTGAAGCGCCGCTAGTTGAAGCGCAGCTTATTGAGACAGCTCTATTGAATATCATCAATTACCAGACGTTGATCGCAACGAAAGCGAGCCGCATCAAGCAAATTGTGAAAGCGGAACGTGTAATGGAATTCGGGACAAGACGAGCGCAAGAAATGGATGCCGCCATATGGGGAACGCGCGCAGCTTATATCGGTGGTTTGGAAGCGACAAGTAATGTACGCGCTGGAAAAAAATTCGGCATTCCGGTTGCCGGGACGCATGCCCATTCAATGGTGCAGGCGTATAAAGATGAATACGAAGCATTTCATGCATATGCGAAACGCCATAAAGATTGCGTGTTTTTAGTGGATACTTATGACACATTAAAATCGGGCATGCCAACCGCCATTCGCGTAGCGAAAGAATTAGGCGATAAGATCAATTTCATCGGTATACGTCTAGATAGCGGAGACATCGCATTCTTATCGAAAGAAGCGCGAAAAATGCTGGACGACGCTGGTTTCCCTGATACGGAAATTATCGTTTCAAATGATTTGGATGAATACACCATTCTCAACTTGAAAGCACAAGGAGCGCGTGTGGATTCATGGGGAATTGGAACAAAGTTGATCACGGCTTACGATCAGCCGGCGCTCGGCGCTGTTTATAAACTAGTGGCAATCGAAAACGACAATGGGGAAATGGAAGACACCATCAAGATTTCGGGAAATGCAGAGAAAGTGACTACGCCTGGACTGAAAAATGTTTACCGCATAATCGATAAGGAAAATGGTAAATCAGAAGGTGATTACATTACGATGCACGATGAAGAACCGGCTCAGGAAGATCATTTGAAAATGTTCCATCCGGTCCATACGTATGTGTCGAAGTTTGTTTCGAACTTTGAAGCGGTCAACCTTCATCAGCAAGTGATCAAAGCTGGAAAAGTGGTTTATGAAAATCCGCCATTGCAGCAAATTCAGACCTACGCTTCGAACGGGTTGAATTTATTATGGGACGAATACAAACGTTCATTAAACCCGGAAGAGTACCCAGTCGATTTGAGTCAGAAATGTTGGGACAATAAAATGCGCAATATCCAAGAAGTGAAAGATGCCATCGAGCAAAAAGCTGTGAAATAATAAGGAGGTAGTTTCATGTCAAACTTGCAACAACAGATTATTAAAGAAATGAAAGTGAAGCCGGCAATCGATCCGCAAGAGGAGATTCGGCGAACGATTGATTTTTTAAAGCAATATTTGATAAAGCATCCGTTCTTGAAAGGTTTTGTTTTGGGAATCTCAGGCGGTCAAGACTCGACACTTGCAGGCAAACTTGCCCAAATGGCAATAGATGAACTGAATGCGGAAACTGAAGGTAAGGTATATGAATTTACCGCGTTGCGTTTGCCGTATGGTACTCAATTTGACGAACACGACGCACAAGATGCGATTAAGTTCATCAACCCGACAAACGTTTATACGGTAGATATCAAAGAAGCGGTCGATGCAAGCGATAAAGCGTTGGAAAAAGTAGGCGTTGATTTAACCGATTTTGTTAAAGGCAATGAAAAAGCACGCGAGCGAATGAAAGTGCAATTTGCCATAGCAGCCTCTCATCAAGCGGTTGTAATCGGGACCGATCATTCAGCAGAAGCAGTTACCGGATTTTATACAAAATTCGGCGACGGCGCTGCTGATATCGTACCGTTGTTCCGCTTGAACAAGCGACAAGGCCGTGCCTTGTTGAAAGAACTTGGCAGCCCGGAACATTTGTATATGAAAGTGCCGACTGCTGATTTGGAAGAAGACCGTCCTGCGATTCCGGATGAAGAGGCGTTGGGCATAACATACGACATGATCGATGATTACCTTGAAGGCAAAAAGATTCCTGCAGAAGCGCAAGAAAAACTCGAAGGCTATTACTTGCGGTCGCAACACAAACGCCATCTGCCGGTAACCGTCTTTGATGATTTTTGGAAGTGAACTATATAGAACAGGAAAGGGGACGGATGCGTTCTCTTTCCTGTTTTTTTGTTAAATAGCAATGTTAATTAAAGGGGTTATATCCAATTCTATGGAAATAACTCGCGCGAAAGTGATGGACAGTTGAGAAATCGCGGTAAATTCGTTATGCTTGGAATAAGTTTTGGACAATTTAAAAAATTGATGGACAATATATTGGGGGAATTATTATGAACGCAAAAGATCGCTTGGCTGCGATAATTGATAATATTGAAAAAGTGATCATCGGAAAACGCGATATCGCTGAATTGAGCATGGTGGCAATGCTTTCCCACGGTCACGTTCTGCTTGAAGATGTTCCGGGCGTCGGTAAAACAATGCTAGTAAGAGCGCTCGCAAAATCAGTAGGCGCAGATTTTAAACGGATTCAATTCACTCCCGATTTGCTCCCATCCGATGTAATCGGAGTGTCTATCTACAACCCGAAAGACATGGAATTCCATTTCAGACCGGGTCCGATCATGGGCAATATCATATTGGCTGATGAGATCAACCGGACTTCCCCAAAAACGCAATCCTCACTTTTAGAAGCGATGGAAGAAGCTTCTCTAACGATTGATGGCGTAACAATGCCGATTCCCAAACCTTTCTTTGTTATGGCTACACAGAACCCGATTGAATATGAAGGCACATATCCTTTGCCGGAAGCGCAGCTTGATCGTTTCCTATTGAAAATCAAAATGGGCTATCCAACACCGAAAGAAGAAATGGAAGTATTGAATCGCTCGCAACTCTCGGCGCCGATTGAAGATTTAAAAGAAGTCATATCGCTTGAAGAGATTTTGAAACTACAAAGTGAAGTGAAGAAGATTAAAGTGGATGAAACGATTCGGAGCTATATTGTGGATTTATCCAGACAGACGCGTAATGATCCTTATGTCTATTTGGGTGTAAGCCCCCGTGGTTCGATTGCCCTTATGAAAGCTTCTCAAGCTTACGCCATGTTAAAAGGGCGTGATTACGTCACGCCGGATGATGTGCAATATTTGGCGAAATTTGTCTTTGGCCATCGCATCATGTTGCGCTCGGAAGCGCGTTATGACGGCATCACGGCAGAAGAAATTACCGACCGTATTTTGGCGAAAACACGCGTTCCAGTCCAAAGGCTCGTAGGCCAATGAAAAAACCAGCCTCATTCATGAATTTATGGGGACGGCTTTTGCTTGTGCTGTTGATTTTGCTATTGACGTTCACTTACGCCATGTTCCAAGGTGGATTTGTCAGCTGGTTCATTTTTTACATGACGCTGCCATTTGCCCTTTATTCATTGTTGCTTGCTATTTATCCACTGCAGGACATGAAGTTGAATCGTGAAATCCACACGCCGCAAGTGCGAAAAGGTGCGCCTTTTTCAGCGACCGTTAATTTGCAGCGGACGATGCGGTTCCCGTTACTGTATACCGTATTAGCAGAGCAGACACATTCGCTTTCGTTAAATGCGAGGAACACGGCTGGAAAGCAAAAAATGTTGGTTCCTGGTTTTTCCACGGAAATGAATTGGACATATGAACTGAAGGATATGCCGCGCGGAGAGCACGTGCTTGAAGGGGTCCGTGTAGAAGTGTCGGACTTTTTCGGCTGGGTGCGAAAATCGAAGTTGATTCCGTTGCAGCAAAAAGTATTGGTTTATCCAAACACCAGTCCCATCAGTTATCGCCCAATTGAATCAAGATACGATCAAGGCGCGATGGCCGCGCCTTTTACACTTGTAAAAGATACAACGATGGCGACGGGAGTGCGCGATTATCAACCGGGTGATCGCGTGTCATGGATTCACTGGAAATCGTTTGCACGGACACAAACATTGCGGACTAAAGAATTTGAAGATCGTCAATCGCAAGATTTGTTTTTACTCGATGACAGAATGCCGACAGATAAATTTGAAATTCAAGTAGAGCTGGTTGCCTCTATTTTGCAATCGATCGTTGAAGCGAAATCGAGCGTCGCCTATTTATCAGTAGGTTCTTCGCGCAACTCGTTTCCAGTCGTTCAAACAGAAGAGCATCTTCACCGGGTCATGTATTATTTGGCGAAAGTGCAGCCTGACCTTGAAAGGCCGACAGAAGAAGCGGTTGGCCGCGACTTGTTAAAAATCCAGTCATCCAGTTTATTGTATGTAACGAGTATGCTGACGATTGATATGATTAAAGCGATCCAACGGAACGTGAAAAACTTGAATGCCTGCATGTGCTTGGTTGTTATGAACAAGGGTGAAAGACCGACGCCTGAAGATGAGCAGGCCATTCAATTCGCGCGCGGGAAAGGGTTTGTCGTCAAATTAGTGAGCCCGGAAAATTTCTCATCGGTCTTTATGGAGGTGAAAAGTAAATGACTTCCATTCGAAAAAACAAATGGTTTATAGCAAGTTTGTATGTGTTGATCTTTTTCTTATTGGCCGAATGGTTGGCGCCTGTTATTGCATTGACGGAGACAGGACATAAAAACCTGTTTTTGATTTTTATTGGCCTGTCGTTGTTTATGGCATTGTTTCAAGTGCCTTGGTGGATTTCAGGTGCCGTTAAAACCTTATATGTCTTGTGGTTTGCAGCATATGTCTATACCGACGCTGTATTTTTCACTGGTGAGGCAATCCGCTTTTTATGGAGCAATTTCACAAGTGATTTTTCGGCGATCATCACCCAAAATTGGGGCGATACGAGTGATGTTTTCAGGACAGTGCTCTTTTTTGCTTTATTGTGGATGGCGGTCTATCTAATCCATTATTGGGTCAGTTATCGATTGAGTATCTTCTTATTTTATATGTTGACGGTCATCTTTATTGCGGTATTGGACACATTCAGCCCGTATACCGGGAATACCGCAATCATCAGAATAATGGTGATTGGCCTATTGCTGGCAGGATTGCTTCATTTGGCAAGATGGCTTGAGCGCCACCATATTGAAATAAGCGGCAATAAAATCGCGGCGTATATCATCCCGTTGGTGCTCATGATTTCAGCTGCTGCTGCAGTAGCTTTGTATTTACCGAAATCCGGTCCGATTTGGCCGGATCCGGTGCCGTATATTAAATCTTTTTCCGAACAAGCTGGATCGGGTTCGGGTGAGAAAGTCGGCCGGATCGGTTACGGAGTAAATGATTCCCAACTAGGCGGCTCCTTTATAGGAGATGATACACCGGTCTTTAAAGCGACAGTCGCTGACGGTCAGTATTGGAAAGTGGAGTCGAAAGACATTTACACGACCAAAGGATGGGAACTGACCGAAAATGTCGGAGACTCGTATGTATATGGCAATGGGGAATTTTTCTTCACGGATATTCAGCCGGGTGACATCGAATCACAAGACGATGCGCTAGTCGCGATGGAGCAATCTTTTCCGTTTGTGCTGTATCCATATGGTCTTAAATCGATCTTAATGGACCGGAGTGTCGACTATCAGTACGAAACAAATGATCAAAAAATAGAACCTTTTAGTGACGGTGTGGAAATTAACCCGGAACTGTATGAAGTTGCCTATAGTGAACCCGAGTATAGTTTGACGGCGCTGCAAGCAACAAATGAAGAAGACTTGCAAGAGCTTTCGGCTGAATTTGATCGCTATAAACAATTGCCAGCAGAACTGCCGCAGCGTGTGCGAGATCTCGCGGCTGAAATTACGGAAAATGCTGATACCGTCTATGCAAAAACAAGAGCGATTGAACGTTATTTCAGCACAGGTGGATTTGAATACAGTCAAGAAGATATCCCGGTGCCTGCAGAAGATCAGGATTATGTGGATCAGTTTTTATTTGAATCGAAACGAGGCTATTGCGATAATTTTTCCACGTCAATGGTCGTTATGCTTCGCTCGCTAGATATCCCTGCCCGGTGGGTAAAGGGATTTAATGAAGGTGAATTGATCGCGCAAAATGGCGACGAAGAAATTTACCAAATCACGAATAACAACGCCCATTCCTGGGTCGAGGCTTATATGCCCGGAGTTGGATGGATGCTGTTTGAACCGACAATCGGATTTACAGGGGCTGCAGCAATCAATTTTGACGTGGAATCGGAAACTGATGAAACCGAAGAACCTGTCGTACCGGAACGACCGAATCCCTTGGAAGAAGAGGAAGATGAAGCGGTTGTGAATGCTGTTGATAAGGGGCCATCTCAATGGAGTAAGTTCGAGCAATATGTGAAAGATCGCCGAAAAGGGATTATTGGGACATTGGCTTTAGTGGCAGCGATCGGTCTGATACTATTTAAAATTCGCAAGAAATGGCTGCCTATCGTGCTTATTCCGTTTTATCGTGCACGTGGCAATAATACTACAACATTTGAAAAAGCCTATTTGCGCTTATTGAAACAATTGGAGTTGTATGGCATTAAAAGGCAGGATGGACAGACGTTGAAGTCCTATGCCTCATACATTGATGCTTTCTTTGGGACCCATGATATGACGAAATTGACGTCGGCTTATGAAAAATCTTTATATGGCGGGAAAGAAGAAAGTGTTCAGTGGCAAGAGCTAAAAGAAAGTTGGGAATATTTAATCAAACAGACAAGCGGTTGATTTTGAGACAGCGACCTTGTACAATTGAGAAAATTATATAGTACAGGTGCCCTCATATATGTCTGGTAATATGGACCGGATGTCTCTACCAAGTCCCCGGAAATGACTTGACTATGAAGGTGGATGACGCATGCGTTCAGACATGTGCATTCGCCTTTTTGATGTAGAGCAAAAGAACGCGAGGACTATGTTTCGCGTTCTTTTGCTATTTTGAGGCCTTGAATCGAATAGAAGAGGTGAAGAGTGTGCCAGTCAGCCCGATGTTGAAAGAACAGAAGAAAGTAGTGGTTTTGGATTTCGGAAGCCAGTACAACCAATTGATTACACGTCGTATTCGTGAAATTGGAGTTTATAGCGAATTGCATCCGCATACGATCACTGCGGAAGAAATCAAAGAAATGAATGCTGCGGGCATCATTTTCTCAGGTGGACCAAATTCGGTTTACGATAAAAATGCATTTTCAATCGATCCAGCAATTTTTGAAATGGGTCTTCCGATTTTAGGAATCTGCTACGGCATGCAGCTAATGGCATTGCATTTAAAAGGCAATGTGGAAAAAGCGCAAAACCGTGAATACGGTAAAGCGGAACTAGAACTTGTTAAAGAAAGTACAATTTTCAAAGATCTTCCAAAAGAACAAATTGTTTGGATGAGCCACGGAGACCTCGTAACTGCGGCGCCTCCTGGATTTGAAGTGACTGGTACTAGTGCAGGCTGTCCGATTGCTGCAATGTCGGATGAATCGCGCGGATTTTATGGTGTGCAATTCCACCCGGAAGTTCGTCATTCCATCTATGGCAATGAAGTATTACGTCAATTCGTCTACGATGTTTGCGGAATGGCAGATGAATGGTCAATGGAAAACTTCATCGAACTTGAAATTGAAAAAATTCGTGAAGAAGTGGGCGACAAAAAAGTCCTATGTGCACTTAGTGGCGGTGTTGACTCATCAGTCGTTGCCGTGTTGATCCATAGAGCAATCGGCGACCAGCTGACATGTATGTTCGTTGATCACGGTCTGCTTCGTAAAGGTGAAGCGGAAAGTGTTATGAAGACTTTTGCGGACGGCTTTAATATGAATGTCATTAAAATCGATGCACGCGATCGTTTTATGAACAAGCTAGCGGGAGTTTCTGATCCTGAAACAAAGCGTAAAATCATTGGCAATGAATTCATCTATGTCTTTGATGATGAAGCATCCAAGCTTGAAGGCATGGACTTCCTTGCGCAAGGAACACTTTATACAGATATTATCGAAAGCGGCACGACCACTGCCCAAACGATCAAATCGCATCATAACGTAGGCGGTTTGCCCGATGATATGCAGTTTAAATTGATTGAACCGTTAAATACATTGTTCAAAGATGAAGTCCGTGCGCTTGGTACAGAACTTGGCATGCCGGATGAAATTGTTTGGCGTCAACCATTCCCAGGTCCGGGCCTAGGAATTCGTATTATGGGTGCAGTAACAGAAGAAAAACTAGAAATCGTCCGGGAATCGGATTGGATTCTGCGCGATGAAATCAGTAAAGCGGGATTAGACCGGGACGTGTGGCAATACTTCACGGTCCTTCCGGATATCCGCAGCGTTGGTGTAATGGGCGATGCCCGCACATATGATTACGCGATTGGCATCCGAGCTGTTACATCGATTGATGGAATGACTTCTGACTGGGCGCGCATCCCTTGGGATGTACTAGAGAAAATCAGTGTTCGTTTAGTCAACGAAGTTAATCACATTAATCGCGTATTGTACGATATTACGAGCAAGCCACCTGCAACAATCGAGTGGGAATAAATGAAGAACTGGAATACCTAAAAGGTGTTCCAGTTTTTTGGATATTATACGAACTATTAAAGATAAAAAACAATAATTGTTCGTGTTTAGGGTTGTGCATTCGTTTTTAATGTGTTATTCTACGATAGAAATTAAATAACGTTGTCGTATAATGTCGGGGATATGGCCCGAAAGTTTCTACCGAGTTACCGTAAATGACTCGACTACGATTTTTGTTCGGCTTTAGAACGCCGGACCCTCTCTGTATTTTATTATGGAGGGGTAAATCGAACGCATACGGCATCGCTGTATGCGTTTTTCTGTTTTCTGGCATTATTGCGACGACATGCGGAGGAAATTATAGTGAAGAAGTATTTTCAGTTTGAAGAATTGGGCACTAATTATCGCCAAGAAATTATCGGCGGCTTAACAACATTTTTAGCAATGGCTTATATTTTAGTGGTAAATCCACTGACATTGACGCTCAGCTCGGTACCCGATTTGCCAGATGCAATGCGCATGGATTATGGAGCGGTATTCATGGCAACTGCATTAGCTGCGGCAGTAGGCAGTTTGATGATGGGGATAGTGGCAAGGTATCCGATTGCACTTGCTCCGGGTATGGGGTTGAATGCTTTCTTCTCGTATACAGTCATTTTAACTTACGGAATTCCTTGGCAAACAGCTTTGACTGGCGTATTATTTTCTGGATTATTTTTTATCATACTTTCATTGTCGGGTTTGCGTGAACGCATCATCAATGCAATTCCTGCAGAGTTGAAGTTTGCGGTTGGAGCGGGTATCGGTTTGTATATCACGTTCATCGGTCTGCAAAACGCTGGCGTCATAGTTGGGAATCCGGATACGATGGTCGGGCTGGGGGACTTAACAAACCCATCGACGCTTCTTGCGATTTTCGGATTGGTCATTACCGTTATTTTTATGGTGCGTGGCATTAAAGGCGGAATCTTCTTCGGTATGTTGATTGCCGCGGCGGTCGGTATGATTTTCAGTATTGTGGAATTGCCTTCAGCAATCATTGGTCAAGTGCCGAGCATGGAGAAAACATTTGGCGTAGCGCTTGAGCCGATCTTCAATGATCCAGGTTCGTTGATGACGATTCAATTTCTTGTAGTGGTTCTAACATTCTTGTTTGTAGATTTCTTTGATACGGCCGGCACGTTGGTGGCTGTGGCAAACCAAGCTGGCTTGATGACCAAAGATAACAAATTGCCGCGTGCAGGAAAAGCGCTTTTGGCTGATTCAGTGGCAACTGTGGCAGGGGCGATTTTCGGTACATCGACAACAACTTCTTACATCGAATCTACTTCAGGGGTTGCAGCAGGAGCGCGATCAGGATTTGCTTCTGTCGTAACAGGCACTTTGTTCTTAATTTCAATTTTGTTTTATCCGCTATTGGAAGTCATCACAAGTGCAGTGACTGCGCCGGCATTAATCATCGTCGGTGTGTTGATGGTTTCTGCTCTTGGAAAAATCGATTGGACGAAATTCGAAATTGCGGTTCCGGCTTTTCTGACGATGATTGCAATGCCGCTTGGCTACAGCATCGCAACAGGGATCGCAATCGGATTTATCTTTTATCCGATTACGATGATTTCTGCAGGGAAGGGCAAGCAAGTTCATCCGGTAATGTATGGGTTGTTTGTGATCTTCATCTTGTACTTCATCTTCCTAGTTTAATATAGAAGAATCCCGCCAAAATTCTGGCGGGATTTTTTTATCGGTTAGAAATCAGGGAGTATTCTCAGGGGAGCGATAAATTCATTTGTCCGCATTGTAGAGGTGGCTTTTAAATATTGCAGAGTGACTTAAAGAGTGATGGAATCGTAGGAAATGATTTTATATAGTAGAAAGTCAATTTTTAATTGCTTGAGGTATGCCTGAAAAGCTTGTTGGGCCAAAGCATAGCAGCGAATCTTGTTGAAGAATGCAGAGTAAAATTTCCTTTTTAAAAATATAACAAATTTCCTAGTTGATTTAATTGAAAATTCGGTTATAATAAAAAGGTAGACATTTTAATAGTTATCTATTAAGTTCTATTTTTTTCTCGAATTGTGTTGACTTGAATCGGAGAACTTGATATATTAGTAACTGTCCTCAAAACAAGTAGATAAAACGTTTCAACAAAAGTGTTGACATCTAAAACGTGATGAGGTATATTAATAAAGTTGCTGTTAACAACGGCACACAACATGAACCTTGAAAACTGAACAGCAAAACGTCAACGAAAGACGTCACGAGCGCCGAGGCGCGAGAACGGCTTTTGCGAAGCTTGCCTTTGGCAATCGGAGCAAAACCTTCTCAACCGAAAGCGTTCGTGACTTAAC
>JBFEIJ010000037.1:0-24304 GCA_041553775.1 Planococcus sp. (in: firmicutes)
CTGGCGTATCGCCGTCCGAAGACGCACGATTCGCTTTGATCTGCCTAAGCTGATCAGTAAGTTGTGCGCGGGCCGTTTTGCGCGGCCGTTGCTATTTGTTGACGTTTTGCTGTTCAGTTTTCAAGGTTCATTTTGTGCGCCACTTGAATTGGCGACTTTTCAATATTACCAACTTCTTTTTAGAAAGTCAACAATATTTTTTTATGTTTTTTCGTGTGATTTAGAATCCAAAAACACGACATCAATTAATATATCACCTCTCACCTTTCAGCGCAAGGATTATTTGAAACAAAAATCCGATTTGAGAAAGATATTCTCAAATCGGATAACCATTTGTTTATTCTACTATGATTCTTAGTCGCGTGAACGCATCTGTGGGAATAGAAGAACGTCTCTTATTGAAGCCGAATTGGTTAATAACATAACTAAGCGATCAATTCCGATTCCTAGTCCCCCTGTAGGCGGCATACCGTATTCAAGCGCCTCAATAAAATCATCGTCCATTTCATGAGCTTCGTCATTACCAGCTGCTTTTTCAATCAACTGAGCTTCGAAGCGCTCACGCTGATCAATTGGATCGTTCAATTCCGTAAAAGCGTTTGCATGCTCGCGTCGAACAATAAATAATTCGAAACGATCCGTGAAACGTTCATCTTCAGGATTCTTTTTAGCTAACGGAGAGATTTCTACAGGATGCCCATAAACGAAAGTTGGCTGAACCAATTCTTCTTCTACTCGCTGCTCGAAAAACTCATTGAGAATATGACCTACTTCCATAGTAGGTTTTACTTCAATGTTATGTTCTTTTGCTAGAGCGTGCGCTTCCTCTTTCGTCATCTGCTCCCAGAAGTCGACTCCCGTGTATTCCTTAACAGCATCAGCCATGTGCAGACGTTTCCAGCCCGGCGCAAGATTAATCTCGTCTTCGCCATATTGAACGGTCGTCGCACCTAAAACATCTTGAGCGATATGCGCAACCAGATTTTCAGTTAATGCCATAACATCCTTGTAGTCTGCATACGCTTCGTATAGTTCAAGCATGGTGAATTCAGGGTTATGTCGCGTCGATACTCCTTCGTTACGGAATACTCGACCCACTTCATAAACTTTCTCCAAGCCGCCGACAATCAAACGCTTCAAATGGAGTTCGATTGCAATGCGGATGAACATCTGCATATCGAGAGCATTATGGTGTGTGATAAACGGGCGTGCTGTCGCGCCACCTGCAATAGAATGAAGCATCGGTGTTTCAACTTCTAAGAAACCTTGGTCATCCAGATAGCGACGCATCGATTGAATAATACGGCTACGGAGAATAAAGGTCTCTTTGCTCGTTTCACTTGTAATCAAGTCCAAGTAGCGTTGACGATAACGCTGTTCGATATCTTTAAGGCCATGGAATTTCTCCGGCAACGGTCGCAGAGCTTTCGTCAAAAAGAATACTTCTTTCGCTTTAATAGAAAGTTCTCCTACATTTGTCTTGAAAATAACCCCTTTTACCCCGAGGATATCCCCTAGATCGACTGTGTTGAAAAATTCATACGCTTCGTCGCCAATCGCGTCTTTACGAACATAAATTTGAATTTGACCTTTCAAATCCTGAAGGTGGGCAAATCCAGCTTTCCCTTTTCCGCGCTTCGTCATAACACGGCCAGCAATTACTACTTCGTGTGAACCTTCTTCAAGTTCTTCTTTTGAAAATCCGCTATATTCGTTAGTGATTTCTTCTGAAAGGTGAGTACGTTCGAAACGCGAACCGAAAGGATCCATTCCGTTATCACGGAACGCCTGCATCTTTTGGCGTCTCACCAATACTTGGTCGTTTAACTCTTCTGACATGTCCTACACTCCTTTATTTTTCAACACCTTAAACTTTCATGTATTTCTCTATTGTACACAATTTCTTGTGGTGCTACATAAAAAAGCTGCCATAAAGTTGTGGCAGCTTTTATTTCGCTTTAAATTGCGCTGCTGATTTATTGTTCCTGAACAAATTCGTCAATTCTGTTATAAGTTTTCCATAACCGAACACCTTGTTCAGGCGGTTCCGGCATTCCCTCAAGTGAAGGGTTCACTTCCAAAAGCGGAATGAACACAAAAGCTCGCTCATGCATTCGTGGATGCGGAATAATTAACCTTTCCGATTTTACTTCTTCTTTGTTGTAAAGTAAAATATCAAGATCTATCGTCCGCGGACCCCATCTTACGAGTCGCTCGCGATGCAACCGTTGTTCAATTTCCTGGCAGTAATCCAATAATTCTACAACAGAAAGTGACGTCTGTACGTGGACGACCATATTCAAAAATGGTTCTTGCTCCGTAAAGCCAACCGGATCTGTTTCATATAAGGAAGAGATGGCCGCCACTTCGATGGACGGATGCTGCATCAATAAACCAACCGCTTGCTTTAACATTGCTAATCGGTCTCCAATATTTGAGCCGAGCGAAAGGTAGCTGTTGTTCATACAAATTCTCCGCGTGACAATTCGATCGCAACCGACCGGTAATGTCCCGGAATCGGCGGATCTGGTTTGACCATTTGCACACGTATGCCTTTAACAAGTGAGAATTGCGATAAAATTTGGGAAGCCACTTCTTCAGCTACGGCTTCGACGAGTTTTTTCGGCGGCCCTTCAACGACGGCTCGGCACGCTTCATAGACTTCGCCGTAATGAACAGTGTAGTCCAGTTCATCTGTCTCTCCCGCTTTCGACAAATCCACCGCCAGCGAAACGGTTAACCGAAAGCGCTGACCCAATTTGTTTTCTTCTGGGAATACGCCGTGATAGCCATAAAACTCCATATCGTTCACATGAATAAAATCCATTATTCCGCCTCCTTGAATTTGGTTTTCCCCGTTAACACATCCATCATACGTACCACGCGACTGGTTTCTTTCACATCGTGAACGCGCACTATCTGGCAACCGCGATCAACGCCAAAGCAGACCGTTGCAAGTGAACCTTCAAGCCGCTCTTCTACTGGCAGCCCCAAAACTTTTCCGATCAGCGATTTTCGCGAAGTTCCAAGTAACACCGGGTAACCAAGCGCCACGAAATCTTCAAGATGTTGCATCATCTCAATGTTATGCGCAGCAGTCTTGGCAAACCCGATGCCAGGATCTAGCCAAATCCGGTCTTTATGAACACCTGCATCTAACGCTATTTGGATACTAGCATTTATATCGTCTTTTACGTCTAGCCAAAAATTTCGGTATGACGCTTCGTTACGGTTATGCATCAAAATAATGGGCACATCCCATTTCGCAGCTACCGCCGCAATAGTCGGCTCATATTTCGCCCCCCATATATCATTAATGATATCAGCACCTGCTTCAATCGCCGCTTCTGCTACGGCCGCTTTATATGTATCAATGGAAATCAAAGCGTTGCATTCTTTTTTCAATGCTTTAATCACCGGAACAACACGAGCAATTTCTTCATCGTCAGAAATCATCGCATAGCCTGGACGCGTAGATTCACCACCTACATCGATAATATCCGCACCTTCTTCTATCATTTGACGCGCTCTCGACACCGCCTGTTCAATTGTCGTGTACTTGCCGCCGTCAGAAAAGGAATCCGGTGTCACATTCAGTATGCCCATCACCCACGTTTTATTATTAAGCTCCATCTTTCACACTCCAGTTCTCTGCCCTATTATTGCCCGGGAAATATTCACTGCCTCCATCTTATCGCGAACTACGGTATTTTCGCCATAAGAAAAGAGCGTACAAATGCACGCTCTTTATCACACGATTCACTTTTCTTCAAATTGGTATAGCGGTGTGCTCAAATACCGCTCTCCGTTTGACGGAATAATTGCCAGCACTTTTTTCCCTTTTCCAAGCTGTCTTGCAACTTGCAAAGCTGCGTAAATCGCGGCTCCAGAAGAAACGCCTCCGAGAATGCCTTCTTCACGCGCCGCTTTGCGGGCCGTTTCGTAAGATTGATCATTCGTCACTTGAATGATTTCATCATAAATTTTCGTATCAAGAATTTCCGGTATAAATCCTGCTCCAATACCTTGGATTTTATGCGGACCCGGCTTGCCGCCTGATAACACCGGAGAATCCGTCGGCTCTACTGCCACAATATGAATATTTGGATATCGCTCTTTCAACACTTGTCCGGCACCTGTTATCGTACCACCTGTTCCGATACCGGCAATAAAAGCATCCAATTGATCGCCCATCGATTCCACAATTTCTGGTCCAGTTGTCAGCCTATGAATTTCCGGATTCGCTTCATTCTTGAATTGCTGGGGCATAAACCAATCGTTCTCAGCAGCCAATTTTTCAGCAGTTTTGATGGCTCCATTTGGCCCATTCATACCGTCAACTCCAAGAGTCAAAACCAGTTCAGCTCCATAAGCGCGCAGCAGGTTTCGGCGTTCCATGCTCATTGTTTCAGGCATAACCAAGACAGATTTATAGCCTTTAGCAGCCGCAATCATTGCAAGACCTATCCCCGTATTACCACTTGTGGGCTCAATGATTGTGTCACCTTGCTTTAAATTACCTTCTTTTTCAGCAGCTTCAATCATCGCCAGCGCAATACGGTCTTTTACGCTACTCCCAGGATTGAAGTATTCCAGTTTCAAGTAAACTTCTGCATCTTCAGCGCCAGTTAAGCGATTTAATCGGACAATGGGTGTTTGGCCTATCAATTCTGTAATTGAATTTCCTATACGCGCCATTTTTAACACTCCTAATCCCAAGTATTTTTGTAAGCATTAATCTTTCTTTATCGTATCAACCTTTTTCATTTTCTGTCAAATTGTATACACCAAAAAAGACATTTCAATTAAGAAATGTCTTTTCGCTTTATTTTCCGTAAAACCACTCTGCATCAAACTCTTTCCAGAATGCTTCCGGAGTGACCGATTGCGGCAATTGCTCAAGCGCCAGTTCCCGGCCGATATGCTCTTTGACTTCTTCGAATGAAAACTTCCTGCCCTTCGCTTTGTCGACTACTGTGACAATTGCGAGGCGTCCGCTTTTCAACGCTACCGGTTCCGACCACTTGCCTACCTCTACCGATTGCACCGCTTTTGCAACGGCAGGATCGACTGCCGGTTGGTCCAATGAAATATAACCGATATCTCCCCCAAGGCTCGCGGATGCTGTATCGATCGATTTTTCCCGAGCCAACGCTTCGAAAGAAGATCCGTTTTCGAGCTCTTTCAACGCCGCTTCGGCTTCACTTTTTGATTCGACTACCATCATGCTCGTCCGATATCCGTCTTCGACGTCATAAAGCGCCTGGTTTTCCTCATAGAAATCTTTGATTTTTTGATCTGCTACAACGATATCTTTCGTTAATACTTTTTCTAAAATCAATTGTGATTTCACCTGTTCGCGCAACATTTCTTGATTTTCTGTATATAAAGCCATATCCGTGCCGTCTTGCGCGGTGCGGAGCATTGCAAGTTCGAGCTCGATTTCTTTGTCGCTGACTTTAATGTTGTATTCTTCCGCTGCAGTATTCATGACTTTTTGATTAACCAAACCAAGCAAAGTATCACGGCCATGTTGTTCCTCCATAGCCGCCATCCATTCTTGGCGTGTAATCGGTTCGCCTTTTACAGCTGCCACTTCTTCACTTTTTCCTTCAGACGGCATAAGCCATGAAACGAACCATAGTAAATTACCGATGAATAATACTGCTAATAAGACTAGCAGCGGCCCTGTTTTCAATCTTCTTCTTGGCGGACGCCCTGCAGGTGCCGGTGATGCAGCAGGACGTGGCGGATTACGCGTGTAGCTCATCGATCAACGCTTCCAATTCTGTTTTAGAGTAATGGTACGTTTCCAAGCAGAAATGGCATTGCGCTTCAGCCATTCCTTGCTCTTCGATCATTTCACGGATTTCTTTTTCACCAAGGCCTAAGATTCCTTCTGCAAAACGTTCTTTAGAGCAATTGCATTCAAACTTCACCGGCATTTTCGTTAATATCTGGACATTGCCTTCTCCTAGCACTTCTTCCAAAATTTCTTCTGGCGTCAGCCCACGCTGTATCATCGTTGAAACCGGCTCGATTTGAGCTAACCTCTTTTCGATAGCTGCGATTGTTTCCTCATCCGTGTCAGGCATCAACTGAATGATGAACCCGCCAGCAGCAAGGATAGAATTATCGGTATCAACCAACACCCCTAATCCGACTGATGATGGCACTTGCTCAGAAACCGCAAAATAATATGTGAGGTCTTCCGCAATTTCACCAGAAACAATCGGCGTCTGCCCTGTGAAATTCTCTTTCATGCCGAGGTCCTTCACAATCGATAGCATGCCGTCCGTGCCGACCGCTCCCTTGACGTTAAGCTTGCCTTTTATGGAGGAGTCAATTTGAGTTTGCGGATTTGTGACATAGCCACGCACTTTACCATCCGCATCGCTATCAACCAAGATGGCACCAATCGGTCCTCCTCCCTGAATTTTCAACGTTACTTTGTCTCCGCCTTTTAACATGGCACCAAGCATGACGCCCGCAGTCATTGCGCGTCCTAATGCAGCAGATGCTGTCGGCCACGTTTGGTGGCGACGCTGCGCTTCTGCTACCGCTTCGGTTGCATCAGCAGCAAACGCTCGAACGCTGCCGCCAAAACCTAGGCCACGCACTAAATAATCTCCCATCTTAATCGTTCCCTTCCAACGCCTGATTGCGTTTATAAATTAAATAAAGACCTTTCAATGTCAAAAATGGATCCACCTTATCAATCAAGGATGATTCTGTCGCAATGAGCGATGCCATTCCACCTGTCGCGATAACAGTCGGCTTTTGCTTACTTTGTGATTTCATGCGCGTAATGATGCCTTCCGCTTGCCCGACATAACCATAGACAATTCCAGCTTGCATCGCGGATATCGTGTTTTTTCCGACAACATTTGTCGGCCGAGCAATTTCGATGCGCGGCAATTTTGAGGCCCGGTTATACAATGCTTCTGTAGAAATTCCGATGCCCGGCGCAATTGCCCCACCCATATATTGTTGGAATTCATCAATATAACAATAAGTAGTTGCCGTTCCAAAATCGACAATGATCAACGGCGTTCCATATTCATGGATGGCAGCGACTGCGTTGACGATTCGGTCAGCTCCAACTTCACGCGGGTTGTCGTATTTAATATTGAGGCCCGTTTTTACACCCGGCCCAACAATTAACGGCTTTATATGAAAATACTTCTGACACATCCGTTCAAGCGAAAACATAATCGGCGGCACGACCGAAGACATAATAATGCCGCCAATCGCTTCAAACCCTAAATCGGCATCATTTAGCAGCATTTTGATTTGCATTCCGTATTCATCTTCTGTTTTATGGCGATCCGTTTCAAGTCGCCAATGGTGCAGTAATTTCTGCTCCCCGTAGACACCCAAAACAATATTCGTGTTTCCGATATCCATTACTAAAATCATATTTGAGCCCTCTCTTATCAACGATTTTCCAACACATCATACCATATTTTCAGAGAAATAAAAAAACCGATTGACCCGCCCTCTAAAAGGAAAGATCAATCGGTTATTACAATGCTTATTTATTTGCGATCTTCTTGAATCGGACCTGTCGTTTCCCCAGCGTCGCCTTCTTTCGGCAAATCACCAGCAGAAGGGTCGTTCGGAGCACCCGTTACATCAGTAACCTCTTCATCTTTCGACAAATCGACGGCTTCTTTTTCAAAATCGCCGTTCAATGCTTCGTAAGAACGTTCTGGCAGCGTGCCGTGATCTTTCAAGTGAAGAATTTGGCCAGCATCCAGCGTTTCCACTTCAAGCAAGGTATTGGCAATCAACGATAGAAGATCTTTGTTTTCAGTAAGAATCTCTTTCGTGCGCAAGTATTGCTCTTTAATGATGCGTTGAATTTCTTGATCGATTTCAAACGCAATTGCGTCTGAATAGTTTTGGTCTGAGTTAAAATCACGCCCAAGGAAGACATTGCCGCCTTGTGCTTGACCGAATTGAATCGGTCCGATTTTATCGCTCATGCCGTATTCAGTAACCATGCTTCTTGCGATGGCTGTTGCACGTTGGAAGTCATTATGCGCTCCAGTTGAAACTTCACCGAAACTCAAGTCTTCCGCAACACGGCCGCCAAGCAAGCCGGCAATCTTATCAAGCAATTCCGGTTTTGTCATGAAGTAGCGATCTTCTTTCGGAAGCATGACCGCATAGCCGCCAGCTTGTCCGCGAGGGACGATCGTCACTTTATGAACCGTTTCCGCATCATCAAGTATCAATCCGATGACCGTATGGCCAGCTTCGTGGAATGCGACGATATTGCGTTCTTTTTTCGAAATGACGCGATTCTTTTTAGCAGGTCCCGCAATAACACGGTCTGTTGCTTCATCGATATCGGACATATCAATCTTCAATTTATTGCGACGAGCTGCTACTAAAGCTGCTTCGTTTAATAAATTCTCCAAATCCGCCCCTGAGAATCCCGGAGTGCGCTGTGCGATAGCTTTCATATCAACAGTCGGCTCTAGAGGCTTATTGCGTGCGTGTACTTTCAAGACTTCTTCGCGTCCTTTAACGTCTGGACGGCCAACTGTAATCTGGCGATCGAAACGGCCTGGGCGAAGAAGCGCCGGATCCAAGATATCCGGACGGTTTGTAGCTGCGATGATGATGACGCCTTCGTTCGCGCCAAAGCCATCCATTTCAACTAGCAATTGGTTCAATGTTTGTTCACGCTCATCGTGTCCGCCGCCAAGGCCTGCGCCCCGCTGGCGTCCGACTGCATCAATCTCATCGATAAAGATGATACACGGTGAATTTTTCTTCGCATTTTCGAAAAGGTCACGGACGCGGGAGGCCCCGACGCCGACGAACATTTCAACGAAATCCGAACCACTGATAGAGAAGAACGGAACGCCCGCTTCTCCAGCAACTGCACGAGCTAAAAGCGTTTTACCTGTACCCGGAGGTCCAACCAATAAAATCCCTTTAGGAATGCGCGCGCCGATATCTGCGAAACGACGAGGATCTTTTAAGAAGTCAACAACTTCAACAAGTTCTTGCTTTTCTTCGTCCGCTCCTGCTACGTCATTGAAACGAACCTTGTGTTTCTGGTCATCATAAAGCTTCGCTTTGCTTTTCCCGAAATTCATCACTCGGCCGCCACCGCCGCCTTGTGATTGGTTCAACAAGAAGAAGAAAAGAATGAAAATGATGATGAATGGAATGATGCCTGTAAAGAATTGAACCCATCCGCTCGTCTGTGGAGCTTTCAAAAAGCTAACGTTTGCGCCCTCAGATGTTGCAATTTCATCAATTTGCGTAATTAAAGCTTCATTTTCCACTGGAATATTCGTGACGAATGTCTCATCGTCTTCATATGTGCTCAGTTTCCCTGTTACTTCGTAAACACTGGCGTCAGGCTGGATGGTGATTTCAGTGATCGTCCCGCCTCGGACAGCTTCCAAGAATTCCGTGTATCCTATTTCGTTAGTCGGTTGGTTACTATTATTAAATGTCCCCAGAATACCGATAATAACTAGGAAGATCAGTAGATAAAATATGGTGTACCGAAATATTCGATTCATCCCAAGCCTCCTCATAAAGTTTCCCAAAACTATACTAAATACTAACATACGAGCATTTCTGCATACAACGAAAAGCCCTTAGCTTTACGGGTGAATCCGTATTGTGTGAACTTCTTTTGACTATTCTTGATCTTCGCTGTAAATAGCAGGTTTCAAGACGCCAATATATGGAAGATTACGGTATTTTTCCGCATAATCCAAACCATACCCAACAACGAATGCATCTGGAACTTCAAATCCGATGTAATCGGCTTTCAAATCCACTTTGCGGCCAGATGGCTTATCGAGCAGTGTAACGATCTTGATCGATTTCGCTTTGCGGTATTTGAATAAATCCACCAAATAGCTGAGTGTCAACCCACTGTCGATGATGTCTTCGATAATCAATAGGTCGCGGCCTTCGACGCTGGCGTTCAAATCTTTGATGATTTTCACTTCACCTGAAGAAACAGTTGCGTTGCCATAGCTTGAAACGTCCATGAAGTCCATTTCTACATAGCTGTCCATGCGCTTCATTAAATCGCCCATGAATGGCATCGCGCCTTTTAACACTCCGATTGCCAATGGATATTTATCTTGATAGTCACGCGCAAGGATTTCTCCTAATTCCCGTGCTTTCTCTTGTAGGCTTTCTTCAGTGATCAATATTTCTTCAATGTCTTTTTCTAACATGGTGGGCCTCCTAATAATTCGCTTTTGGCGTTTTCTCGTGTTGTTCTATCAATACCCAGTCATCTCCAGCACGCGGTTCGCGACTGAAAAAACTGGATGGGCGCAGTCCTGGAATCAGCAATACTTCATCTTTTTCCGTTGCAATGACCGGCCAATTCTCTCTTTCACACACAGGCACTTTTTCATCAATCATCAATCGCGCCACCTTTTTGGGCTGTTGCATGCCCATAAGTTGGATTCGGTCTCCCGGCTTGCGACTTCTGATAACTATCCTGTCGTGTGCAGATGCGGTGAAATACCAAAACACAGCATTCTTTTCTTTATTCGCCAACAGTAAAGGGGCAAGTTTATAGCGAAACCCTTTCACTTCAGCAGTCCAGTCATCCGTAATCACCGTTTCGGCTAGTACAGTTGCTGAATTTACCGGTTGTCGGCTAAAGAACACCGCGTCGTATTGGCGTGTCATCCTATAATTATGCGGCAAATGCAACGAAACCGTGCCAGCTGAACCTTGCATGGCATTTTGCACTTGTTCAGCCAATTGGTTTGTAATCAACACTTGCTGCTCATTATATAGATAGTTTAATAGTATTAGAACCATTCTTTTTTGTAAAGCAAGTGCTCCATTTCTAAACCTTTCCGCCGATAGATGCAATTCCCCGTCTGTCCAATGAACCATTTCTTGGACTTTTTCATGCGCTAGCTGTTCTAAAAACCGTTGATCTTCTTGGAGCGTCTCCGCAAGTTCCACAAAGTGAGCGGAAACGGCGGGCTCTTCTTTTTTCAATAAAGGAACGATTGCTTCCCGAACGCGATTGCGGGTGTAGATGGGCTCTGCATTGCTGGAATCTTCGCGGTGGGCGACGTTGTTGCGCTTGGCATAATCGGCAATTTCCTCTTTTGTCACCGCGAACTGCGGGCGGATGAGCTCGCCTTCACCGAATGGCCGTCGCAACGGCATACCGAATGAACCCGAATGCAGCGACCCCCGAATACCGGCCATTAATACCGTTTCAAGCTGATCATCAGCGTGGTGAGCGGTCGCAAATTTTTGCGCCTTTTCAGCCATCATTGTTTCTTGGAAATAAGTGTAGCGTTCGTTCCGGCATACTTGCTGTTTATTGCCGCCCGTCGTTTCGAGGATTGCGGGGATGGGAATGTTTCGGCTGGAGCAAGGAACTTCCCAATGCCGGCAAGTTTCTTCAGTAAAGCGGCGGTCTTCGTCCGACTCTTCACCACGCAGCATGTGATTGACATGCACCGCTGCCACTGTAATACCGAAAGTGTGCTCGTTCGTTTTCAAAAAATGCAACAATACAAGCGAGTCGATACCTCCCGAACAACCGACGAGGATATGGTCTCCCGCTTCAAGCAAATGATATTTTTTGATATACGCCACCATTTTTCTCTCATACTTTGTCATGCGCTCACCTCTTTTGGGTCCTGAATCTTTTAATGAAAAAGAATGCCCTGAAAATATTTTTCGAATTCAATTGACACCGGGTCCGTTCGATAGTATGATTTAAAATGTTCGTTTGAACAAGGCGGCGTAGCTCAGCTGGCTAGAGCGTACGGTTCATACCCGTGAGGTCGGGGGTTCGATCCCCTCTGCCGCCATCATACAGTAGTTAAAAGCAGCATCCTGACAAAGGATGCTGCTTTTTTGTGTTTCATTGATCCCTACACCTTATAAAAAAAACGCTCCCCACGACGGAGAAGCGTTTCAGTTTCAATTGTTAAGCTGTCATGAAGCATTTTCCTATGCTATTAAAACAGCTAGCAAGTTAGCCTCTTCTAGCACCGCGGCCGCCGCGCTTAGATTCTGTAGCGCGTTTTAATGAAGTCATGTTTTCTTCACTTTCTTTCAGAAACTTCGCCATTTTCGTTTCGAAGTTTTCTTTTGGAGCGCGCTCAAACGAACGGTTATTGCTTGGACGCGGACGCTGTGGGCGTTCTGGACGCTGCGGCGCGCCTTCTGGCTGGGGTTTCGCTTTGCGGATGGACAGACCAATTTTCCCGTCTGCTTCCACATTCATTACTTTGACTTCCACCATTTCGCCGACTTTAAGATGATCATTGATATCTTTAACGTAATTGTCTGCGACTTCACTGATATGCACGAGGCCTGTTGCACCAGTTGGTAACTGAACGAATGCTCCGAAATTTGTGATACCTGTAACTTTACCTTCTAACTTGCTGCCTACTTCAATCGACATAGAAAAAATGCTCCTCCTTAAAAATTAAGATGACCGCCATGCGGGGTCAAAAAACTCGTTTTACGGGACGTTGCCCGAATTTTAGTATAACACTTTTTATTATAATCAGCAAAAAAAGAGTGTCAACTGACTACTCTTCTTTATCTGCATCTTCTTCTTTTTTATCTTCTGCTTTCGGCATCGTGAAAATAATTTCACCTTCGTCCGATAAGAAATACTCTTTGCGCGCCAGTTTGGCTATGTAATCATCGTCGTTCAACAACATGATCTGTTCTTTCAACTGCGCCTGCTCTTTTTCCACTTCTTGAAGCGCTGACAATGTTTCAGTTTGTTGTATTTCTTTTTCCGCAATGCTCTTCGACTGTCCATAGAGCGTGGTGCCTACCCAAAGGGCTGCTAGCAAAAATACCACACCAAATACGGAGAGCCTTCTGAAAAGGCGGACTTTATGCGCCTGCTGGCGTTTTTCCTGCCGTTCAACGGAGCGGACGTAGTCATTTCGAATTGAAGCGACTTCCGGACTGCCTGCATTCTTCTTTCCCTTCAAACCCACGACTTTCCCTCCTTCCACTCACTTTGATGCCATTATACACGATATTGGGAAATTTTATAAGATTTTTTTGCATTTCCTGCTCTTTTTCATGCATTTCTAGCGCTCTACTTGAAAAGCTTTGAATATTTATTAATAAAAATACCCTTGACTTAATTTTTATGCAGTCTATAATACTAGTATCTCTTCAAAAGGTCTTTATTCAATAGGTTTATATTGAAATTACTTTTTATCGTTTTTATAAATATGCATTAATAGTGAATAAATAATAGGAGGCGAAAATATGACAGGATTGTTATCACTCGCAAATGGAGAAACCTTTAAAGGGCATTGGCACGGCGTTCCAGGCACTGTACAAGGTGAAATTGTTTTCTTTACGGGAATGACTGGATATGAGGAAGTATTAACAGATCCATCTTATAAAGGACAAGTAATCGTTTTTTCTTATCCATTGATTGGTCAATACGGCGTTTTGGCTGCACATATTCAATCTGAAAAAATTCAAGCTGCCGGCATTGTCGTTGCCGAACTTTACGACGGACCTGTTGAAAAAGGAGCCGTACCGCTTGCAGAATTCGCCAAAAAAGCGAAAGTGCCCATTTTGAGCGGAGTTGACACCCGCTCCGTCATTCAAGCTGTGCGTGAATCCGGAACGATGCAATCGCATTTAAGTGCCACTTCTGAAACAATCACTGAGTGGGAGCCGGTACAGACTGATTTCTTTGACGTCTCAAACCAAGCTACTGAAGTGGTCGTGTTCGGTGAGGGAGATCTTCACATTGGCTTGATCGACTTCCATTATAAATCTTCTATCTTAACGGAATTGCTGCAGCGGAAATGCAAAGTCAGCATTATTCCGCACACGTTGCCAACTGAGCAATTGGATAAACTCGAGTTGGATGGGTTGTTGTTTTCCAACGGGCCTGGCGATCCTGCTGCGCTTTCGCCGCTGTTTCCGACTTACCGGGACTGGGCAGAGCGTTACCCGACATTCGGCATTTGTCTCGGTCACCAAGTGCTGGCTTCTAGTTTCGGTGCAAAGACCGCGAAATTGGCATTCGGCCACCGAGGAGCAAATCATCCCGTGATCAACGTGAAAACGCAGCAAGTTTCCATGAGTTCCCAAAATCATAGCTACGTCGTCGAAGATGCCAGTGTCAGCGATACGCCCTTATCGGTTCTTTATAAAAACGTCAACGACGGCAGCATCGAAGGACTTTTCCACGAAGAGCTTCCATTGCTGACTGTTCAATTTCATCCGGAGGCAGCTCCGGGACCTGCTGACCACTTGTCGTTATTCAGCCAATTTCTAACCGCTTCCGAGCAGAAAAAGAAGGTGAAAATGTATGCCTAAGCAACACACGATAAAAAAAGTTTTGGTTATTGGATCGGGTGCAATTGTCATTGGCCAAGCCGCGGAATTCGATTATTCCGGCACTCAAGCATGTCTCGCTCTCAAAGAAGAAGGCATTGAAGTAATCCTGGTCAATAATAATCCCGCCACCATCATGACAGACAAAAGCATGTCGGATAAAGTTTATTTCGAACCCCTGACAGTCGACAGCCTGACTGCCATTATCGAAAAAGAACGCCCAGATGGCTTGCTGGCTACAGTCGGCGGCCAAACCGGATTGAACCTGGCAATGGCGTTATCGGATTCGAGCATACTCTCTAAGTATAATGTTCGCCTGCTTGGCACCAATATCGATTCGATCAAACAAGCTGAAGACCGCGAACAATTCCGGGCGTTGATGAACGAATTGAACGAACCTGTACCGCAAAGCGCCATTGTTTATTCGACCGACAGTGCTCTGCAATTCGCTGACAATGCAGGCTTTCCACTCATCGTGCGCCCCGCTTATACATTGGGCGGCTTTGGCGGCGGCATTGCGCATGATCAAGCGGCTTACATCGCACTCGTGCAGCAAGGGCTGAGCGCAAGCCCCATCAAGCAATGCTTAGTGGAAAAAAGCATCGCCGGCTACAAGGAAATCGAATACGAAGTGATGCGTGATGCGGCAGGTACATGCATCACAATTTGCAATATGGAAAATATGGATCCGGTTGGCATTCACACAGGCGATTCGATCGTGGTGGCCCCGAGTCAAACGATGAATGACCGCGAATACCATTTGCTGCGCACCGCTTCCATTCATATTATTGAAGCACTCGGCATCATCGGTGCATGCAACGTACAATTTGCGCTTCATCCAGAAAATTCCACGTATTATTTGATCGAAGTAAACCCGCGTGTCAGCCGGTCGTCTGCTTTGGCATCAAAAGCGACTGGCTATCCGATCGCCAAAATCGCCGCTAAGCTTGCACTCGGCTATTTGCTGGCGGAACTGAAAAATCCAGTAACCGGTACGACATTCGCCAGTTTCGAACCGGCGCTCGATTACGCGGTCGTCAAAATTCCGCGTTGGCCGTTCGATCAGTTTCAGGACGCTAATCGTTCTCTTGGCACCCAAATGAAAGCGACTGGCGAAGTGATGGCGATCGAACGCAGCATGGAAGCAGCCTTCATGAAAGCTGTGCGCTCGCTAGATCTGCCGCTCGACGGTTTCCGTCTACCCGCGCTGGCTGAAATGCCAACAACTCAATTGGAACAACTTGCTGTCGAGGCAGATGACCGCCGCCTGTTCGTGATATTCGAATTGCTCGTCCGCAATAAAAGCACAGCTCATCTGCACCAATTAACATCGATTGCACCTTACTTCCTCTATATTCTTAAACGAATTGTCGACGAATGGCGCAAACTTCAATTACTGTCGTGGAACGATATGACTTATTCACGTTTGCTGCAAGCGAAAGCGCTCGGTTTCAGCGACCGGCAGCTCGCCGATTTATGGAACATCTCCCCTTCTGAAATTTGGGGGCAACGTAAAAGTTGGGGCATGTCGCCAGCTTATCGTGTTATCGATACGTGTGCAGCAGAGTTCCGCTCACAGACGAATTATTTCTATTCCACTTGGCATGGCTCTTCCGATTCGCGTTCGGCCAATCCGAAAAAAGTGGCAGTCATCGGATCAGGGCCCATCCGGATTGGCCAAGGCATTGAATTCGATTATTGCTGCGTCCATAGCGTCATGGCTCTACAAAAGCTCGGCTATGAAGCCGTAATGATCAACAACAACCCAGAAACCGTCAGCACCGATTACGAAATCGCTGATGCTTTGTATTTCGAACCAATGGCGGCAGAAGACATTTTAAATGTCCTTGATTTTGAAGGCATCACCAACGTCATTGTTCAATTCGGCGGACAAACATCGTTGAATGTGGCTGCAGAATTGGAAGAAGCGGGCATCACAGTGCTCGGTTCCACTGTCGATTTATTGGATCAAATGGAAGACCGCGACCGGTTTTATTCGTTTCTTAAGTCTGTCGGACTTCCGGCCATTCCGAGCTATACAGCCGAATCGCCAGAGGAAGTCCCGCAATTCGCACAGAAACTTGGTTACCCGATCCTCCTTCGCCCATCTTATGTCATCGGTGGCAAAGGAATGACCGTTTTGCATAATGAAAACGAACTTGCGCACTGGCTCTCACAGACGAAAGTCGTGTTTCCCGTATTAGTCGATCATTTCATCACCGGTAAAGAAGTCGAAGCCGACATTTTGACGGACGGTGAAAACGTGTGGGTATCCGCTATCTTTGAACACATCGAAGGCACCGGCGTTCATTCCGGCGACAGCATTTCAATCACTCCACCACTTACACTTTCAGAGCATGAACTTGAAGAGATTTCAACAACTGCCAAGCACATCGCAGCCAATATGGCGTATACCGGCTTGTTTAATATCCAGTTTGTCTACGAACAAGGGCGATTGTTCGTCATGGAAATCAACCCACGAGCGTCGCGTACAGCACCAATCAGCGCTAAAGTGACCGGTGTTCCGCTTGTCCAACATGCTACCGCGCTAATGCTCGGCATACCTTTTGATGAGCTCGGCATCGCACAAGAATATAACGGCCAACCCGAATATACGGTGAAAGCACCCGTTTTCTCGCATATCAAATTGCCTGGTTTATCGCCAGTGTTGTCGCCAGAAATGATGTCGACTGGCGAAGTCATCGGTCAAAGTGAGGATGCCGGCGTCGCGATGTTTAAAGCACTCGTCGGTGCTTCACAGCAATTAGCGAATCTTGAAGGCGGCGGCACGATCTTCATCACCGCTGAATCCTTGCCGCTGATCGACCTGGATTTTTGGCTAGATCACGGTTTCGTGTTCCAGACAGAAGCGTCGCAGCCATTTGAAAAATGGATCGCAACCGATTATAAAAAAGCTTATATCGACCTGACTCAAGACCCGGATAAAGCACAAGCTGCCAAAGCAGCTGTCCATCGTCTTCACGTCTGGACAAGACTTGAAACCATTGAAGCTTTCCAACAAGCCGTAACACATATCCACGGATCAACGAAAGGAGTGCTTGCGAAATGACAATGACCACCATGTTATCCGCTACACAATTAACTCAAAACCACCTATTGTCGCTGAAGGATTACAGCACCGATGAAATTTTGGAGCTGCTCGCGCTTGCGGCAGATTTGAAGAAGCCTGAAAACAAACACCTGCCGTTGCTGCAAGGAAAAGTACTCGGCATGATTTTCGAGAAATCGTCGACGCGTACCCGTGTATCATTCGAAGCGGGCATGCTGCAGCTTGGTGGACACGCTCTGCACTTGAGCACACGCGATATTCAAATGGGCCGCGGCGAAACGATCGCCGATACAGCGCAGGTATTGTCTGGCTATCTAGACGGTGTGATGATTCGCACGTTCCACCAAGAGACCGTTGAGGAATTCGCTGCCAATAGCAACGTGCCCGTCATCAATGGTTTGACTGACGATTTCCATCCATGCCAAGTGCTCGCTGACTTGTTAACGATCCAAGAACATTTCGGCGGCTTTGTCGGCAAAAAGATGGCTTATATCGGCGACGCCAATAATATGTCCAATTCATTGATGATCGGTGCAGCGAAAGTCGGAATGGATATCACCGTCGCCTCGCCCGCAGCTTATGCACCGAAACCGGAAATGGTGGCGTTGGCACAAACCATCGCACTGCAGACCGGCGCAAACATTAACGTAACGACAGACCCTGTCGAAGCCGTAATAGGCTGCGACATCATCTACACCGATGTATGGGCCAGCATGGGACAAGAAGCGGAAGCACTCGAGCGCATGGAGCATTTTCAAGGTTTTCAAGTTAATGAAGAACTTGCTCAACACGCCAATAACGATTACATCTTCATGCATTGCCTGCCCGCTCACCGTGAAGAAGAAGTCACCACTGCCATTCTTGAAGGACCCCATTCGGTCGTGTTTCAAGAAGCTGAAAACCGCTTGCATGCCCAAAAAGCGCTGCTCGTTGCACTTATGGGCAAGTGATTAATGTCTTTATTCTTTTAATAGAAAAAGCTGCACCGGAAAGCATGGCTCCGGTGCAGCTTTTTTGTTTTACTTTTCAACACTTACGCTTCGTCATCAATAAACTGGGGTTCTACTTTATCCAGTTTCTCTTCTTTTAAGATTGTATACATATTTGCCGTTTCTTCTTTCTTGGCATTTTCTTTAATTTGATCCACACGCACTGTAACCACTTTTTGACCAAAGCGGATTTGCAGTTCATCGTTTTCTTTGATAACAGAGCTCGCTTTGGCTTTTGAACCGTTTACGAGGATACGGCCTTGGTCAGCCACTTCTTTCGCTAATGTGCGGCGCTTGATTAAACGCGAGACTTTCAAAAATTTATCGAGTCGCATAGTCAGTCTTCCTTTCTTGCCAATCTTTTGGCTTCGTTCCAAAATTGATCGAGCTGCTCTAGTGTATAGTCACCGAACTTTCCGGATCCTTCCGTTACGCGTTTTTCAACGTGCTCGAAACGCTTGCGGAATTTGCTATTCGCTTGAATCATCGCCTGCTCCGGAGACAATCCGTAAAAACGTGCAATATTGACGAGCGTGAATAACAAATCGCCCAATTCGTCGAGTTGCCGCTCTTTCGTTCCTTTCGCCGCTTCTTGCTGGAATTCCTGCCATTCTTCCTTGAATTTATGCCACGCGCCGTCGGCATTCGGCCACGTAAAGCCGACTTCCGCCGCTTTTTTCTGGTAATTGAATGAGGTCTCTAAAGCTGAACTAAAGCGTTGCTGACCATCCAAAATCGATGCCGTCTCCGGCTTTTCCTGCGCTTTGATGCTTTGCCAATTCGCGACCACTTCATCTGATCCGTCGACTTCTACATCGCCGAATACGTGCGGGTGGCGGCGAATCATTTTGCTGCTGATCGATGCCAATACATCTTCAAGCTGGAAGTAGCCGTTGTCCTGGCCGATTTGTGCGTGCAAAAAGACTTGCAAGAGAACGTCGCCGAGCTCTTCCGCGATCGCTTCATCGTCTTCTTCATCAATCGCCTGCAATAATTCGTGCGCTTCTTCCAATAAATAAGGGCGCAACGACTCATGTGTCTGCTCACGGTCCCACGGGCAACCTTCCGGACTGCGTAGGGTTGCAACTATGTTTCGGAACGTTTGCCATTCCTTGAGGCGGTCTAATTGTACTTTTACCGGCGGCACATAGATCGTCGTCAAATTATTCACTTCTGTTGAGCGGTCCAGTTCGTATAAGGACACGGTTTTCAGCAATTCATCTGCCGAGCCCGCTGCCGTCACAATGGTAACCGGATAATCTTCCGGGTATTTTTCCATCAACGCGAGCTTTACTTCTGAAGCGCTAAAAGAATCATAGACTTGGGCAATCAACACATGCTGCGCCATGTTGACATCATCACTGTGCATCGACGTCCCATCGAGCAATTGAAAGCCTTCGATCGGATCGATGCGCAGCGCCCCGAATATAGCATCCAGAAAGCTTTGTCCGCCTTCGATTGACAAGCGGCAGCGTCCTTCTTGTTCCGCAGCAATCAATAGCTGTACAGTTTGTTCCGCAACAAGCGGGTGTCCGGGAACTGCGTACATCACGGACTGATCTTGTGCTAAATCGATAAGCGTCTGTGCAATTTCCTGATAAACCGGTTCGAACGCATCGTGCTTTTCGTACACTCCATCAAATGAAGTCCAGTCGACGTTTTCTTGTGCCAATTCAGTTAACACAGGATGATCCGCAGTCCGCACGTATAATTTTGTCGCTTGCTTTAATTTTTTATAAACGCCGAACGGCAACTGGTCCAAATCTCCAGCTCCAAGTCCGATTACCTGTATGGTGTTCATTTGTCATCACCTTTTCTGTTTTCTGATCATTAACTGGAAGCTCGCCATTTTCCGGCCGAATGGAATGATAAACCATTGTTTCTCCGTAATGATGCGGCTCTTCGCAATCAGCGTCATGAATACGGCTGCGCCCAATGCTACTGCCGTCAGAGCCGTGAAAAGCGCTTGCATGCGGCTGGAGAAAGCAGTAAAAAGGATAAGGTCTGCAAATAAAGCCCATCCCACAACAATTGTTCCCATCACCACTGACGCTAGGGCAATCCAGCGATAATAGCGGCGCGGCGCAAATTGGATTGGCCAGACCCGTTTGAAATACCAGAATAGCCCCACGACAATACCTGCTAAGCCGATATTACCTGCCAGCGCTGCTCCGGCGATGCCCCAAATCGGCACTAGCAACAGATTACCAATTGCTTTCACTGCCAATCCGCCGACCAATAACGCAGCAGGCATTTTCACTTTTCCGAGACCGTTCAACATAGCGGTCATCACCAAAATGAGCGACATCCACACGATTTGCCAGCTGAAAATGATTAAGGCCATCGAGCCGTCACGCGTTTGAAACAACATCTCATTAACGTAAGGCATGACAAAAGCCAGGCCTGCCGACGCCGCCACTGCAAACAAGAACGAAATTCGGAATGCCAGCTGAGCATAGACTTCTGCTGAACGACCGCCTTTTTTGTTCGCCATATGCGCCACAAGCGGCACAATCGCCAACGCCAGCGACGACGCAATCAGCAAGCCGAATTGAACGAGCGGCTGACCACGGTCGTAAACACCTTTTTGTTCCATTGCCGCCATACGCTCCATGCCACTTTCCATCAATAACCGGAATATCGAAAACGAATCGACTAGCTGGAAAAACAATAAGATGAGCGAACTCATGCTAACACTAAGCGAGACGGCCACTAAGGCTTTGACAATCGGCCATTTTTTCAATGCAGGCGACGGCCGAAATGTGAACAGCCGTTTTCTGAAATAGACAGCCAATAACAACGCTCCTGCAATCCCGCCAGCTACCGCACCGAACATAGCAACTTGCCCAGCAGCATACAATGAAAAGCCGCTTGAGATCATAATCCACGTGCCAATCAAGATTACCGATACACGAGCCGCCTGTTCCGCCACTTGTGCATAAGCGACCGGGGCCATGTCGTTTCGCGCCTGGAATAGACCTTTAAGTACAGCGAGCACCGGCATCAATAGCACGGCGAATGCACCCATTTCCAAAAGCGGCGCAAGCAACGGATCACCCATCCAACCTGCTAAGCGATTGGCACCGAAATACAGCCCGCCGAACACCATTATTGAAATCGATGCTATAAAACCGAAAGCAATCCGTAACACGGCACCTTGATCGGTATCTGGTGAATCGGCGAGCACTTTCGATACCGCTACTGCAAAGCCATAGGAAGTCCAAGCCGCAAAAATTCCGATAAACGGGTAGACTTGCTGATAAATATAAAAGCCTTGATCGCCCACCATATTCTGGAACGGCACTCGGTAAATTGCGCTGAGCAATTTGACGACGAAGCCCGCCATCGTCAATAACACAGCGCCTTTCATGAATGTTTTCATTGTTTGATCAGTATTCAACGGGCTCCACCCATTCCCTTAAGTTAAACTTCACGATTGTTATCCAACCGGCTTTTCTTCTCTTAATGATTCCGGCAGTAATTTGACCATGCTTTCTAGCACATCGAATGGATGCAGCTTGCCGGTTTTTTTATCATCAATCGACATCGCCAATTGCTGACCGGTCATTTTAAAGCCGACAGCACGTCCAAATGCGGCTGATTGTTCCACCAATTTGCCGCCATTGACCGACGTCGTTCCCTTTTCGGTCAGTTTGACCGTCGTTACAGTGCCGCTGCGCTTGATCGATTCGACTCCTGCTGTCCGCGCCCATACTTTCATGCGGGCAATCCGCAGCAAGCGGTCTGTTTCAATCGGCATGTCACCGAAGCGGTCGATGAGTTCATCCTGCAGCTCTTCCACTTCCTCGACATCGGTAATGCCTTTAACGCGTTTGTACATCTGGATTTTTTGATAGCCATCACCGATATAACTGTCCGGAATGTACGCATCGACATCGAGGGAAATCTCGATTTCCGGCACGACTTCCTTCTTATTGCCCGTACGGCGTTCTTCAATTGCCTGTTCAAGCATTTGCGAATACAGATCAAATCCGACCGAATCGATAAAGCCGTGCTGTTGCGAACCGAGCAAGTTGCCTGCTCCGCGTATCGATAAATCACGCATGGCGATTTTAAAGCCGGAACCCAGTTCGGTGAATTCCTTGATCGCCATCAACCTTTTTTCAGCAACATCCGTCAGTACTTTATCACGCTGGTACATGAAATACGCATACGCGACGCGGTTCGAACGACCAACGCGACCGCGCAATTGATACAATTGCGACAAGCCCATGCGGTCAGCGTTGTAAACGATGAGCGTGTTGACGTTCGGAATATCGATGCCCGTTTCGATAATGGTCGTTGTCACAAGCACATCGTATTCACCATCGAGAAAGCTGAGAATCACCGATTCCAGTTCCGTTTCCGACATCTGTCCGTGTGCATAGCCTACTCGCGCTTCTGGAACGAGCGCTTGAATTTCTTCTACTTTGCGGGTCATGTCATCGACGCGGTTATATAAGTAGAACACTTGGCCGCCGCGCGCCATTTCGCGTTCAATGGCTTCGCGCACCAATGCACCATTATGTTCCATCACATAGCTTTGCACCGGAAAGCGGTTTGCCGGTGGCGTTTCAATCACCGACAAGTCGCGCACACCAATCATCGACATATGCAGCGTACGCGGAATCGGCGTCGCTGTCAGCGTCAACACGTCGACATTCGTTTTCATTTGTTTGATCTTTTCTTTATGCGTGACGCCAAAGCGTTGTTCTTCGTCCACAATCAACAGTCCTAAATCTTTATAAGCAATATCTTTCGACAAGATGCGGTGCGTGCCGACGACGACGTCAACCGTGCCGTTTTTCAACCCTTTTGATGTTTCCGCTTGCTGTTTTTTCGAACGGAAACGACTCATGAGGCCGACAGTGATCGGATAATCTTTAAAGCGCTCAGCCATCGTTTCAAAATGCTGTTGTGCCAGAATCGTCGTTGGTACGAGAAATGCCACTTGCTTGCCATCGAGCACTGCCTTGAACGCCGCACGAATCGCCACTTCGGTCTTACCATAACCAACATCGCCGCATACAAGACGGTCCATCGGCCGTTCGTTTTCCATGTCGCGCTTCACTTCATTGATTGAGCGCTGCTGGTCGACGGTTTCTTCATAAGGGAACTCCGCTTCAAATTGGCGCTGCATGTCCTGTTCTTCAGCAAATGCATAGCCTTTCTGCGCTTCGCGTTCGGCATATAATTTGATCAGGTCGTCGGCGATATCTTGAACAGCCGCCGATACTTTCTTGCGCGTCTTCTGCCATTCGGCTCCGCCCATTTTATGAAGCTTCGGCTCTTTTTCCTCTGAAGCGATGTATTTCTGAATCAAGTCGATCTGGTCGACCGGAACGAATAATTTATCATCGGCTTTGTAAATGATGTGTAAATAATCTTTATGAATGCCGCTGATTTCAAGCGTTTCAATCCCGACATACCGTCCGATGCCGTGGTGGACATGGACAACATAATCGCCCGGTTTGATTTCCGAATAGCTTTTGATGCGTTCAGCGTTCGTCAGCTTTTGTGGCCGGCTTTTTTTCTTCGCTTGCTTCTTGAACATCTCAGCATCTGTAATAATCGCAATTCGCTGCAACGGCATTTCAAAGCCTGTTGCCAAATCCCCGTCGACCAAGTAAATGTGACCGCTTTGCAATTCGGTTTTCGAATTGAAGATTTCCGCTTCCATATTGTAATCTTCAAGCACTGAACGCACTTTTTCTAAGCGTTCTGCACCTTCAGCCATGATGAAAGTCTGGAATTTCGCAAGTTGCCAGCGTTCCACTTCAGCTTTCAATAAATTCATCTGGCCATGGAACGATTGCATCGGCTTGCACGAAAACGCGATTGATTTTTTGATTTGAACAGACGGGAATGTCCGAACGAATAACGACAA
>JBFEIJ010000038.1:0-24101 GCA_041553775.1 Planococcus sp. (in: firmicutes)
GCATTGGTTTTTGAAGCGATTTTCGAATAAATATCGATGCGTTCCGGCTTTAAGCTGAACCGCATAAAATTGAGCATGTCTTCGACAATCCAATGCGAGAAAAAGCGGTTATCGGCGTCTTTCATGTAAAACGGGATGCCCAACCGATCCAATTCACTCATCAATAACGTAGAAGACGAATTATTGCGGTACAAAATCGCGACTTCACCAAAATTATCGAGCTCTTTCAATTCCTTCATCAAGTACTTGAATTGGGCGTCTTCAGAAGCCAGTCGCTTGATGACAATCGGCTCGCCGTCTTCTTGTTTCGTGAACATGTTTTTATCGTGGCGTTTCTTATTGGTTTTGATGAATAAATTCGCAGCATCAACGATGTGTTTCGTCGAGCGGTAATTGCGCTCCATTTTCATGACGTACGCATTCGGGTACACCGTTTTGAATTTCAGCAAATACGTAGGCTCTGCTGCGCGCCACGTGTAAATCGATTGGTCGTCATCGGCAACGACGCATAGGTTTTGATGGCGTGCCACCAGTTTTTCGACAATGGCATGTTGAATCATCGACGTATCTTGGCTTTCATCGGTCATGACGTAATCCCAGCGCTGCTGATATTTTTTCAGGAGCGTTTTGTCTTTTTCCAATGCTTCGTTTGCTAGTGACAACATATCATCAAAGTCCACTAACCTAACGTCATAGTTTTCTTTGAACGCTTCGTACGTTTTCAATATTTCAATTGCGCCTTCAAACGGCGCCTTTAATTTTTTCCATTCGTTTCGCGGCGTCATCTTGTTTTTCACAAAACTGATGAACGACGTCAGTTCTTCCAGTTGGTCTTCTGTAATAGGTTCGCCAACTTCCGTCTCAAACATTTCCCGCAAAAGCCGTTTTTTATGGAGTCCGTTGCTTTCGCTGCCTTCTATCATGACATAACGGAGTTCAGCTAAATACTCGCGGGTTATCTGGAAAGCCAAACTGTGAATGGTCGAGAAATCCACCGGTGCAAGAACAGGGAAAAAGCGTTTATAACGCTCCTGCATATCGACAGCCGATGCTTTACTAAATGTAATCGCTTTGATGCGCTGCGCAGGCACCTTTTTTTCTTCAATCAAGTAGCCGATGCGCATAATCATTGTTGTGGTTTTCCCTGATCCTGGACACGCGAGAAGAAGCAAAGGGCCTTCTGTCCGCTCCACTGCTTTGCGCTGTATTTTATTCAGCTCGACGCCAAGCTGCTGTTGTTTGCGTTCAAAAAAATTGCTCATACGGCCAATACCCCTTCGCACTTTCATTCCTTTTATTTTACCATGGCTGCGCGATATTTATTTGCGATTTTTTAAAAATGCAGACAATCTTTCTATGCGTTGCCTCATTCGAATTGCACATAAAAAAAGGGTCCCATATCGAATGAGCCCTTTCAACGTAATAGGTTATTTTGTGTTGATGATTTCAGATACTCGGCCAACTTGTCCATCAGCGAGTCTCACTTTGATGCCGTGAGGGTGTGTCGCGGAATTGGTCAATAAATCTTTCACTACGCCTCGCGTTTTTTTACCGCTGCGCTGGTCTTGTTTTAAAATCACGTTGACTTCCAGCCCCGGTTTTACATCGCTTCTTTTTTTGCCGTCCATTTATAATCCCTCCCGACTTTTCTTCAAGTATACATGATTGCATGCAAAAAGGCGGGGAAATTCCCCGCCTTATCTAGCCTTCATTGTTTAGAAATGTTCTTTACGGTCGACCGTAAAATCATCGTCATCTAAATCGGATAAGGTTGTTTCTTTTTTGTTTTTGTTTGTGTGAGAAGCATTATTTAGCCCCTCACCTTCGCTGCTATGCAGACGTTCCTCCTCCGCTCCAAAGGCACTTGTGCCATTGCCGGAGAATGTGGTATTTGTATCTTCTTCAGTTCTTACTCGTTCATCATGACTTTCAAATGCGTCGCGTCCCAGACCGTTCGTGGTGTCCAAACGATCTGATTCACGGTCATTGCGAACTCCCCCGTCAACTGCATCTTCAGGTCCTAAACCGAAACCTGTCCCTGTATCTTCACCAACTCCAGCCGTTTCGTTCGTGTGCTGGCGCTGCGAAGCAGCTAAGTCATCATCGTCCGTCATGCCGCGCTCGCCTCGTTCCCGGTGGTAATTGACATCGTTCGAGTCGTTTGTATCCACCGTCAAACCGTCGCGTGCGACCATTCCAGAATCACCATACCCTGCACTTCCACCCGTTGCACCGACAAATCCTGCCGCGCCGGTGGTATTATTGGCGGAATCGCCGTACACATCGCTGTCATTCGCGCTTGTTGTCCCATAAGTTGAGCCAATTTCCTGATCAACAAACAATAAGATTTTACCGTTTTGAACGTCGCGGTAATAACCGTCTGCTTCCTTGTCATCTATCCCCATTCCCGAGAACGCTTCATGAACAGATTCGTTGCCAGATAGGAATCCCATGAATTTATCCATCCAACCGCCTTCTGAGGATTTGTAATCGACATCTGTCCGGCCTCTGACCATAGACAATTGTTCTTTATCGTGTGCCATGACGTACATATGGTCTTCGGAAATCCCTTGATTTTTCAACTCTTCGATTTTTCTTAATACTTCTGACTCTGTGTCGAAAGTTCCCATAAATTTATTGTTGGTCATTTTTCTATTCCTCCAATTTTTTATGCGTGCTTTATTTGTATTGCGAAAAATCTTGCTAATGCTGAAATACCCGCGTTGAAAACGCTCAAACCTTCCAATGTCCGTTGAAGAATAAGAAATGGCGCATTATTTACGTTCGTTTTGCAATCGGCATCGGTATTTTTATCTTGTTCATTCCTCCATTCAATTGCCGAAATTTGCTTTCTCCCATTTTTTTACCCATTAAATTTTTCACTAAAACGTCATTTGGTAAAATATGAAAAAAGCCCTGCAAGCTGTATATGCTTGCAGGACTACCTTTTAAAATATACTCAAATCCCATTCTTTAGAGATTTGCCGCAGCATCATCGTTCCTGCTGCGCTATTGCCTTGAACATCAATCGCCGAACCGTAGACGCCGATGCCAGCGCCTGCTTTGAATTCGTATGTTTGTGAATGCAGTTTCGGCGGTACCGCTCCCATGATGCCGCCGGACACACCGCTTTTCGCGGGAATGCCAACATGGGCTGCGAAATTACCTGAAGAATTATACATGCCGCACGTGACCATTAGAACTTTTGCGACTTGCGCTATTTCCGGTGAGAAATGCGTTTTCTTCGTTATTGGGTTAAAACCGTCATAGGCGATAATCAAACCAATCAACGCCAGATCTTTGACACTCATTTTGATGGCACATTGTCGGATGTAAATATCCAATGCTTCTTCTACTTCGATGTCGAGAAACTTCGCTTCTTTTAAGTAATAAGCAAGCGCTCGGTTCCGATGCGATGTCTGCCATTCGGAATCGTATACTTCCTTATCCAGATCAAGCGGATGATCGACCAGATCTTCAAGAAAACCTAGTAAATTCTCGTATTTTTTCTGACTTGTCGGTCCTGGCAATAACGAGGAAATCGTAATCGCCCCCGCATTGATGAACGGATTGAACGGCTTGTTCGGCCGATGGATTTCAAACGGAATAATCGAGTTGAACGCTTCTCCAGTCGGTTCCACGTCCACGCGCTCTAAAACGAAATCCAAACCGTAATGGCAGCTCACGGCGATAAAAGTTAATGCCTTTGAAATACTTTGCAGCGTGAACTCTTTGTCGGTATCACCTGCACAATAATAATGGCCATCTTCATCTACCATGCAAATGCCGAGAAGGCTCGGATCTATTTTGCCAAGTGCGGGAATATATTGAGCGGTGGCCCCTAAGACAGTATGTCCTTTATTTTCTTCCACCCATGCTTCAAGTTGTTCTTGGATATGCGGATTTTCTAACATATCATCCCTCCTCCTGAAATTTTCAAAAGCCCCTCTAACATCTTAAGAGGGGCTGGATGATTATAAATGATCGTACCATTTTTTCGCTGCTTCAACTTCCGGCATGGTCAATTGATGCCCGTAACTTTCCCAGTGAAGCAAAACTTTTGCGCCTGCATTGCTTAATAACTCTTTCAAATCCGTCGATTCCTCTGCCGGACAGATGGGATCATTCGTACCAGCTGCAATAAATACAGGGACGTCGATTAAGTTTGGCAATGCCGTTTCACGATTCGGCACCATTGGATGATGTAAAATAGCTCCTTTTAACGCATCAGCGTATGTAAAGAGCAGATTGGCTGCAATGTTCGCGCCATTTGAGTAGCCGATGGCGATGACATTCGAGCGGTCAAAACCGTGCTCTTCTGCAGCTTCTTCGATAAAGCTATACAATTCTTCGGTCCGCATTTTCAAGTCTTCCATGTCGAATACACCTTCAGACAGGCGTTTGAAAAAACGCGGCATGCCGTTTTCAGATACGTTGCCTCGAACACTTAAGACAGAAGCTTTCGGATCGATATGTTCCGCGATCGGCAATAAATCATTTTCGTTGCCGCCCGTGCCGTGCAACACAAGAAATGTCGGTTTGGACGAATCCGCACCTTTTTGGAATATGTGTTTCATGTAATAAAACCTCCAATAATAATAGAACGTCTCTAATTATGCTGTTCCCTTTTATAGAGCGGTTAAAACTTGTCTCGAAATCGAGGTAATATATAGGAGAGTTTCCTTTCTTCTCCATTGGGGCATAGTTGGGTTGAGTTTTAGAGCCCACCAATAATGCCAGATTCTTCACTTCAGTCGGACGCTTTCCGCGGGCTCGCGCCGAACTAACTCGGACTAGCGCCCGAGTGGATTTCGACACTTCGCTATCCCGCTGGAGTCGCCGCCTTACGTTTCGAATCTTGAAGTGAATTGAAAACATTGAATGGTTTATTTTAATAATAATTGCAGAAGGAACATCCGTTTTAAAGTGACTATTAGGTTCGATTCTAGCACCATGGAAAGCAATTGATTTGCTTCGAAAATATGAATTCCCAGACTATATCTGGAATCTAAAAAAGCAACGGACTTGGTCCATTGCATTTTTCAATCTTACAAGCAGTTATTGTCGGTATAAATTAGATTAAGCGTTGATTTGATCAATCATTTCTTCTAAATGTTCTTTGGAGAAATGATATTTCTCGTTACAAAAATGGCATTGGGCTTCAGCATGGCCATCAGTTACGATCATGTCCTGGATTTCTTCTGTGCCGAGGCTTGTGATGGCATTTGAGATGCGGTCACGTGAACATTGGCATTGGAATTGGACAGGCATGTTTTCAAGTACTTTTACATTTTCATTGCCTAGAACTTCCGACAAGATTTCTTCAGGTGTCAACCCATCACGTACCATGCTTGAAATCGTCGGGATTTCCGACAAGCGTTTTTCGATATGTGCGATGACGCTTTCTTCTGCGCCTGGCATCAATTGAATGATAAAGCCGCCTGAAGCCTGGATGCTATTGTCCGGGTTGACGATTACGCCAACTCCTACTGATGAAGGCACTTGCTCTGAAGTGACGATGTAATGTGTAAAGTCTTCTCCAAGCTCACCTGAGACGAGCGGCACTTGGCCGACGAAAGGATGCAGCAAGCCGATGTCTTTTGCTACTGATAAGGTTCCTTCGGTTCCGACAGCGCGGCGTACATCCAGTTTCCCTTTTTCGTTCAAATCAAAATGGGTATGTGGATTTGATACGTAGCCTCTGACTTCACCTTTGGCGTTGGCATCCACCAAAATCGTGCCAAGCGGTCCGTTGCCGTTGATTTTAATCGTCAGTTTTTCTTCGCCTTTCATCATCGCACCGAGCATGACGCTCGCTGTCATTGAACGGCCAAGAGCGGCTGAAGCAGTCGGCCATGTGTAATGGCGGCGCTGCGCTTCTCCTACTGTTTCTGTTGTACGTGCCGCATATGCGCGGACTTGTCCATCATATGCTAATGCTTTTACCAAATAATCGTTATTCATCTATGATCACATTCTTTCCATTAAATTCGTTTCAAGGTTTTGTTTTTTCACTTTGTCCGGAGTCACGTCGTTGCCGAGCGGGTCGATGATCGTCAGTCCTGTAACCGAACTTTCAACTTGGCCGCGAATCTCGCGCAAGTAATCCTCTCGCAACACTTGACGCTCCACTTCTTGAGCTTGCGTCAAGCCTGTTTCTTTTGCTATTTTTGCTAATTCGTTAATACGCGTTAAACTCGTAATCATCGATTTCCGCTCCTTTCTTGAACAAGCATTTTTTCGTTCAGCCATTGTTGAAGCTCTGCTGCCTTTGGCTGATATCGCTGTTCTTCCATTTTTTGTGCCAGTGAAGCGATCGTCTCTCGCTTCATGACCGTCTTCCAAGCTGTCTCCGCTTCGTTCATCAAATCGGTCAATAAACAGCCGTATTCGTTTTTTTCGAGTTCCAGCAAATCGCCTAAAATTCCACTAGGCGAATACAGCGATTGTCTGCCTTCGATGGCCAAGTAAATATCGTACACACAGATGTCTTCGGGGCGTTTCTTTAAACGAAATCCGCCTTTGACGCCTGGCACCGATACGATCAAGTCTGCACTGACCAATTTCCTCAATAATTTCTGAAAATACGTGGGTGATGCATTCAATTGCTGACTGATCGCTTCACCAGACAATACTGCTTTGCCCGGCAACATGTTCAATAAAAGAATGGCATATACGGATTGTTCGACCCCTGTCTTCATGTGCATGAAATTCACCTCTATCCTTCATTAACGCGGATCATAATTATCCTTGATAGCCATCATAAAATATCTCGAATTAAAAGTAAAGCTTTTTGTCTGCACAAAAAAACCACCTGCTGCATGCAGATGGTTTTGGAATTCAACAATATTCGCATTGAAATGAAAGGTGCCCCTAATTCTAAGCTAGAAGAAACTGCTAATGCCCCCATAAGCGAGTGCCAACAGGATGACAAACGCGGGATGGACTTTCTTGATTTCGAGTAGCCAATAGCTCGCTGCTACGAGAATAACCGTCTGCAAGGTTCCAGACGTCTCAACTGACGTCATGAAAAACTGCAGCGTCATGGCTCCCAACAAAACGGCAATGACCGGCCGAATCATTTTGGTGATGTTTTTGACTTTTGGCGAGTCTTTGTATTTCATCAACGTCATCATTAACGCGATCATCAAGATCAGCGACGGTGCCACTGAAGCGAATAGCCCGATCAACGAACCGAGAATTCCGCCTTCTGCATAGCCGATATAACCCGCCATTTTGGTCGCAATCGGCCCCGGAAGCGCGTTGCCAAGCGCCAACACTTCCCCAAATTCCTGCGTCGTCATCCAGCCGTAGCGATCAACCACTTCTTTTTCAACAAGCGGAATCGAAGCGGGGCCGCCACCGTATCCCAAGATGCCCGGAATAAAAAATGCCAGAAAAATAGACCAGTAAATCATGTGTCCCCGCCTCCTTTTTTAGAGCCCAGCAACACAATCACAAGCACACCAATGATCAAAATCACCGGATGGATATGGAGAATCTCCATTAAAAGCACAGCTAAGCCAATCAATAATACTGCACGCAGCCAACCGAGCGTTTGCCCGGATTTTTTTACAAAATCCCATGTCAGCACCGCCAACATGACGGCAACTACCGGCACGACAGCGGATGACATGCTATTGACCCATTCGACATCTTTGAATTGCTGCAAGGTTCCAAGCAGGACGATCATCATTAGCACTGTCGGCACGACCACCGCAACTAATGCAATCAAGCTGCCGACAATTCCGCCAATGCGATACCCGATATAACCGGCCATTTTTGTGGCAATTGGTCCCGGCATGGTATTCGCTAAAGCCAAAGTGTCACTGAATTCGTCTTCCGTCATCCATTCGTATTTCTTCACAGCTTCGATGTGGAAAAGCGGAATTGCCGAAGGGCCGCCGCCAAAGCCTAAAATACCGACGCGGAAAAAGGCCGCAAACAAATCGGTATAGATCTTCAAGCTTGAATCGCTGCGCTTTTTGACTTCTTTATTCACCACACCGCTACAGCTCCATCCGTCCGCGATTCTGTGCCGCCTACCAATACACCAGTATCCGGATTGCGCCAGATAATCTGCCCGCGGCCAAAAGCACCGCCATCTGTGGCCACTTGAATTTCGTGCCCTTTACGTTCAAGTGCCTGTGCTAAATAATTCGGGAAATTCGGTTCGACCAAAATCGTTTTGCCGCTCGTCCATTGCCATCTCGGCATATCAAGCGCGGCTTGAGGGTTCATTAAATAATCGACAGTGTTTGTGATTACTTGGAAATGGCCTTGCGGCTGCATATAGCCGCCCATCACACCAAACGGTCCGACCGCTTTGCCGCCTTTGGTCAAAAATCCAGGGATGATCGTATGATAGGTCCGCTTGCCTCCTTGCAAAACATTCGGATGCTCCGGGTCCAGTGAGAAGTCGGCACCGCGGTTTTGAAGGCTGATCCCCGTTCCTGGAATGACAATGCCTGAGCCGAAGCCCATGTAATTGCTTTGGATATAGGAAATCATATTGCCTTCTTCATCTGCCGCAGCCAAATAAACGGTCCCGCCTTTAGGCAATTCGTAAGGAGCAGGGTCCGAAGCTTGGTCACCGATCGCGTCAGCGCGCTCTTTTGCATAGTGTTCTGATAAAAGATGTTCAATGCTAACCAGCATCGCTTCTGGTTCGGTAATAAATTCTTTGCCGTCCGTAAACGCTAGCTTCATCGCTTCGATTTGTTCATGATACGTCTCGGCTGATTGCCATTTCGGCGCTTTCATCTCTTTGAAAATGTTCAATGCCATGAGAGCTATCATGCCTTGGCCGTTCGGCGGGATTTCCCATACGTCATAGCCTCGGTAATTGGCCGATACCGGCTCCACCCATTGCGGTTTAAAGGCAGCAAGATCTTCTTTTGACAGAAAGCCGTTATGCTGTTTCATGAACGCATCGATTTTCTCAGCCAACGAACCTTCGTAAAACGAGCGCGCATCGGTTTCGGCAATTTCTTTTAAGGTTGCCGCATGTCCGGGCGATGACCACATCTCTCCGATTTCCGGTGCTTGGCCATTCGGCGCAAATGTGTCGAACCACGCTTGGTATTCTTCAGATGTAAACGAATCCTTGAATTTCTCATAGGCTGCTTTCCAATACTTGCCGAGAATCGGCGTTAACGGGTAGCCTTCTTCCGCATAGCGGATTGCCGGTTTTAAGGTTTCCGATAAAGGCAGCTTGCCGAATTTGCGAGATAGCTCTGCCCACGCGGCAGGTACACCGGGAACCGTAATCGGCACCATACCATACACCGGCATTTTGTCGTGGCCGAGCGCCTTGACTGCTTCAACTGAAATGCTCGCTGGCGCAGGACCTGAACTGTTTAATCCGTGAAGCTTGTCTTTCACCCACACCAATGCGAACGCGTCTCCTCCAATTCCATTGGAAGTCGGTTCAACAACGGTCAGCGCCGCAGCTGTCGCAATTGCAGCGTCAATGGCGTTGCCGCCTCTTTGCATCACTTCGATTCCTGCCTGTGCCGCTAATGGCTGCGAAGTCGCGACCATGCCTTTTTTCGAAAAAACCGTATGCCTTTGCGATTCAAACGGATGCTGCAAATAGTCCATTCCAATTCCTCCAATGTAATCGTATTTTCCGAAGCTTATCGCTCGCTTTCCGTGGGGCGGGAATCGAGCCTCCTCGTTCGCTTGCGCTCCCTGCGGGGTCTCTCAAACCCGCTAACCCCACAGGAGTCGAGCGAACGCTTCTCCAAATACTTAGAGTCTTTATTTTTTTAAGTAGAAAAATATTCTCTTATGAATTATAGCGGCTTATAAATCTCTTCAACATTCTGGTCTTTACCATACCCAAATCCGCTAAAACGATATCCAATAACCTTTCTATTATTGCACTTTCTCTATGTATTCTTTTTATAATACTTTACACACGGAACTCCGGGAGCCGGTTCGAAGCTTTCGGTCAGTTCGAATCCGTATTGTTCATACAGCTTCCGAGCGGGTGCGTTCAATGTGCCCGTGCTGACGATAAATTCACTTTCCGGAAAATCTCCCAGTACATGTTCTATTAGTTTGCGCGCGATGCCTTGTCGGAAATGCGCTGGCGACACAGCGAGCCGGTGAATATCGATTAATTGACTTTCTACTTTATAGGCGATCAACCCGCTCAATTCCTCATTGAAATACCCGATGAATGTTTCACCGGAGTTTTGGATTTCCAAAATGGATTCGTTTAATTGCGGGATGCCATCGAAGCCGATCAATGCGGCTTCCACTTGGTATGCTTGTTTTTGCAGCCGTTGAATTTCCTTTGCCGTTTTTTCTTGGTGATGATTTAATTGTTCGATCATAAACTCACCTCTTCGCGATTTTACCATATTCCCAATTATTGGCGCACTACTCTCACTTTACATAAAAAAACCGCTGGCTCCCAGCGGTTTAATGGCCGACGAATCGGCTGATGGTGTCCATCATTTCTTCGGCATCTTGGTACCCTAGATCGTAGAGGTCCGTCAGCTTGTCGATATCCCGCTCCATGCCGCTCACTTTAATGAATTTGGAGGGCCGGATGACAAGCAAATACCCTTCCGCTTCCATTTTTTCAATCACGTCCATTGTTTTATTGTAGCGGATGGTCCAGTCCTCCAAACTTTTGATGATTCCAGGAAACTGGCGATAAAAAGCGGGCATGAGGCGGGCAAACGAATTCTTTTTCTTGCGATAGCCTTTCTCTTTCGTCAAGATGATGACCGGCCTTGTCACGTTGTCCGTCAATGCTTTACGGATGGGCAGCGGGTCAGCAAGTCCGCCATCCATGAGAAGGCGTCCCTCATATTCTACGGGACGGGCCATCAACGGAATCGAACTGGATGCCCGGACAATCGATAATATATCCTCCGCATGTTCATGCTTTTGGTAATAGACCGCTTCGCCGGTCATGCAATCGGTCGTGCCGACTACGAATTCCTCGGTGGCGTTATTGAAATTCATGTAATCGAACGGCACAAGCCGATTCGGTATTTCGTCAAAGATCAAATTCATGCCGAACAATTCCCGTTTCAATAAAAGATTTTTCACCGATATATAATCTGGATGCTGCACGTAACCAATTGTCACATCGCGGTTTCGTCCGCTTTGCCGCGACACATAAGACGAAGCATTGCAAGCTCCGGCCGATACGCCAATGATGTAATCGACAAACAATTGTTCTTCCAGCAATTTTTCTAATACGCCTCCTGTATAAACGCCTCGCATGCCTCCCCCTTCTAATATCAAGCCACTTTTCATCCCAAACCCCTCCTGATCATCCGACTTTTTGAATCAGTTCCGGTCCATTATGTTTTGGCGAATTCACAGCGTTCGACACTTCAAATGCCTCCATCTGCTCTGAAGCAAATGGCTTCAATAGTTTTTCCAACACCTGAGCGTCCTCTAATTTCGGATCGAGCCAGATTTTCTCCCCTTCTTCTGTCAGCATGACCGGCATCCGGTCGTGTATAGTTTTCATCACTCCGTTCGCTTCTGTCGTGAGAATGGTGCAGCTATTCACCACTTCCCCTTCCGGCGACTTCCACGTTTCCCAAAGTCCTGCAAAAGCGAACGGTTTTCCGGACTTCAATCTTGCCAGCATCGGCGTCTTGCCTTCATCTGTCCGCTGCCATTCATAAAACGCATCTGCAATGATCAAGCACCGTTTCTTCTTGAACGCATGACGGAAGCTTGGTTTTTCTGCCGCGGTCTCGGCTCTCGCATTGATCATCTTATAGCCGATTTTCTGATCTTTCGCCCAAGACGGCACGAGTCCCCATTTTAAATAACCAAGACGATTTTTGCTTCCATCGTTCACTACCGCCAAGACTTTCTGAGAAGGCGCAATGTTATAGCTAGGTGAATATTCCGATTCGGCAACCGTGCTTTCTTCAATGTCGAACCTATCTAAAATCAATGCATAATCTGTGTATAAAGCATATCGGCCGCACATGCGAACCCTCCTTCCTGAACTTGACTTCTCTATTATTAATATAACAGAATTTTCCGTCTTTTGTTCGTTTTTGCCTCTCCTGCAACGATTTATCTTTCGATTTTCTCTTCTATTTCTCCCGCGCGATAGGCGTTCAGAACGCCATAGCCCGTTTCATCCCCATAAATGGCCAAAGAGTGGTATAATAAGACATAAAGAGCTTTACAAGGAGGAATTACATGGCTACTGCACGAGAAATGAGTCTGGTAAACAAAGATTTTCTGGTAGAAGAATTAGGACTGAAACAACAGGGCAACTCATCTGTATTCGCGAACGAGGATTGCTTTGTACTATCTCCATCGGTCCAGCGTTATGAAAAAGGTTTTGATATCAGCGAATTCAGTTTGGCGAAATTCGACCCAGAGCGTCAACAAGGCTTTTTAATCGTACGGTATATGGACACCTTTTTGATGGCTAAACTCGAGAGCTTCAAAGGCAAAATGATGCCGCCAGAACTTCAGATTAAAAAGAAAAACACGAAGCCGCATTGGAAATTTACGGTTGCTGAAAATCCAGCCTACCACTTGGTAAATACCCAAAACAAAGAACTTCGCTATCGCCTTCAAGAACCTTCGAAGAAACAGATCCTTTCTTTCTTCAATAAAATATAAGAAGACCCCGCAATCAACTGAATTGAACTGAACCCCAAATGGTAGACACTTTAAAAAAGTGCCCCCCATTTGGGGTTTTCTCTGTTTTCAGACCCCGGTATACTGAACATATCTACTGGAACGGGAGAGGTTGTCATGAGTAAAATCATCTTTAACGAACATCAACGTCGCGCATTGGAAGCGAATCTGAATGTCAAAACAGTCTCAGATCGAACGATTCAATACACACCCGAATTTAAGATGAACGCCGTCAAAGAGAATCTTCAAGGGAAAGGACCCTCGCAAATCTTTGTGGAAAACGGATTCGACTTGATGGTAATTGGATCGGATAAACCGAAAGAGACATTGAAACGTTGGCGGAAAACGTTTCGACTTTATGGCGAAGAAGGATTTTTTGAAGAACGCCGTGGAAAAGGTAGTACCGGCCGCCCTTCTACTCAAGAGCTTTCTGCCGAGAAAAAGCTGGAGAAGGCGGAAGCTCGCATCAAATACCTCGAAGCAGAAAACGAGTTGCTAAAAAAGCTCGAGGAGCTCGAGAGGCAGGCGAAGAAACGCAGCTGACCCCAGCGGAAAAATTTGAAGTGATCAATGCGGTGGTCCGGAAATTCCAACTGAAGAATTTAGTAGACAGTCTTTGCCGCACAGCGGGAGTTAGCCGGAGTGGCTACTATGCTTGGTTGGAAAAAGTGGAACAGCACGCCATTCGCGAAGAACAGGACTATGAAGATTATCTGTTGCTCAAAAGCATCTACGATGCGTATCGTGGGAAAGTCGGGTATCGCACCTTTTATATGGCGCTTGCAGAACTGCTCGAGACGCCAATGAATCACAAAAAGATTTTGCGTCTTATGCGCAAATTCAACTTATCTGCCAAAATCCGGCGAGCGAATCCTTATAAAAAAATCGCCAAAGCTACACAGGAACACGCTGTTTGTCCTAACCTGTTGGGCCGTAAGTTTAAACAAGATGAACCCGGTAAAGTTTTCGTGACCGATATCACCTACCTGCCCAACCGGTCGGGGCAAATGGCGTATCTTTCTGCTGTTAAAGATGTCGCCACCCGTGAAATCGTCTCCTATGAAGTCACGACCAGTCTCACGATGGAAATCGTTTATCGTACATTACAGAAACTGAAGAAAACATTGGATGGAAATGTTCACCCGGAAGCGATGATCCATTCCGATCAAGGCTTCCACTATACCCACCCTGAATATCACCAACGTGTGAAGGAAATGGGATTGACCCAGTCCATGTCCCGCAGGGGCAACTGTCTCGACAACGCTCCCATCGAATCGTTTTTTGGCCACTTTAAAGATGAGGTCGAGTTTAAACTAGCAACCAGCCTAGCCGAATTGAAGGGGCTGGTGGATGAGTACATGGAACATTACAATGGAACGCGCAAGCAATGGAATCTAAAAAAGATGACTCCGGTACAATACCGAAGTCATCTGATCGTAGCCTAGCTACAGGGTGCTTTTATTAAATTGTCCACTAAATGGGGCCCAGTTCAAACTGCGGGGCTTTTTTGTGGTTTGTTTTATCACAATAAAATGAGTGGTGCTTATTTGCTGTTACCGCTTGAATCCGCCCTCAGAGTTGATAATCTGACCTGTCACCCATGCCGCATCGTCACTCACTAAAAACTTGATGATTTTGGCCGCATCACTTGGTTGCCCCAATCGCCCGAACGGAAACAATGGCTCCAATTCGCTTTTGATCGCGTCTGTCATCCAGCCTGTGTCCGTTGGTCCTGGGTTAATGGCATTTACGGTGATCCCTAGCGGCGCAACTTCCGCAGCCAACGTAATGGTTAACGCATCGACTGCACCTTTTGTTGTGGCATAAGCTAATTCGCCTGGCATCGGTCCTTGAAACTGACCCGAAGTCATATTGACGATTCTGCCGCCCGTCTTTTTCTTGAAACGCTTGGCAAATGCGCTGCTGAGCATGGTTGTTGCGCCAATATTTACCCGATAATGCCGGTCCAGTTCTTCAAACGTCAAACGGGCATAATCATTGTTCGTTGAATATGTTGCATTGTTGATTAAAATATCCGGTTCTCCGATTTCGAGTGCAGCTTTATCGAACAACGCGTCCAGTTTATCGAATTGCGTCAAATCCATTTCCAGACAAGACACTTGAACTCCTGTTTTCGCTAACTCTTCTTTCAACTGCTTAGGCTCGTCTGGCTCTAAACTCCATGGCATGCTTTTATCGTATGTGGGCCAATAAGTAAAGAAGATATGGCAGCCGCTTTCTGCTAGCTCGCGGCAAATAGCTGCTCCAATTCCGTTCAAGCGGCTTGCTCCTGTGACGATGGCTATCTTTCCCTTTAACTGGTTCATTTATAAACTCCTCCAAAGGTACAATTTTAATGATGTCTATAAGAGAAACCACCCTCAACGTCAGTGATTCTGATTGCTTCTTTTTTTCCCATTCTTCTCATTGCCCCGCTTGAAATTCCCCGTCGCTTTTGCCAAAAGCATCTGCACTTGTTCTGTATCGCCTGTTGCCGATGCAAGCTTTGCAGACAGGCGTTCGGCATCTTTTCCTTTCAACATCACTACCTGTTTCCCTTCATAGTTGATTAGGATTGACCCGCTCTTCGTCAGCTGATAGGCAAACGGCTCCAATTCCAACCGTCCTCTTTGATCGATTCCGCTCATAATGATCATCCTTTCAGCAACCTCCTGTATTTACTTCACTAAAGCTATTTCCATCATTTAATGAACTCTTTCTGAGTTACAATCCTATACAGACCTGCTGAATCTTGCTTCGTTAATTCTGCAACTTTATTACTGTCTGTGGTGATTTCTAAGTTCTCACTATTCGAGCTGATCCACAATAAATATGAAGCGACTTTACTTTCATCACCATTCTTAGATTGAAATTGAAACTGGTATTCAGCATTTCCCGCCATTTCTTCTTTTTCAATTTCCCAATCAGCATTTTCTACTATCTCTATTGCTTGCTGAACTTGTTTTTTGACTGTAATTTTTTTAAAGTCATTATAAATTTCCTCTTCACTATCCCATTTTTGAACTGTGATCATTTGCTCTTTATTTTCAAACAAGCAGCCTGAACAAAATAATATAATAAACAGTAAGATAATAATTAGTCTTAATCTTTTCAATTTATTTCCCTCTTTACACAATACTTTCGTTTGTTTTTCAGAAAAATACGGAAGCTATCCGTAAAATCAATTGAGCTTATTGCGCATGGCTTTTTGTTCAGTGTTTTTATACCAGTGGGCAATAGTATTGATTCACTACTGCATTTCAGATGAAACTAAAAACATGATAAATCGAATTTTCCACGATCGTATTTATTGAAAGTTTTTCTTTAGTTTTCTGTCAATTTTTATTAATAAACTCATGATGATCGATAATAAAACAACAATGATTAAGCCTACGGATATTATTAGACCATCAATATAGTCTGAAAACCCAAGTCCCCCTAAGATAAAAAACATGATGATACTTAATACCAGAGTTGTTGTTGCTATAGCGAAATAATTCATAAATTCATTTCCCTCCTAGACTGATCAATAACTTTCATTGGATAAGCTGATTGGCTGACTCAGATTAAATTATGTATCACTCAAAACACAGTTAGAATGAGCGAACTTCTCGTGTGTGGTGCCTGTATATCGCGCATTTATGACAATTTCTCCACTTCTGTAAACTTGCGAAAGCCATCCTTGGAATCAATTGATCTCGTTAAGGATAGCTTTTTTATGATTTCTTAGTGAGTAGGCAAAAGTTTTCCGTACACAGAGGCGAAATAGCGAACTTTTAAAAATTAGAGAGTCGACACGCCTAGCAGCCCTCCTGACATTTCCCCAAAGAAAACTATTGGTCTACATTACCGGTGATTGCATATTTAAAACTATGAATTTAATGCAGACTTACTGCTGATAAAAGAAAGATGCAGACCCAATGGCCACCTGGAATTCTTCTGAAAACAGGCGTTCAATCGGTATATTTCTAATACGAAAACAGATTACCTTCGTCTGACTTGCATGACCGAAAATCGCACTATTCTTATACGAAAATAGATCTCCCGTCGATCATGTTGCCGCCGCAGCTGCTTCACTGGCCTTTACGCAATCAATTGCCACGACAAGCGCTATAAGCAAGTGTTCCATTTTTTCATCAATCACTTTGATCTCGTATGTGTCGCCCCAGGTCAACCATTGCTTGCTGACGGAACCGACGACGTTGCCATGCTGTAAGACTTCGAAATTCATATCCCACCAATTGCCACTGACTTCAACACCTTCAGCATCGATCGTATAGCGCGCTTTTACAAAAGTGAATTCTTTTTTGATCGTCAACACTTCACGACCATCCACTTCCACGAAAAATTTCGGCAGCAGGCTGAACACTTTTTTTGTGATTAATGCAATTTCCTTACGGGCTGGATCCATGATGGTAAAGGTTTTCGGAATTTGCAGGAAGCTGCCTTCAATGTAATAGACATCCTGCTGTTCCATGTCCGTCACCGTAAATTTACCGCTTAGACTAAACACTTTCTGCTTCATGTAAAGCTGTCTCATTGCTATTCCCCCTTATTCTTAATCAATTGGCTGATCAATAGGAAATCGTGTAAATAAAATGGTGCCTATATCCTGATCCTGCACCGCCAGCACCACATACTTTTCCTTCTCCATATACGTACCGATTCCAAAAAAGTTACGCCCATGCGCGAACACAATTCTAGATCTACAAAAAATACTGCATGAGGAATCTGCTAAAAAAATAGTTGACTGGATTTTTTCTGCATGTTTATTGTGACTAATAAGCAGTTAAAACTTTTCCAGACTTAAGGGTGAAGCATTGAACTAAACCAGTCTTATTATAATCGCCAAAGTGCCCCATTCTTTTTCTGAATCTGAGGAATAAATCTTATGTATGGTTTCTACCCTTTCTTCAATATCTCTACCTGCTGCATCAAATTGTTCAGCTGGAATATCTTCATACATTTCTCTAAACGAGGAATACTTTTTTAACGCCTGTATCGCTACGCAAATTTTTTCATTTTCCTCCAGCAACCTTGTAAACTCTATCGTATCGCCCTTTTTCAATTTCCTTCTCTTTTGGACGTTTAATCGAACTTCCACTGTTTTCTTTCCAGACTTAATCGAATTAAAAGGTCCTTCATAAAGCCCCATTTTGTATTCCATATCCAGCCTCCAAAGTTTAGATTTATTTGCAGTTAAGGTGAGGTTGTTTTATCAGTATTTATCATTATATAAATATTAACATTAATTTCCATACAATAGAAAAGAATGATCCATAATTTTCTTTGAACAAAAACCGTTCTTAAAAGTACACTTATACAGACAAAAGGAGAAAAGATTTGCTGCTTACAGCCTCTTTTCTCCTTTGCAATACTAGTAGCTTTCGATAAGGTGTCATATGTTAACCTCTATCCTTAAAAATAATATTACTAAAACCGTAATGTCATTTTTCTACTTAGGCTTTCCATTCCATAATGCTCATAGAATGCAATTGCCTTTTTATTAAACTCCCAAAGTGTTTGCTCCCTATGTACGGCACACTTATGACAATTTATCCAATCCAATTTGTATGTTGATGTCCAACTCCCTCGTCTTTTACGAATGGAGATCCAATGTGGACCGTTTCGTTGATAAAGGTCCATAAAATCAAAAAGCCACATGCGCAAGGTTGCTGCAGCAGGTGGAGCAATGGATGGACTATAAAATGTTATGTATTATCGGACTCGTTTAGAATTTTTTAATTCACAGGCAGCAAAAAAGAAGCAGGCACTCATGAAAATCCATGAGTGCCTGCTTCTTAAATTAATGACATTGACATAAGGGTGGTGCTTTTAGAGAATCATAGATTATTCAACGTCGTCTCCTTCAACTTATTCACCTGCTGCAGAAATCTTATAAATCAGACCGCCATCAGTAGCTGCAATAAGCGCGCCATCCTCTGTTACGAGAATATCACGGAAACGCTGTTTTTCATCAGTTAATAGACGTTCTTCTCCCACGATCATGTCGTTTTCAATAACGACACGTACAATATAATTCGGCGCTAAACCACCGATGAACAAATTGTTCTCCCACTCAGGGATTGCGTCGTTATTATAAAATGACATACCACTTGGTGCACTTGTTGGATCCCAATAATATCTTGGTTCAACAAAGCCTTGCGCCTCGTGTTCTGAAATACCATCATTGACTAATTCCCCAGTGTACTCGATACCATAAGAAACAATTGGCCATCCGTAGTTATTACCGGGTTCAATAATATTCAGTTCATCCCCAGCTTGTGGGCCGAATTCAACAATCCATAAGTCTCCTGTTGCAGGATTATAGTCTATACCTTGAATATTACGGTGACCGTAGCTGTAAATACCATCCAGTGCATTTTCATCTTTAACAAACGGATTCGACTCAACAGGTTCCCCGTCTTGTGTAATGTGAATAACTTTACCTAAGTAAGCATCCAATTCTTGTGCACGATCGCGACTTTCCTCATCTGAACGCTCACCTGTTGTTAAGAATAAGTTGCCCTCTTCATCAAAGATAATACGTCCACCATAGTGTAAAGTACCTTCATATGCTGGCGTTGCTTGGAAGATGACTTCAAAATCTTCAAGTGAGGCTTCATCTTCTGATAAAACACCTTTACCGACAGCCGTTACCGTACCACCTTCAATATCTTGAGAAAACGTCACAAATACCAATCGTGATTGGTCAAAGTCAGGTGCTACAGTTACATCAAGTAAACCACCTTGATCTTCGCTGTTTACTTCCGGTGTACCTGTGATTGGATCTGAAACAGAGCCATCTTCAAGGTTTACGATAAGCAGTTCTGCTGCATCTCTTTGCGTCACAAGTAAGCGGTTTGGTTCAAACTCTACCATACCCCAAGACACGCCAAGCCCCTCAACTAAAACTTCCACATCAAGTTCTGTTTCAGTTTTTACTGCAGGTGCTCGTGTTTGTTCCGGAAATGCCCGTTCAAACTCAGTAACTTTTGGTTCAGTTTCTGCACTTTCATTAGCGCCCTCGTCAGCATTTTCTTCTGTTACAGGATCCGAGTCATCAGTCTGCTTTTCGTCGGAAGTATCATCATTTCCACAAGCTGCCAAAGCCAATACAAACATCAGCATTGTAAAAAACATTAATCTTGACCACGAAATTTTCGTCATCGTTTTTCCTCCTCATTCCTTAAATATTAAACTGAATCTATACTAAATTCAGTCCCCTGAAACCCGGTACTAACATTGGTTAAGACTTTCATATCCTAACCAAAAATAATGTGTTCATCGGTACAACTACACCTGACAAACTGCCCATTCTGGTTTTCGCCAAATCGATTTTCGTCAAAAAAATGGCAGAAATAAATGGAATCAATACTGAACAGATCTTCATAGTAAATACCAATGGATAATCTCATATACAATGCCAGTGTAACCTCAGTTTCCCCTTGAACTGCAAATCATTCTTTCATAGAATCTTCTTCCAAGGTAACCGTACTCTTCCCTTAAAACTATTCAAGTAAACCAATTCCCAAGCATAAACGAATCATTTGCAATGTCTTATTGTGAATAGTGAAATCACTTTCCCCTTATTTTGATATCATTTATCTAAAGACGCTGATTATTTAGTGCGCAAGAAGTTCAGCCAACCTCCCCCACATTGATGTGTGGAATGGGGTATTCTATATCGTATATTTTGTAGTGTTTTTTCAAAATTATTTAGAATGTCTTCTTTCCACTGGGTGGCTCTAATTTCAGATGCCCTACCCTTTGGCTCTAAAGCTGAATGGATCCGTATTTTTTAATTACTTTTCTAACAAAGTAGTCTAATTATAAAAAGTGGTAAAATGGCAATAAGAATTAATTCGCTACTCAAGAACTGAAGGAGACGAAAACATGATGGTATTTCCAAATGATGAAGATGGACAAGTATTAAAACAGTTATACAAACAAGGTCTTGATTTTAAAGAACCACAAAATGTTGATTTTGTGGTTGCAGTTCCAGATGAAAAGAACGGTAAAGCTGTTTTAGAAGCTTTAAGAAGCAATGGATTTAATTGTGAATTAGAAGAAGATGAGGAAACTGAAGAATGGACTTGCTATTGTTCTATAACAATGTTTTTAAATTATGAAGAAATAATTGATATACAAAAACGACTTGACGAATTAAGTAGACCCTATGATGGATACGCAGAGGGATGGGGACTCCTGGTTAACTAAGCAATCGTTTTAGAAAAGATGGGCTGGATAAGTAGTGCATCCTTAAAGCTATAGATTATGCAGCTAATTGGCTGGCATGAACTCGGTATTTCACTGGGCTCATAGCGGCTAATTTTTGTTTGATGGGCTCGTTATGGTAGTAGAAAATGAGAATAGTTTCGATCATTCTCTATTGTCTATACTCCAAATAAATAAATTTTTCAGCTTTTTAAATTAAAGAATGAAGAAGAGAGACCGCCTGTTAGCGCTCTCTCTTCTTCATTCTTTAATTTAATTATTAATCAGCGATGTACTATATTATTTTCCCCGTAAGGCAACTTACCCCTGTTTATTTCTAATAGAAGAAACGTAAAACAGAACCGGAGAAATTTAGGGAAATTCTCTACTTCTATATTTTTGTATACAAAATTTCATGGTCTTCATATAAAATGCTATTACTTTAACCAATAAATTCACTAGTTAATAAAAACCTAACTCTGAGCTGTATACTTCCTCTTTGCAATTTACACAATAACCTTTTCCATTGATCAATGGAACTGGACAACCGCACTCACAACTTCCAAGTACATTATTAGATTGCTCTAAAGGAACAAACCTATTTCCACAGTACTTACATTTTTTCATGTAGCTATTATTTTCCTTCCCACATGTAGAACATTTCAATTTCCAGTCCCCCTTTCATTCTAGATACTCCACTTTTTCAACTCTTTATACTAAGGCTGCTTTTTATTTTCAAGTCTCTTTTAAGTGATTTTTGGTAAACCATAAGAAAATCTTTAATGGGGACTTTTAAAATCTCTTCACGGTTTTCTGTAAATTCAACTTGAGCATTTTTGAGAATGTCTTTCATCAATTGTACAGAAACCGTCCAGTTTTCTAAGTAATAATTCTCTTCTAGCCATGTTAGAATAATTGGTCTCCAAACATGATTGGAAGACAAGATATAACTAGCACCCTCTATTCGTGTTGTTCGCATTCTTTCTAAAAACTCTTTATATTTCTTTTCGGAAACGTGTGAGGCTAAGTTTCGGACTTTACCTCTATTCAATTCATAAAAGTATTGGCGAAAACGTTCATCCAATTCTTTTTCCTGCGGACTCATTGCAGTGGATACTGAGGTTGCTCGAGATAAGGAAACAGATGGTTGGACCTGCGGAATAGTTTCTTGAAGTTCTTCTGCCTTATCTACCACTACAGGGGCGGCTGCAGCTTGTTTCTCTTCTTCTCTGATTCTTCGAAGAAGTGTCTTTTTTTGCTCTTGCTCCTCAAGAATCTGTTTCTCCCTTTCCCTTTTTCTCTCCACAGCTGCCAAGACGTTCTCTTTGAACGTCTTCCGGAAAGAAAGCTCTTGTTCCGGATCCCGTAGCATGAATACCTCATTCTCGATATGAAGTGCTTGGCTAAACGGAACTCGTGATGTTTCACCAATCAGAAATCCTCTATAGATTTCACCTTTTGCGTCATCAATAAAGCGAAAAACACGGATATAATTTTTATCTTCAATCTGTGAAATGTAGTAAATACTTTTCAGGTCTATTTTCCGATTTGAACTCAATGCTGAAGTAGTATACCCCGATACATTAAACAATTCTTCACGGTCCGTATAAGTTGCGATTTCATTCTTCCAGGCATGATCCTCTTTGCTGGTATGTGAACTCAACCACTCAATTTCCCACAGCAGAATACTGCTCTTCATCGTTTCAGCTGCAAAATTCGCTTTATCGATCAACCAAAGTGGTATTAGCCCATTTTCGATGAAGTACTGATGCCGTGCTTTGAAGTTTCGACTATGCTCCAAGCTCTCATGTTCTGTCATATCTGTTAATACCGTAATGGCCCATTCTTTGCTGCCTATTTGAACATATAAATCCGGAAAGTGTTTCTTAAAACGCGGAACGCGATACCCTTCCGTAATCTCGACTACATCTCTCCCAGCGGCTGCTGTGTCTAATTCGTCTTTGATCAGACTGACCAGTACCGGATGCCGAAAGGATTCTCGCTGAATTTGTTTTTTGTACTGGCGATATGCACGCTCTACTTGCTTAGATTCTAAGCAAGCCAAGTTGGAAGGATGCGCGAAATAGGTTCCCCTGTCATCTCCTGACCTGACTCGCAGAGATACCTGGCAGTATGGGCAAATATATAAGTTCTTTTTTGCTAGTTGTTTAAGCTGATCAACGGAATAAATCTCTTTAAGTGAATCAATAAATTCTTCTGTATTATCCCCTTTATTTATAGCAAAATTCATGTTCTCCCCTTCTCTGCTTGTTTTTCTTAGTAAATTCTGTGTTGACTTACTTTTATTATACCTTAAATTTCCAATAATTTTGATTACATAATTTATTTGCTTTTAAAAAGGACAAGTAGTTTAGGCCGATATTTTGTTGTGTAGAATGAGCTTTATCAATTCTCACTTACCTATAACTACCGGTAGTTCAATAAATGAATATCTGCATTGCCAAATAGAAAAGGATTGCTCTAAAAAGCAACAACCCTCTCCTATTTTACTTTCTTGAATTCACTTTTATGATGCATTTATAAATACTTATCAATAGTCCCTTCGGATACCGTAAGATAATATTGAATTAACGTTTCCAGTGATTGATGGCCCGTTTGTTGTGCGATAGTTGATACATCTGCACCGGCGGCGTGCATCGCTACCACTTGGCTTTTCCGGAAATTGTACCCGCTAAGCCCCGTCCAACGCTGCAAAAAACTATAGTACCCAATTTCACTGATTGCTGTGTTTTCATAGCGTCCATTCTTATACACCCTCCCCACAAAGTAATTATCCGGTTTCAGATTGTACTCGCGTATGTATACGTCGATTGCATGGGTAACTTCCGGAGTGAGACGTTTCATATGCCATCTTTTTTGCTTTTTCAAATAAACATGCACGCATTTGTTGTTCAAGTCGAAATCACTTATTTTTAACCGCACCATTTCGCTAGGTCTGTTGGGGGTTACTAGATTGACGAGACAAATCGCCTTTGCTCTTATCGGGAGACAATGGAGCATATCCATCACCTCTTTCTTATTAAGGGCCGACTTTCCTCGGACTTGTGTCAAATGAGCGTATTGATCTTCCTGGAACATTTTGTATATGGTAACTTAAAACTGAGCCACCACAGCAATTGAAAAATGAGCCACTTCTGTAAGAAAATTAACCCTAGCATGATTGTTAGGGGGAAAACAGGAGTGATCACATTGAACAAGAAGCAAATGGTGATTCAGCTGCA
>JBFEIJ010000039.1:0-24049 GCA_041553775.1 Planococcus sp. (in: firmicutes)
GTTTCAGCGAAGCGTATTCTTTCATTACCAGAGATTCACAGGTTTAAAAATAAATGGTTACCACAGGGCCAGAAAAAAATTTTTGGCACCCTGAAAACGGTGCGAACCGTTGATAGATCAATATTTATAGAGGGAGAGATATTTCATGACATTCAAACGTACAAAGATTTCCGTGATCGGATCTGGATTTACTGGTGCAACGACAGCTTTCTTGTTAGCTCAAAAAGAACTAGGCGATGTTGTTTTGGTGGATATTCCAAATATGGAAGACCCGGCGAAAGGCAAGGCTTTGGATATGGCAGAGGCCGGTCCTGTACTCGGATTTGATGCGCGTATTAAAGGGACTGCTAATTACAAAGACACCAAAAACTCTGATTTAGTTATTATTACTGCTGGAATTGCACGTAAGCCAGGTATGAGTCGAGATGATTTGGTTCAAACAAACCAAAAAGTGATGAAATCGGTAACTGAAAATATTATGAAATACTCTCCTGAAACAACAATCATTGTTCTGACGAATCCAGTTGATGCGATGACCTTTACAGTCTACAAAGCTTCCGGTCTTCCAAAACAACGCGTGATCGGACAATCCGGTGTATTGGATTCCGCGCGTTTTCGAACATTTGTCGCTGAAGAACTAAATGTCTCGGTCAAGGACGTTACGGGGTTTGTCCTCGGCGGCCATGGCGATGACATGGTGCCGTTGGTGCGATACTCTTACGCCGGAGGTATTCCATTAGAAACATTAATTAATAAAGACCGCCTTGATGAAATTGTGGACCGGACTCGCAAAGGTGGAGCAGAAATCGTAAACTTGCTGGGGGATGGCTCTGCCTATTACGCACCTGCCGCTTCTTTGGTGGAAATGGCAGAAGCAATTATCAAGGATCAACGCCGCATTTTACCGACCATTGCCTATTTAGAAGGCGAGTACGGGATGAATGGTATTTATCTCGGCGTACCAACAATTCTTGGAGCGGGCGGCATTGAAAAAATCATTGAAATTGATTTGAATAGTGAAGAACAGGATTTGCTGAACAAGTCAGCCGAGTCCGTAAAAGTCGTGATGAATTTATTAGCTTAAACGGTTCAAACCGTACAGGATGCTCGACGTGAGTTTTAAGACTGTAAACAAAGACTTATTAAAAAGAATAACGGTGTATAGGTTCAAAGAGGACTGGCTACTTCGCTTTCCCTGGGCTCAGCTTCAACCTCCTCGCGACTAAAAACATTGCTCCTGCATTGCTGCGCTAGCTTCGTCGCAAAGGTTCTACCGAATGAGGTTTGGTCAAACCTTCCCTGCGTGGTCTTCAGCTTTCGTCGCTACGCTGCTCCCATAGGAGTCTTCATGGTCAGACTGCTTGGAAGATTCGATTTCATCAAAGTGAGTTATCTGAGTCCATTCTATATTAATAATCACCTTACTTATTTTTATATACCTACACTCTAGGATCCGGAACACCAAGGGGCGACTCCTGCGGAAGAACGGAGTGATGAGACCCCGTAGGAGCTTGCGACGAGGAGGCTCAGCGCTTCGTCCGCGGAAAGCGCCCGCTTGGTGTGTAGGATCCTGTTTAACTATTCTTTTTTCGAAAAGCTAAAACCGTACAGGATGCTCCCTGTACGGTTTTTTGTTTTATACTATTAAGCCAGAACTTCACCCCGGGAAAATGGAATGGATTTCTGGTGCTCTACCATAGCTGCTATACTTGCTTGCGCTAGTCACTCATTACTTGATACTATAAGGGTAGCAAGATTTAGGAGGGGAATTTATTGTTGCTTGGTAAGAAACGTAAATTAGGCCGTAAAATCGAAGATATGAATGTCGGGGAAAAATTGAAACTCACAGAAAAGATCGAAGACAAAGATCTGCTTCTTTATCTGGGGTTGACGAATGACGGGAATCCGCTGTATATTCAGCACGATTTCGCTTCCCAGACTACTTTTGAAAAACCGGTTGTGCCAAATATCATGCTGACAGGAATCATCACGTCGGCAATCTCCAAATACTTGCCCGGACCAGGCTCGTATATCAATGAACAACGATTGAAGTTTGTGAAACCGGTATACCATTACTCCACAATTGAATTTCTATTAGAAATTGTAGAAATTGATGAAAAAAATAATGCGGTAAGTGTTCGAATAGAAGCAACAGATGAAAATGGCAATAGCGTTGTAGAAGGAACAGTAGTAGTAAATCCGCCGCAATTGCTGAATCAGCTCACCACACATGCAATGGATAATTTCTAAGCGGTTTGAGATGGGGGTTTCAAACTGAATGTGGAGGATGTTAAATGCTGAATAAAATACTGATTATCGAAGACGAACATTCAATTGCGACGCTCTTATCTTATAATTTGGTGCAAGCTGGATTTGAAACGATCGTCGCGAACGATGGAAAAGAAGGGTACGATTTAGCGATAAGCGAAAAACCGTCGTTAATCGTCCTCGATTTAATGTTGCCTTCAATGGATGGAGTAGAAGTTTGTAAAGCGCTTCGCCAAGAAAAAGTGAATATTCCCATCATCATGCTAACAGCAAAAGATGATGAATTCGATAAAGTGCTTGGGCTTGAACTGGGCGCTGATGATTACATGACCAAACCATTCAGCCCGCGGGAAGTAGTGGCTCGCATCAAAGCGGTCCTACGCCGTTCGGTTACGACACCAGCTGTGGCGTCAAAAAATGATGCATCATCACCGATCATACTTGGAAGTTTGAAGGTGTTTCCGGAAAGCTTCGAAGTTTTCTTAGATGACAAGCAACTTGAATTTACACCAAAAGAATTTGAGCTTCTCGTTTATTTAATGGAAAACAAGAATCGAGTACTGACGCGCGATCAATTATTGAGTGCTGTCTGGAAGTATGATTTTGCTGGCGATACGCGAATTGTTGATGTTCACATCAGTCATTTGCGTGAAAAAATCGAGGAAAACAGTCGTAAACCGGTCTTTATCAAAACTATACGGGGACTTGGGTATAAATTTGAAGGGCCAAAAGCGGGATGAAGTCATTTCAACATCGCTTGTTGACGACGATCCTTGTATGGCTCGGTATTTTGCTGGCTGGCTTGTTGATTATCATCGGCCAGCTTTTTCCCATTTACGCAGAAACGGGTAATATCGTTCAATTATGGTCTTGGTTGGTACTGCTTTTTGTCTTAGCCATGATTTTTTCGGCCATTATCGGCCATCGCATCATTAAGGTCCAAGCCATGCCGATTGAAAATGTCACTAAAACGGCATTAGAGCTTGCCAAAGGAAATTATCAAGCGCGCGCCTATGAATACAGCAATACTCGGACGATGCAGCTTAGCTCGACGATTAATGTCTTGGCTAGAAATCTCCAGGAAATAACGGCGGTTCGGGAAATGGAGCAGGAACGACTAAAAACGTTGATTGAAAATATGGGGAGTGCATTGATCATGATTGATCGGCAAGGTGCAGTTTCGCTAGTCAATAAGTCGTTTATGTACGAATTTGAATTAACAGAAAAAGATGTTGAAAAGAAATTCTATAAAGAAATCGAACTCCCCGAAGTGTTGCAAGAATTCATCGAACAGGTATTCATGATGGAAAAGCCAGCGAGAGAACAGCTCGCGTTTACACAGGGATTGAGCAACCGTCATATTGATGTGTATGGAGCACCGGTTATTGGGAGCCAGCAACAATGGCATGGCATCGTCATCGTTTCACACGATATTACGGAGTTAAAACGTTTAGAACAAATTCGCAAAGATTTTGTGGCCAATGTTTCGCATGAATTGCGAACGCCGGTAACATCCATAAAAGGTTTTTCCGAAACCTTACTAGATGGTGCTTACGAAGATCCTGGGACATGTGTTTCTTTTTTGGAAATTATTCATAAAGAAAGCAATCGACTAGAGATGTTGATTGAAGATCTTTTGGAACTTTCCCGGGTGGAACAAGCAGGCTTTAAAGTGGATGCTTATCCAACCGATATGAAAGCGGTCATCTACCAAGTAAGCGAAATGGTGCAAAAAAAATTGGAACAGAAGCACATTGAGTTGAATATGCAGCTTGATCCGATAGTAGTTCAAGGTGATCCGAACCGGCTCATTCAAGTGATGATGAATTTAGTAGTCAACGCCATCACCTATTCTTCTGTTCAAACCGAAATCACCATCCGATTATTCAAGCGTAATGGAGAAGCCATCATTGAAGTCGAAGATCAAGGCATCGGCATCGAAGAGGAAGAAATTAGCCGTTTATTTGAACGCTTTTACAGGGTAGACCGAGCGAGAAGCCGGAATTCTGGTGGGACCGGATTGGGTTTATCCATCGTTAAACATTTAATCGAAGCACATCATGGCAAGGTGGAAGTGAAAAGCGAACTTGGCAAAGGCTCGACGTTCATCATCCACTTGCCTTTAGCAAGTTAATCTAGGAGGAACATATGGAAACACACCCATTTTTGCCGATTATTATTGGCACTGACATGAACGCCTACAATATGGCCATTTCGTTTCATGAAGCTTATGGCATCAAACCGGTATTGGTCGGCAAAGAACCATTGTCATTTACAGCAATGAGTACAATCACAGAAACAATTGAATTACGGTCGGGCATATCCGATGCAAGCCAGTTCGCTGGCATTATGACTGCAATCGCCCAAAAATACAGAACGCCGGGCAAGACGTTGCTTCTTGTCGGTACGAATGATTTATACGTGCGATTAATCATCGAGAATGCAGCAATTCTAAAAGAATTTTTTGTCTTTAATTATATTTCCGAAGATTTGATGAACCAGCTGCAAGTCAAATCGAATTTCTATAAATTATGTGCAGAGCATGGAATCGATGCGCCGACAACGTATTTTTACGATTGTCGATCGGCAGAGACTTTCGAAGAACAGATGATGTACCCTGTTATCGTCAAACCGAGCAACGGCATCGCGTATAATTTGAACAAATTTGAAGGCCAGCAAAAAGTATACAAAGTGGAGAATCCGCGAGAGTTGCAAAACGTCATCAAAACAATCGTTGATAGTGGATACGACGATGAACTAATCATCCAGGATTTCATACCGGGTGATGATACGTATATGTGGGATTCGGTTATTTATGCCAGTTCGAAAGGCAAAACCCAGCTTGTGACATTTGCCCAAGTGGTGTTGCAAGAACATACTGTAACAGCCATCGGCAATTACACTGCTTTGATTACACGCTACAATAAGGAAATGATGGTGAAGTTGCAAAACTTCCTTGAAGCGGTCGGCTATACCGGTTTCGCTAATTTCGATTTGAAATTTGATGAGCGGGATGGCAAGTTCAAAGTATTTGAAGTGAACATTCGTCAAGGTCGCTCGAGTTATTACGTCACTGCACTAGGCCATAATATGGCGACTTCTCTCGTTGATGACTTGATTCACCGTGTCGAGAAGCCTGTGACGTATTTGAATGAGGACTTCCTTTTTACAGTTGTGCCGAAAATCGTGCTTCGTAAATTCGTCGAGAACAAAGCTGTTCAAAAAGATATTAAAGAACTGCTGAAAAAAGGGAAATACGGAAACCCGTTATTCTATAAAAAAGACAAACATTTGAAGCGTAAATTGTATTTATTTGCACGGCAAATCAATTATTACAAAAAATACAAGAACAACCAGTGGTGATTTTACAAAAGGTTAACACTGGCTTCACAAACAAATGTTATTGTTTTATAGAACCCCCTTCAACCGCATGAAGGTAAAAAGAGCCCTCCCCAGGGCTCTTTTTCTATTTTCTGAAACTATTTGAAAAGAATGCCGTATATTAAGAGAAGAAATAAGGGGGGATTATCATGTCCGTGAAAAAAATATTGGCAATCATCGGATTGTCTATTGCGGGACTCTTGCTATTGATCGCTGTGTTTACCTCGTGGTACACCGTCGATGAATCGGAACAAGCTGTCATCGTAACATTCGGTGTTGCCAACGAGACGATTGTAGAACCGGGGCTGCACTTCAAGATGCCGTGGCCGATTCAAAAGGCTGAAATTCTTTCGAAAGAAACGTACAGTCTGCAATTCGGCTATAACCAAAATGCTGAAGGGGAAATCGTCGCTTTTGATAAAGAAACGAAAATGATTACAGGTGATGAGAATATCGTACTGACGGATTTGGTTGTCCAATGGAAAATTACCGATCCGAAAAAATACCTTTTCAATGCTGAAAACCCACAAGATGTGTTGCACGATGCCACTTCGGCGTCAATTCGTTCAATCATAGGAAGTTCGCTTATCGATGACGCGCTAACTTCCGGTAAGGCTGAAATCGAAGCGGAGACACGTGACTTACTTGCTTCCTTGATGGAAAAATACGATTTCGGTATTACAGTGCTGGCAGTGAAATTGCAGGATGTGGAATTGCCGAATGAAGAAGTTCGCGCCGCGTTTACGAACGTTACGGATGCACGCGAAACGATGAACACCAAAATCAATGAAGCGCGAAAGTACGAAAACCAAAAGCGTAATGAAGCATTAGGCGAAAAAGCGGCCATCAATTCACGCGCTGAAGGACAAAAGGTCGCCCGTGTGGAACAAGCACTCGGAGACGTAGCGCTATTCGATAAATTGTATGCCGAATACAAAACGAACCCAGAAGTGACGAGACAGCGGATTGTGATGGAAACGCTCGAGTCCGTATTGCCGAACGCAAAATTGTACATTATGAACGATGAAGGTGGCACGATGAAATATTTGCCGCTTGATGGACTGCAAACTGTCGTTCCACCCGTCGCTGAAGAAGGGGGAGGAAACTGATGGAGCCGAACAATCCGCAAAACAACTCAGTAAAACCGAACCCTTGGCAAAAACCGTTAAAACCGAAAAAGCCAAGAGAACCGAGGGAGCCTATTAATTTTAAGAAATACTGGAAGTTGATTACTGGATTATCGATTGTCCTTTTTGCGCTGCTCATATTGATGACGAATGTTTATGTTGTGAAAGAGAATGAGTACAGAGTCGTCCGCCAATTCGGGGAAGTGGTCGGCATTTACGAAGATCCGGGACTACGCATGAAAATCCCATTTATTCAAAGTGTCAGCACGCTGCCGAAATATTTGATGACGTACGACGTGTCCGAAGCGGAAATCAATACGAAAGATAAAAAACGCATTATAATCGATAATTACGCAGTATGGCACGTCGTCAATCCTCGTGAATTGATTACAAACGCCGTCACAATCGTCAATGCGGAGTCTCGCATGGAAGAGTTTATCTATTCCGTTGTACGGACGGAGCTTGGCCAATTGGATTACGATGAAATCATCAATGATGAAAATTCGTCGCGCGGAAGTTTGAATGATAACGTCACCTCCCGCGTCAATGAATTGCTCGCAAAAGATCAATACGGCATCCGCGTTGTGGATGTCCGCATGAAACGTACCGATTTGCCAGAGGAAAACGAACAATCCGTTTATACACGAATGATTTCCGAACGCGATTCGACCGCTCAGGATTATTTGTCGCAGGGTGATGCGAAAAAACGCGAAATCGAAGCGCAAGCGGATCGTGAAGCACAGGAAGTAATCGCTTCTGCCAAAAAAGAAGCAGCCTTGATCCAGTCCGAAGGAGAATCGGAGGCTGCTAAAATCTACAACGAATCTTTTTCGAAAGATCCCGAGTTTTATAAGCTATACCGTTCGCTGCAGTCTTACTCGAAAACAATTGGTGAAGATACGGTGATCATCTTGCCGTCCGATTCGCCATATGCCCAAATACTCTCCGGGAATTTGGAATAACCGCAAGCCGTCATTTCTCTTCTTTTTACCCGCGTGGTAAAATGAAAGGAATGACGGCTTTTGTTGATGAGAGGGGTAATAATGTGGCAAAAAAGATTTTATTATTAGACGGGAATAGTTTGGCATACCGCGCATTTTTCGCGCTGCCGCTTTTGACAAATGAACAAGGAATCCATACAAACGCAGTATATGGTTTTACAATGATGCTTCAAAAAATACTGGAAGAAGAACAGCCGACGCATATGATTGTCGCATTCGATGCTGGGAAGACGACGTTCCGCAACGAAATGTTCGGGGAATACAAAGGCGGGCGTCAAAAAACGCCGCCGGAATTGTCTGAGCAATTTCCGTATTTGCGTAAATTGATCGATGCATATCGGATCAAAACCTATGAATTGCCGAATTATGAAGCGGATGACATTATCGGCACATTGAGCCTGGAGGCCGAAAAAGAAGGCGATGAAGTGATCGTCATTTCCGGCGACAAGGATTTAACACAGCTCGCTTCGTCTTCAACAACGGTTTATATTACCCGTAAAGGGATGACGGACATTGAAAAATACACTGTCGAACATATCCGTGAAAAATACAATTTATCGCCTTTGCAGATTATTGACATGAAAGGGCTCATGGGAGATGCATCGGATAACATTCCGGGCGTTCCTGGAGTAGGCGAGAAAACCGCATTGAAATTGCTTGCAACGCATGAAAGTGTAGAGGGCGTCTACGAAGCGATTGACCAACAAAAAGGCAAGATGAAAGAAAAACTTGTGGCCAATGAAGATCTTGCTTACTTGAGTAAGAAATTAGCGACCATTGAACGCGGGGCACCGATTGAAATTTCCATAGAGGAATTGTCTTACCCGGGACCTGATCATGATGAATTGGTCAAGGTGTGGAACGAGCTTGCGTTCAAAACGCTTTTGGAAAAACTCGATTATACGGCAGAAGAAACAGAGAAAAAAGAATTGGCATTTGAAGTGTTGACGGAGATTGATGCAACAATTCTTCAAGATGAAATGGCCGTTCATCTCGAAATGTATGATGAACAATACCACACAGCGGATATGCTTGGTGTGTCTTTGGCGACCGCTGAAAAGACATATGTCGTTTCAATGGAGACAATCCAACAATCTGCCGCTTTTAAAGAATGGTTTGCGGATGGGACGAAAAAGAAATACATGTCGGATTCAAAAGCGGCAACGGCTGCCTTTTTCCGCTGCGGTCTTGAAGTGGACGGTGTCGAATTCGATTTGATGCTTGGTGCATATATCGTCAATCCATCATTAACGTATACGGACTTGGCAAGCATCGTCCAAGAATACGGTTATACAGAAGTAGCTCAAAACGAACAGATTTACGGCAAAGGTGCAAAGAAAGCGGTACCTGAAGCGGACATCGTTAATGAGCACATGGCGAGAAAAGCCCGCACGATTTGGGAAGTCCGCCCGTTGGTTTTGAAAAAACTTAAAGAAAACGAGCAATTTGACTTGTACGACAAATTGGAATTGCCGTTAGCCACGATACTCGGGGAAATGGAATCGTATGGCGTTAAAGTGGACAAAGAGCAATTAGAGGAAATGGGCAAGGAATTGTCTCATAAGCTGGAGAAAATCGAATTTGATATTTACGGCTTGGCAGGAGAAAAGTTCAACATCAATTCACCGAAGCAACTCGGGGTCATCCTTTTCGAGAAACTGGACTTGCCCGTGCAGAAAAAGACGAAAACGGGTTATTCTACGGCTGCAGACGTTTTGGAAAAACTGGAAGGCAAACACGAAATCATTTCATATATTTTGATGTACCGTCAATTAGGCAAAATTCGTTCTACTTATATAGAAGGTTTGTTAAAAGAGATTCACGAAGACGGCAAAATTCATACTAGTTTCCAACAAGCGCATACGACAACAGGTCGCTTGAGTTCGATCAATCCCAACTTGCAAAACATTCCTGTGCGCTTGGAAGAAGGCCGCAAAATACGCAAAGCATTCGTTCCATCGCAAGCGGGTTGGGTTATGGTAGCAGCGGATTATTCACAGATTGAATTACGTGTGCTGGCAGATATGTCAAAAGACGCAAGCCTCATCGATGCTTTTCAACATGATATGGACATCCACACGAAAACAGCCATGGACGTTTACGGGGTAAGCGCTGAGGAAGTGACGCCAAATATGCGCCGTGCTGCAAAAGCGGTTAACTTCGGTATTGTCTACGGCATCAGCGATTACGGCTTATCTCAGAATTTGAATATAACCCGCAAAGAAGCGGCGGAATTCATCGACACGTACTTGAAGAGCTTTCCTGGAGTTAAGCAATATATGGATGAAAGCATCCGAATGGCGAAGAAAAACGGTTTTGTCACGACGATCATGAATCGTCGCCGCTATTTGCCGGACATCAACAGCTCGAATTTCAACCTTCGCAGTTTTGCGGAGCGTACGGCGATGAACACGCCAATCCAAGGAAGTGCTGCTGATATTATCAAAAAAGCGATGATCGATATGGCGGATGCGTTAAAGCGTGAAAACATGCAGACGCGCATGCTGCTTCAAGTCCATGATGAATTGATTTTTGAAGCGCCGCCAAATGAACTTGAAAAATTGAAAACCTTGGTGCCACAAGCAATGGAATCGGCTGTTACATTAAATGTTCCGCTGAAAGTCGATTTTGCTCATGGTGATACTTGGTATGATACAAAATGATAGGAGGGCTGACGGATGCCAGAACTTCCTGAAGTGGAAGGCGTCGTACGCCAAATAAGTCCGGTTGCCTCCGGCAAGAAAATCCGCAATGTGTTTGTTTCAGACACCATTCGCAAATCTAAATTGAATGGTAGAGAGGCGATCATCAAAAAGATGGATGCGGATGAGTTTATTAGCAGTTTGGTCGGTTCGGAAATCGTCCGAGTCGAGCGACGCAGCAAATATATATATTTTACGATGGAAAAAGAACGTGAATTTTTATTGGTCAACCATTTGGGTATGACGGGAGCTTGGTTTTACGTGGAGAACCTGTTGGCGATTCCGGAAGAGAAGTTCCGTCGTCATGTTCATGTGGTATTGACGCTCGATGATGGCAATTTACTAGCCTATTCGGACATTCGGCGATTCGGTGAAATGCGTTTGCTTAATGAGGAAGCGGATTTTCCGCCGCTCTTATTGATGGCGCCGGAGCCGTTTGCTGAAGAAGCGCTAGAGCATTTTCTCAACATGGCTGAACGGCCAAAATACAGCGCAAAGCCGATCAAAGAAGTGATTATGGACGGACAAGTGATCTCAGGCTGCGGCAATATTTATGCTACTGAAGCCTTGTTCCGGATGAAAATTCATCCGAATCGGGCGGCAGGGCGTATAAGCCGCATCCGTAAATTCCAACTGTTTCAAGCGGTCGCCGCGATTCTGCTTGAAAGCATCGAAGCAGGAGGCAGCACCATTTCAGATTATCGCAATATAAACGGTGAATCAGGGCGTATGCAAGACCGTTTCGGCATGTACGGCAAAAAACAATGCATGGAGTGTGGCGCAGCAACGAAGTCTTTGCAAATCGCAGGACGTACTTCGGTCTATTGCCCAACATGCCAAAAATGAGGGATTAATAATGATCATTGGGTTAACAGGGAGTATAGCGAGTGGGAAAAGTACGGTTTCGCGCATGTTGAAAGAGCTTGGCTATCCGATAGTCGATGCCGATCTGGTTGCACGTCAAGTCGTGGAACCAGGCAGTGAAACATTGCAGAAAATAAATGAGGCGTTCGATGCGTCTGTTATCTTGCCGGATGGAACATTGGACCGTAAAAAAGTAGGAGATCTTATTTTCAACGATCCGGAAAGCCGGAAACGTTTGAATGATATTATCCATCCCGCTATCCGAAAAGAAATGCTTCGCCAACGTGCGGCTTACGTCGCCGAAGGGCATCAAGTGGTCATCATGGACATTCCATTGTTATTTGAAAGTCAGCTCCAGCATTTGGCGGACAAAATACTGGTGGTCAGCGTCACGGAAGAAAATCAACTGAAACGGCTCATTAAGCGCAATGGCTTATCTGAAAATGAAGCGGCGGCTCGTATTTCTTCGCAATTGCCAATGACCGTCAAAGAAGCAGGTGCAGATGCCATTATTTATAATAATGGCTCGATTGAAGAAACAAACTGGCAACTTAACCGCATCTTAGAAGAGTGGAATGTCGGCATTTTGTAAGAAAAATTTCCCGTATGAACTTTAAGGTTCCAGTATCCGTAAAATGTGTTATACTATATAACGAATTAAAAATAAAAGTATAACTTATTTAATGGGGGACTCATAAATGACAGTTTCTATTGCGATTAATGGATTTGGCCGCATCGGCCGTATGGTTTTCAGACAAGCGATTCTAATGGACGACATTAAAATTGCAGCAGTCAACGCGAGTTATCCTGCAGCAACATTAGCTCATCTGATTAAGTATGACACAAATCACGGCACCTTCCAGGGTGAGGTCTCTCATGAAGAAGATGCATTAATTGTCAATGGAAAACGGGTTCAACTTGTAAGTGAACGCGATCCTTTATTGCTTCCTTGGGCTGAAATGGACATCGATATCGTCGTTGAAGCAACAGGGAAGTTCAATGCTCGCGAACGAGCGGCGCTTCACTTGGAAGCTGGAGCTAAAAAGGTTATTTTATCTGCACCGAGTAAAGATGCGGATGTCACGATTGTCATGGGTGTTAATGAAGACGCACTTGAGATTGAGAAGCACGATGTCATCTCAAATGCGAGCTGTACAACAAATTGCTTGGCTCCGGTTGCAAAAGTATTGAACGATGCATTTGGAATCGAAAACGGTTTAATGACAACAGTTCATTCTTACACAAACGATCAAAAGAATTTGGACAACCCGCACAAAGATCTTCGACGCGCACGTGGATGTGCTCAATCGATCATCCCTACTTCTACGGGTGCCGCGAAAGCGCTGTCATTTGTACTTCCTGAACTCGAAGGCAAACTTCACGGCATGGCATTACGTGTTCCGACACCAAATGTTTCATTAGTAGACTTGGTAGTAGATGTTCAACAAGATGTTACGATTGAAGAAGTGAACGCTGCATTCGAAAGAGCTGCAGCAACTAACCTCGAAGGAATTCTAAGTGTGACAATGGAGCCTTTGGTCTCTATCGACTTCAATACGACAGAACAATCGGCGATTGTTGATGGTTTATCCACAATGGTAATCGGCAAACGTAAAGTAAAAGTGCTCGCTTGGTATGATAACGAGTGGGGCTACTCAGCGCGCTTGGTTGAATTAACAAAAAAAGTAGCGAAATCTATGGTTTACGCTCGATAATTAACATAAGCTGCAACCGGTGCAAACCGGTGTGCGGCTTTTTTTCTGTAAAAAACTCCATAAAAAAATAAATGAATTGAGTTAATATGATTGCTTTTCAATTCAATACATCATATACTAACATTCGTAGTCAAAAAACGGCTACTCACTTCTTCGTTTCTTGAAGCTTGACGATGGAACGGACGGAGCAATATTTATTCACATGACTGCTTAAAGGGTTAGGACCTCTTTGGACTAACTTTCCCCCGTGGTAGTCTACTTTGAATATTTTGCGCACTAAAACAAAATGATATCAAAGGGGGAAACGAACCATGGAAACAATGGGACGTCACGTAATTGCAGAACTTTGGCAGTGTGATTTTGACAAATTAAACGATATGGATTTTATCGAACAAACTTTTGTTGATGCAGCACTAAAATCCGGAGCAGAGGTTAGAGAAGTTGCTTTTCACAAATTTGCACCTCAAGGCGTAAGCGGGGTAGTCATCATTTCTGAATCGCATTTAACGATCCACAGCTTCCCGGAACATGGCTATGCAAGTATTGATGTTTATACTTGCGGCGATCTTGATCCAACTATTGCAGCTAACTATATTGCAGAAGCGCTTAATTCTGGTACTCGCGAATTCGTAGAAGTACCGCGCGGAATGGGCCCAGTTAGTGTTGGACAATCCAAAGTTTCAGTAAATGCATAATCCGTTAACATGAACGATATGAAGCAGGGGATCTGATCCCCTGCTTTTTCTTTTTCCAAAAATTTTGTATCCGCCTAGCCGATGTTCGTGCTGGCGCTGATTATTTTCAGTGTACAATAATAGAAGTTTATTGGATTATGCGTAGTACAGTACCCAACAACCAAAAATTTTCGTTCCATTTATATAATCACTAATTGAGCTATAATTTTGTTATACTTAGATTACTAGATTGAATGTTTAGGGAGAGGTCCAATATGAGATGTCCGTCTTGCCAGCATAATGGCACACGCGTCGTGGATTCACGACCAGTAGATGATAATAAATCCATTCGGAGGCGCAGGGAATGTGAAGCTTGCGGTTACCGCTACACCACTTTTGAAAAAGTGGAAGAAATGCCATTGATCGTGGTGAAAAAAGATGGTTCTCGTGAAGAGTTCAGCCGCGAAAAAGTATTGCGCGGATTGATCCGGGCGTGTGAAAAGCGTCCAGTTCCGTTGGAAACATTGGAGAACCTTGTGTTCGATATCGAAAAGGAATTACGCCGCACAGGCAATGCTGAAGTGAAATCCGAAGAAGTCGGTGAACTTGTCATGAATCGTCTGGCAGCAATCGATGAAGTGGCATATGTTCGATTTGCTTCGGTTTATCGCCAATTCAAAGACATTACGGTCTTTATCGACGAGCTGAAGGATTTATTGGATAAAAACCCTAATGGTAAGAAACCCGAATAAGGTGGTGTAATATGACTGCACTTTATAAAGAACTGCAGCCTCCGGATTCGTTTAAAATCCGGCTGCCGTACCCGTTTTCAAATTACGACCGCCAGCTATTGACGCTTCTTTATCAGCCGATGATCGGTGCAGAAGCAACCGCTTTCTATTTGACGCTGTGGGCTGAAGGTGAATCGCCAGGCGATGAAGCGACCCATTATGTGTTGATGAATACCTTGGGCATATCAGTGGCCAAGCTATTTGATTCACGTATCAAGCTAGAAGCTATTGGATTGTTGAAGACGTTTAAAAAAGATGATGGGCACCGTTCATTTATCTATGAATTATGTCCACCGCTCGATCCGAAAACTTTTTTTCAAGACCCTTTATTGTCGATGTTCTTATTTAGTAAGATCGGGGAAAACGCTTATCGTAAAGTGCGTGAGCGGTTTTTGAACCCGACAGATATTGGGGAAGGATATGAGGAAGTGTCACGCACTTTCACGGATATTTTCCGACCGGTGCATGCAAAAGCTGGTTATCCACCGGAAGCGAAAGATTTGCATGAACGCAAAAAAGGGGCATACCAAGCCGAATCGGATTTTGATTTTGACTTATTGCTTCAAGGATTATCCGAGCAATTGGTGCCGAAACGCGTGCTGACGGCTGCTGTTCGAAATGTCATTGGGAAATTAGCTTATTTATACAGCTGGGGACCTCTGGAAATGCAAAAAGTGGTTTTGTTGGCGATTGACGAAGAATACAAATTGACTTCCGAAAGTTTGAAGAAAGCGGCTTCGGAATATTATAAATTGACGGTGGCGACTACTGCGCCGCAACTTGTTCACGTTCAGAAGGAAGAGAAGCCTCAGGAACAACAAAGTGGACCGAAAACGAGACAAGAGGAGTTGATTCTTTATTTGGAATCAGCTGCACCTGTCGAAGTGTTGCGGGACATCGCCAATGGCAATGAACCATTGCCGGCTGATGTCCAGCTCGCCAATCAACTCGTCATTCAACATGGCATGGAGCCAGCCGTTGTCAATGTATTGCTGCAATATGTGTTATTACGCACCGATATGAAATTGACAAAAGCGTACGTGGAAAAAATTGCGTCGCATTGGCTGCGAAAAAATGTCACGACGGCTAAAGAAGCGATGGAACTTGCGCGCATTGAACACGAGCAATATGTGAAGTGGAAGTCGGAAGGCTCGCCTACCGCTGCTTCGAAAGCACCTGCTCGTCAAAATAGAGGCAAACCGCTGCGCGAAGAAAAGCTGCCGGAATGGTTTTATACGAAAGAAGAAACGCCAACCGCAGCTGCTCCAAAGAACGAAAGTCTGGAAATCGAGAAACAAAAGCTTCTCGCTAAATTGGCGATGAAGAAAGGGAAAGGTGATTAAATGGAGCCGATTCGCGAAACATTGAAACGCGTTGTGAACGCCCCGGCTTTTTCAGAGCGCTATAACGACATGCGCAAGGAAGTGCTTGAGCATCCAGGCGTCCAGAAATTCCTGGAACAACATTCCTCGGAAATCGACAAAAGCACTGTCGACCGCGGACTACACAAATTATACGAATACATTGACCAGTCCCACGACTGCCATAAATGTCCGAGCTTTGAAGGCTGTGTCAACCACTTAAAAGGCTTTGAGCCGAATTTGGTGCTCGAACGGGGCACGATCGGCATTTCTTATACGGCGTGCCGATTGAAAAATGCTCACGACAATAAACGCCGGGCTTCTTCGATGATCCACAGCATGTATATGCCAAAAGAAGTGATGCAAGCGACGCTTGATGAATTTGAACCGGACGATAGCCGTATGGAATCATTCCGAGCAGTCGGTAAATTTTTGGATGAAACGACGGGTCCTGGCGATATGCCGGAAAAAGGTTTATATCTTTACGGCAAGTTTGGTGTCGGTAAATCTTATTTGCTGAGTGCTGTCGCAAATGAACTTGCGGACATGAATATCCGTTCTGTTTTAGTATTCGTGCCGGAATTCATGCGTGAAATGAAACAGGCAATCGGGGATCAGACGCTTCAAGAAAAAGTCGATTACGTTAAAAAAGCCGATGTGCTGATGCTTGATGATATCGGAGCAGAAGCGATGTCGAGCTGGACGCGCGACGAAGTGCTCGGCACCATCTTGCATTACCGGATGGCCGAGAAGCTTCCAACGTTCATGACATCGAACTTCAGTTATTCCGAATTGCAGCATCATCTTACGTACACGCAGCGCGGCGAAAAGGAAGATTTGAAAGCGGCGCGCGTTATGGAGCGCATTCGTGCATTAACAACACCCGTGAAATTGGATGGTAAAAACCGTAGGAATTAATGTCCTAGGTATTGCGTTTTCCTATTTTACACAGTATAGTAAAAACAATCGAAATATGATTTAACATGCTATGACAAGGACAATAGCGAAGTGAACGACTTTCAGAGAGAGAAGCCTAGGCTGCAAGCTTCTTAGCACCGACACAACGCTTACCACCTTCGAGCAGCAGCTGTGAACTTTTTAGTAGCAGCTGACGGTACCGGCCCGTTAGCCGATGCAGAGCTTCATTGCGAACAGTTTTTCTGTTCGGAATAGAAGAAGGGTGGAACCACGAACAGAGCTTCGTCCCTTTGGGATGAGGCTTTTTTGCGTGGAAAAGCGGAAGTGCCCGCTTAGCCCCGACAAGCGCTGGAAGCTTTGCCATTGCTGGACAGGCTGAAGCGACTCGAGGGGTTGGGCACTGGAGCTAGACACGAAAACTAAAATGGATGCACTTGTTCAGACCCTGTGAACAATCGTGCTTCAAGCATAATGAAAAAGGAGAGATTGGCATGGCAGACATGATTCAACTAAAATTCCCGGACGGGGCAGTAAAAGAGTTTGAACGGGGCACAACTACTGAGGAAATTGCACAATCGATCAGCCCAGGATTGCGTAAAAAAGCATTGGCCGGCAAAGTAAGCGGGAAATTGGTGGACTTGCGCACGCCTTTGAACGAAGATGGAGACATTGCAATCATCACACCCGAATCCGATGAAGCACTTGAAATTTTACGCCACAGTTCGGCGCATCTATTAGCACAAGCAATTAAACGCTTGTATCCGGATGCAAAACTAGGCGTCGGTCCGGTCATCGAAAACGGATTTTACTACGATATCGATACTTCACAGGCAATCACTTCTGAAGACCTGCCAGTTATCGAAAAAGAAATGAAACAATTAATCAATGAAAACATTGAAATTTTGCGTTCTGATGTGTCGCGTGCAGAAGCGCAGGAGCGTTTCGCAGCAATCGAAGACCCGTATAAATTGGAATTGCTTGAAGCGATTCCGGAAGACGAACAAGTTTCCATTTACGAACAAGGCGATTTCTTCGACCTATGCCGAGGCATCCACGTGCCATCGACTGGCAAATTAAAAGAATTTAAATTATTGAGCGTTGCCGGTGCTTATTGGAGAGGCGACAGCGACAACAAAATGTTGCAGCGCATCTACGGTACTGCATTCTTCAAGAAAGAAGACTTGAAAGCGCATCTTGAAATGCTGGAAGAAGCAAAAGAGCGCGATCACCGCAAAATCGGTAAAGAATTGAATTTATTCATGAACTCGCAAAAAGTTGGTCAAGGCTTGCCGATGTGGCTGCCAAAAGGCGCGACAATCCGCCGCATCATCGAGCGCTACATTGTCGACAAAGAAGAACGACTAGGCTATGACCATGTGTATACTCCAGTAATGGGCAGCGTGGAATTATACAAAACAAGCGGTCACTGGGATCATTACCAAGAAGATATGTTCCCAGTTATGGAAATGGACAACGAGCAATTGGTGCTTCGTCCAATGAACTGCCCGCATCACATGATGATCTTTAAACAAGGCATTCACTCTTATCGCCAATTGCCGATTCGCATTGCGGAACTTGGCTTGATGCACCGTTATGAAATGTCAGGCGCGCTTTCTGGCTTGCAGCGTGTACGCGGCATGACGTTGAACGATGCGCATATCTTCGTTCGTCCGGACCAAATCAAAGACGAATTCAAACGGGTTGTGAACTTGGTAGTCGAAGTTTATAAAGACTTCGACATCAAAGATTATTCGTTCCGTGTTTCTTACCGCGATCCTGCAGACAAAGAAAAGTATTTCGATGACGATGCAATGTGGAACCGCGCACAAGCAATGTTGAAAGAAGCAATGGATGAACTTGGATTGGATTACGTTGAAGTGGAAGGCGAAGCTGCTTTCTACGGCCCGAAATTAGACGTTCAAGTCAAAACAGCACTAGGCAAAGAAGAAACATTGTCGACTGTGCAATTGGATTTCCTATTGCCGGAACGATTTGACCTTTCGTATATCGGAGAAGATGGCAAGCAGCATCGTCCAGTCGTTATCCACCGCGGCGTCGTTTCTACAATGGAGCGTTTCGTGGCATTCTTAATCGAAGAATACAAAGGCGCATTCCCGACATGGCTTGCACCGGTTCAAGTAGAAGTCATTCCGGTTTCATTGGATGCACACAGCGCTTACGCGAAAGAAGTACAAGAAAAACTGCAGTCGCATAAATTGCGCGTCGACATCGATGAGCGCGACGAGAAGCTTGGCTATAAGATTCGCGAAGCCCAAATGCAGAAAGTTCCTTACATGATCGTAATCGGCGACAAAGAACTGGAAAGCGGCTCAGTAAACGTACGTAAATACGGTGAACAGCAATCGGAAAGTATGCCGTTTGATGACTTCCTGAAAATGATTCAAAGCGAACTTCGTTAAACAAGTTGACAGCTTAACGCACGCGTGATATTATAGTTTAGGTTATAGAATACTTATATGTGCAAAGCAGGAGCACCCGCTTCTCACCTGATCGACCGATTGTTGGCAGGTATACACGATTGACTACTACACGCGTGCGTGTTGTCATATTATGCGGGTGGACCTCTGTGGTCCATCCGCTTTTGTTTTGGATCGGAACCTGTAAGCCGGCAATCGTCGGTTCGAGCATTTAAGATATTCGCGACACTATCCGGAGGTGGATTAATATTAGCAAAGACATTAATGTAAACGAAGGTATTCGTGCACGTGAGTTACGGGTTATTGATCAGAACGGTGAACAACTCGGCATTAAAACACGTAACGAAGCACTTGAAATTGCTACACGTGTCAACTTGGATCTTGTTCTAGTGGCTCCTCAAGCTAAGCCGCCGGTCGCACGTATTATGGACCACGGGAAATTCAAGTTCGAACAACAGAAAAAAGATCGTGAAATCCGCAAGAATCAGAAAGTCATCGTTGTCAAAGAAGTGCGCCTAAGCCCTTCAATTGACGAACACGATTTCAACACGAAACTTCGCAATGCGATCAAGTTCCTTGAAAAAGGCGACAAAGTAAAAGCTTCAATCCGTTTTAAAGGCCGTGCGATCACGCACAAAGAAATCGGACAACGCGTCCTTGAACGCTTCGCAGAAGCATGCAAGGAAGTCGCGACGGTTGAACAGCGCCCTAAAATGGACGGCCGCAGCATGTTCTTGATGCTTGCACCAGTCAACGAGAAAGAATAAGAGATTATCGTTTAGGAGGAATTCGAAATGCCGAAAATGAAAAGCCATAGCGGTGCGTCAAAACGTTTCAAAAAAACGGGTACTGGTAAAGTAAGACGTAACAGCTCACACACTAGCCACTTATTTGCAAACAAATCAACTAAGCAAAAGCGTAAACTTCGCAAAGGGAAACTTGTTTCTTCAGGCGATTTGAAACGCATCAAATCATTGATCTACAACATGAAATAAGAAAAATACTTGCGCCCCTGAAGGTTTGACAGGTATAAGACGAAGGGGGCAACGCAGCGCTTATTGCTGCATTGACATCTCGGCTTATGATCCGAGAATCTGGGCTCTGGAATTTGGACATGAACAAAAAATCGAATTTTTTATATTCAAGCAGGAGGTAATGAATTATGCCACGCGTAAAAGGCGGAACAGTGACGCGCCAGCGTCGTAAGAAGGTCATAAAATTAGCAAAAGGGTATTATGGTGCTAAGCACATCCTTTTCAAAGTAGCAAACCAACAGGTGATGAAGTCAGGTAACTATGCTTACCGTGACCGTCGCAACAAGAAACGTGATTTCCGCAGATTGTGGATCACTCGTATCAACGCAGCTGCTCGTATGAACGAGATCTCTTACAGCCGTTTGATGAACGGTCTTAAAGTTGCCGGTATCGACATCAACCGTAAAATGCTTGCTGAAATCGCTGTAACTGATGCAGCTGCTTTCACAGTATTGGCTGATCAAGCTAAAAAAGCTTTGAACAAATAAGATAAGCTTTACAATAAGAAAAGACTGGCGAGTTATCGCCAGTCTTTTTTATATGATAGAGGGGGATTCCACATGTTTTTAATCATTGCAGGCTATATCACAGCTCTGTCGCTTTTGGCATTTATCATGATGGGAATGGATAAAAAGCAGGCGAAGCGCAGAGGTCAGCGGATTTCTGAAAAAAACCTATGGTCTGTGGCCATTTTCGGCGGAGGTATTGGTGCTTACTTAGGGATGATGACGTTTCGGCATAAGACGAAACACACAAACTTCCGCGTCGGCTTTTTAATGCTAGCCGTAATAGATGCAGCACTTCTTGTTTGGAGTTACCAGACATTCATGTAAACGTACATTCAACCTTCTTGACTCATCAATTGGCTGATAGGGCTTTTCCAGTCGATTTTCGCATTCGGGTAATTCATGTGAATCTCTTTTTCAAGGAAGACGAAATCTTCTTTTGAAAAGCCCTGCAATTTAGCCGGATCCTCGGTCCACACAAAAATGGATACCACCTCAAACGCATCCTCCGTGGTCCCTAAATATTTTTCCCCTTCAAACAACACACCGCGCAGCGCAATAAAGAAATTTTTCTGCACATTGTTAACGTCGTCATAGAAATAATAATTGCCATTTTCGATCGCCGAATCGATTTTGCGTTTCGGATCTACGATAAAGCGGATCAAACGATAAAAAAAGTATAAGATCAATGCAATAATAATGAGACGAATTAAAAAAGCCATGAAAAATCACCCTCTCTTCCCGAGTTCTACTGTATAATACGAACGAAAGAGGCGATGGTTTCAAGATATTCTGCCGAGGAGGAATGCTATTATGAATTTGCAAAAATTATTCAAGATGCAAGCTGAGCTGGATCGCTTTATTCAGTCGAACCAAGGGTTTAACGAAGATGTATTTCAAAAAAAAGGATTGGCTTTATTAGTGGAGTTAGCCGAATTGGCGAACGAAACACGCTGTTTTAAATTTTGGAGCCAAAAAGGACCATCAGAGCGCGAAGTGATCCTTGAAGAGTATGTCGATTCAATTCATTTCTTATTGTCGCTTGGCATTGAGAAACATTTAAGTGGGTTGGAAGAATGGCCGGAGCGCATGAGTGAAAGCGACTTGACGGAATTGTTCATCGGCACGCAACGCGCGATTCTCACATTTTTGGATGATTATTCGGTGTCCAATTATCACCGCATCTGGAGTTGGTATGGCGGAATCGCAGATGAACTTGGATTTTCCTACGAAGACATCATCGACGCCTACATGTCGAAAAATCAAACCAATTACGACCGTCAAAAAGAAGGGTATTAAACGAATTTTTTGATAATGTAACGGCTTTCATTTATAATAAAAGAGTGTAACTATTTAGGAGGTCGAAATAATGAGTAAAATGGACGCAACAACAGACATGTTAAAAGAACTAACAGATGCAAACGGTATACCAGGAAACGAGCGCCAAGTGCGTGAAGTGATGAAGAAATACATAGAACCTTTTGCTGATTCTATCGAAATGGATGGATTGGGCGGCTTGATCGCGAAAAAAGAAGGCGCAGCTGATGGCCCGAAAATCATGGTCGCAGGACATTTGGATGAAGTCGGTTTCATGATTTCTAAAGTCGACGACAAAGGCTTTTTACGATTCCAAACAGTTGGCGGCTGGTGGTCGCAAGTTATGCTCGCACAACGTGTAACAATCACGACGCGCAGCGGCAAAGAAATCACGGGTGTGATCGGTTCTAAACCACCGCATATCCTGTCTCCAGAAGCGCGCAAAAAGCCGGTTGAAATTTCGGATATGTTTATCGATATCGGCGCATCGTCTCGTGAAGAAGTGAAAGAATGGGGCGTTACACCAGGAGATATGGTCACGCCGTATTTCGAATTCTCCGTGATGAACAACGAGAAATTATTATTAGCGAAAGCATGGGACAACCGTATCGGCTGCGCCATTGCAATCGACGTATTAAAAGGGTTGAAAGGCGTTGACCACCCGAACGTCGTATACGGAGTGGGCACAGTACAAGAAGAAGTCGGCTTGCGCGGAGCGCGTACAGCTGCGGCTAAAATCCAACCGGACATCGGTTTTGCTGTTGACGTTGGCATTGCAGGCGATACACCTGGAATTACTGAAAAAGAGTCGACGAGTAAAATGGGTGCGGGTCCACAAATCCTATTGTTCGATGCTTCCATGGTATCGCATCGCGGTTTGCGCGAGCTAGTCGTTGATACGGCTGAAGAAGCAGGTATCCCGTATCAGTTTGAAACAATCGCGGGCGGCGGAACAGACGCTGGCTCGATTCATTTAACAGCTAATGGCGTACCGTCGTTGTCTATCGGTGTAGCTACTCGTTACATCCACTCGCACGCAGGCATTCTGCACCGCGACGATTACGAAAACGCTGTAAAGTTGATTATTGAAGTGATTAAGAAGCTCGACAAAGATACAGTAGCTCGTATTACATTTGAATAAAATCATCAAACCCTTCGCCTCGGCGAAGGGTTTTTTGGTTTTTGCAAACAAGGGCGATTGCACAAACAAAGAAGGCTATCCCGCAAACAAATCAAGGGCTCCTGCAAGCAACACCTCGCATTGCGCAAATAAAATTACTTATCCCGCAAACAACGAAAGGTTTTTCGCTTTTCGCTTGCGAAAAGCAACCATTTAGCGATTTTCAGGTGTTGAAAAGAGTGCTATACTCGATTTATTCTGATAGGAGGTGCTCTATGCACAAAAAAGAACTTAGATTATTGTCCCAAACAGAGTCGCTCGAAAGACTATTGCAGCGGTTGCCCGAACATCATCCTCACCGCCAATTTCTTCAAGTTGAGCTGCACCGAAGCACTGCTGGAAAGCGAGGAGAGGAGCGGTTGGCACGTAAGATGATTGAATTTAATCCAGAAGAAAATCACCGGTTTTTGCGCAATATTAGCTTGTCGCTTGGCGAATGGAAAGTGCAGATGGACGGGATATTGCTGACGGAACGCGGTGCAATCATCATCGAGTCGAAAAACATTAGCGGTCAGCTTTATTTTGATAATCAAACCGGGGAATTTGCCCGAACAGATGAAGCGGGCATACGAACGGTAATGGAAGACCCGACGAGTCAATTAAACAAAAACATCCGTTTTTTAACGAAATTTTTCAAACTGCATAAAATTCAGTTGCCAATCAAAGGCATTGTTGTTTTTACTTCAAAGCAATGTGAGTTTATGTCCAAACCGCAAAATAGCGCAGTGTGCAAAACCTATCAATTGATCGATTACCTATTCAACATCCTTCA
>JBFEIJ010000040.1:0-23983 GCA_041553775.1 Planococcus sp. (in: firmicutes)
GCCGAATGCAGTTCTGAACGACAGCACTTTCCCAAGTTCGCCGCTCGCTAAAATTTCCTTCGCTTTTTGATGGGCACGTGTAAAGCGCTGGTTGTGATCGACCATCAATTTTTTGCCCGATTGTTTCTGCGCTGCAATAATTTCTTTCGCGTGGTCGAGCGTCAACGAAATCGGCTTTTCGCACAGAACATGCTTGCCGTGTAACAGCGCTTGTGTAGAAAACAGATGATGGTGTTCATTCGATGAGCAATCGCTAATGGCGACAATCTCCGGGTCATTAAACAGATCCTCTACCTTGTTTGCCACTTGTCCCGAAAACATCGCCGCCATCGCTTCTGCACGGTCAACATTTCGGTCATAGAATACAATCTCCTCTACGTGCGGGTTCATCTTGTATTCCGGTGCATGCCGCATTTTCGTAATTGCCCCGCAGCCAATGATTCCTACTTTAATCCTCATTATGTTCCTCCATTCTTTCTCACATGAGTATTAGGTTCCACAACTGTGGTCTCTAGACCTTTACGATTTGTGAAAAAGGCCGACGATATGCAATTATAGAATTATACTGAGCCAGACAGGAGTGTTCGCAAATGGAACCGATTATTAGAAAATTAACAGCGGGTGATTTTCCAGCGTTTGATGCCATGGATTCAGGCATCGAAGACGATTACGTCAAACGGATCTTTGCGAATATCGCTTCAACAGAACGGCATCAATTATATGGCTTGTTTGTTGAGGACCAATTGATGAGTCTTTGCGGGCTGTCCATCTTTGCAGGCACTTATGCCATGATCGGTCGAATTCGCAGCGATATCCGCTTCCGCGGTCAAGCATTTGCTACTCGATTGACTGCCCATGTTATCGAAGAAGCTAAACATTGGCCGAACGTTCGATGGATCGGCGCAAATACACAAGAGGCAAACCTTCCTGCACGGCGCGTACTCGAAAAGCTCGGATTAAAGCCCTACAAACCAATGATTGGAGCTCTTGGTAAAGATGTTTCATTGATGGTAAAAGGAGACGAGATTTGGAGTGAAATCCACAGCCTTGCTCGTAAAAATGAGTGGATTGAAGAGTTATACGTAAAAACCGGTGACCTGTTCCCATACGAATGTTATTATCTTTTTCCTTCTTCAAAAGCATTATTTACTGATCAAAAGCTAGCTGAATGGTCTTTTTTCGAAAATCGTTCAGGTGACCGCGTGCTGATTTTGCAAAAAGACTTTAAGAGCCATTACCATCTACACGCCATCTATCCATGGAACGACCTCATGGGGCAAGCAGGTCTTTGGGAAACCATTTCTGCTGAATACCAAAAATTGACCGCGGAGCACGACGAAGAAACCGATATCTGGCTTGAACTGACAAAAGAGCAAGCGGCCACGCTTCCGGACGGACACGGATTTGATTTTCCTTCTGCCTGGGTGTTGTACGGATTAGAGAACAATACCTTATAACCGCACATGAAAACAGCCACCCCTCATGAAAGGGCTGACTGTTTTCATGCGCTTACTTTTTTGGCTTCACATACCGCTTTTAGATTTTTGAAAGTCTGTTCCATCGAATTGTTTAAAACCTTTCGAATTAATGAAGCGATCCTTCACTTTACGCAATAGGTTGTTTGGCAATTCGTAATTCTCAGCATACCAAACCTTTGTACGCCGGCCTTCTCTCGTGAAAGTCCAGTTTTGGTGCGAAATGATCGCTCCAGTCACTTCCCCTCTCCAAGAGTACCCTAAGCCACTTTTTTTATTTTCCACTACTTCAATTGTTACGGGTAAAGGGACGCCGCGCAAAGTCAGATCGAATTTAACCGTTGTTCCAGCTAAGCCGTCTCCTTCCATATCCTTTGGCTCTGACATGCCTACATACCATTGATGCCAGTTTTGCGGATTGGACGTGAATCCGTACACTTCTTCAATCGGGCAATCAATAATGACGTCTTTTTCAAGCGACCACACATTATCCACCTCCTTGTTTCAGCCATAAGAAATTTCGTGTGATGTTCTATACGCTTTCCGTGTACATAATCGTTCGGCAATACTTTTTTGAATATTCAATACAATTTTAATATGCTGAATTCCAAAAGTAAAAGAATCAGAGCTCTTTTATATGAATACCCGACTTAAGGTATAGGCTCTCTTTCTACTTTATTCGTCTATTTTTTGCATGTTTACACTTGTCGAAGACATTCTTCCAAAATAGGCATATAATGATAGCTGTCTGTTTGATTCGGTAGGAGGAGATTTTTTTGAACGCCAAAGCTTTTTCATTGGCTTTATTTTCGATATTGATTTGGGGCTCATCGTTTGCCGCCATTCGCGTCGGTCTTCAAGGAGGCTACGATGCTGGACAAAATGTCCTGATGCGTTTTCTGATTGCCTCGATATTGTTTCTGATTTATGCGCTATGGCCGGGTACAGCCTTCCGCTTGCCCCATAAGAGCGACATCATTCGCATTCTCGTGCTGGGCTGGATCGGCATCAGCACTTATCATATCTTCGTCACTTTTGGCATGGAAAACATTTCAGCGGGAACCGCTGGCATGCTTGTCGGTTCCGGACCGATTTTCACTGCGTTGATCGCTTTCTTCGTTTTAAAAGAACGGCTCACAAAATTGGGCTGGCTCGGTTTAACGATTGGCTTTGTCGGGATTTCCATCATTGCGCTTGGATCGGCTGGCGCCTCGCTAGCCATGACAGGCGGAGCAGTGCTTGTCATTATCGCCGCTTTTGCATCCGCCTTGTTTTTTGTGTTCCAGAAACCGCTGCTCGTCCGTTATTCGGCGATTGAACTTACTGCCTATTTCACTTGGGCAGGTACGTTGCCGTTCTTATTGTTTTCACCCGGCTTAGTGGATTCTCTGCAAACCGCAACCCTCGAAGCCCATTTAGCGACGCTGTATGTCGGCATTTTTCCAGCTGCGATTGCCTATGTTACATGGTCAGCTGCGTTATCGATGGAAAACGCCAGTTCAGTGGCTAGTCTCATTTATTTGGAACCGGCAGTGGCTATTTTGGTTGCCTGGGTGTGGCTTCACGAATTGCCAAGCGGTATGTCGCTTATTGGAGGAGCGATTGCCATCGGCGGTGTATTGATCGTCAGCTTGCTCGGCAAACATCGTCGCAAAGCATTTCGAAAAGAACGACATCAATTGCTTCGGCCTGAAACTGAACAGGGCAATTGATCGTTTATACTGTTAAGCTTCATATATCTTTTTTCGCGAAATTGATAAACGTGAAAAAGCTCCCGAATTGTTCGGGAGCTTTTTCTAATACTTGAATAGCTTATTCAAAATTCGATTTGTTGCCCGTCCGGCCATTCGGCGTGCCAGTCGACGCCCAATGGAACCGTTGCGGATCGCTCGCGCATCACCAAATAGGCGATCAGTTTTATAAAGAAGACGTTGAACTTTTCTGATGACCATATATGACCTCCGCCCATTACTGAATTGCATTAACGATTATCGGTTGTTCATTTCAATCAAAAATAGCCGCTTCCGTCATCGTAGTTGAATTGCCAATCGACACCAAACTTATCCTCGACGGCACCATATGCTGGACTCCAAAACGTTTTTTGAAGTTCCATCTGCACATTGCCATCTTGGCTCAGCCGGTTAAACTCTTTGGTCAATTGTTCAAGATTGTCGCTTACGACCGTCACATTTATATTTTTCCCGAAAGTGACAGGGGAATTCGGCATCGTATCGGAAAACATCACTTCGCTGCCATGAATATTCAAGCGTGTATGCATGATCTTATCTTTCATTTCTTCCGGCAATTCCCAGTCCGGATCCGGCGGCGAATCGCCAAACAGCATCATGTCTGTCTTTTCCGTTTCAAATACTTCCGCGTAATAGTCGACGGCTTCTCTGCAATTTCCATTGAAAATCATGTAAACATTTACTCCCACTTTACTCTCTCCTCTCAACTGAACTTGCTTTTGAACCTCCTTATCGCCTTTCTTTTAAATCGCCCTTCAAAGGAACACTTGTTCTTTTAATTATAACTTATCAATCAAATAATTGATATCATTAAATTGAATTTTCTGTTATTTATATTTGATTTTATTTCATAAAAAAACGCGCTTCCATTGCGGAATCGCGTTCGTTCGTTATTTATAAAAAACTGAACACCAATACATAACCTACATATGCACCTATTTCGCGTGCAAAAAACGGCAGCTGGCTGCTTAATGTTTCATAAACTGAACTTGTAGTCGGAGAGGAATGTGCATCAATTCCCGAGGCACTTGCCATCAATAAAGCTCGTTTCATATGCAATGGATCGCTAACAATTAGAAAGCTGTCCAAATCCTGCTCTCCGGCAATTTCATTCGCATATAAAAAGTTCTCTTCTGTTATCAACGACTTGGTTTCAATCAAGATATCTTCAGCCGGTATATTCATGAGAAGCGCATAGTTTCGAGACACTTCAGACTCAGCAAATTCCGCTCCGTCCGTCTTACCGCCGGTAAAAATAATTTTCTTTACATAATCGTTTTCATAAAGCCAGATTGCATGATTGATGCGTTCTTTTAATACAGGCGAAGGTTGATCGCCAATAACTTTTGTGCCAAGAACGATCGCTGCATCGGCCTTGATCAATTCTGATTCAGCAGCATAAGTCCAAATGCCGTAAGCAGCAAAAACTGTAAACATGAGCAGCGCTGTGAATAACAAACGCGTAATTTTTCGTGTAATGGATGTCGTCAACATTCGTCGTCCCTTTTATGTAATTTTTTCCACATCTTTGGCGAAATTTCTTTCTTTTCCCATTATCCTCCCTAAAGCTTCCATTGAAAAGCGGAAATTTAAAAATAACATCAAATATTCACATTCAAATGTCATCCCAGTGTTTTTCTCTCTTGGATTAAAGGTAAAGGAAAAGAAAACGCTTATCTGCATTGCAGTTGGTTTGGAGGTTTTCTTATGAGAGATATCGATTATTGGGGTTATCTCGCTTTGTCGCTTTTCAAAATTTTTTTGTTCAGCGTGTTCACCGCCAGTGCGTTCAACTTCAGTTTTCTGTTGATCAACTTGGCAGGTATTTTGATATTGACGAGCTGGTCGCTCGTGTTAAAGCCACGGGTACGCCGCTGGATTTTGTTGGTATCGCTGTTTTTACACAGCACTTTACTCATTTCAGATTTATGGTATTACCGTTATTTTGAAAACTTGCTGTCGATTGCCTTGTTATCCGATATCGGTCAGATGGGTGATGTCGGCGGAGGGTTTTTGACCTTGATTGAAGTTAGGGATTTTGTGTTTTTCGGTGATCTGCCCCTCTTCGCTCTTTTGATTTTCTTTACGCGCAAGCAAATCGACAACACACCTACCCGGCATCGCCGCATGATGGCTGGTGCAGCAACCGCTTTTGGGATTGTGTTATTTATCCTTCCGCTAAGTGCTAGTTATATCAATGATGAAAAATGGCTAGTAGACGACTCCATTTCCAATATGCGCGAGTACTATCAATTTGGCTTTTGGGGCTATCACGGCGTCGATGTAGCGCAAGGCATTAAGACTGCTATCGGTTTGAAAGACAACGTCAGCCCCGAGGAAAAGTCGGAAATTGAAGCCTTGAACTCCGATGAACCAGTGGCTGCATCCGCGAAAAAACCGAATGTCATCATGGTACAGCTGGAATCGTTCCAAACTTCCGTCATCGATCAACAAATCAATGCGCAAGAATTGACCCCGAACTTGAATGGCTTGAAACAAGAAATGTTCTATTTCCCGTCGTTTTATCATCAAACCCATGAAGGGCGTACGTCAGACGCCGAATTTATTACAAACAATTCACTTTACCCTGTGAAATCCGGTTCGGTCTACACGCAATACGCAGACAATGTATTCGAGGCATTACCGGGTCTGTTGAAAGACGCGGGCTATGAAACAGCTGCCATGCATGCTTTTGAGAAAGATTTTTGGAACCGCAGCGATTTTTACAAAAACATCGGGTTCAATCAATTCTTCAGCAAAGAAGACTTTCCAGAAGAAGGTGTTATCGGCATGGCGCTCAACGATAAAGAATTCCTCAGTACTTCTGTTTCCTTGATGGAAGAATTGCCGGAGCCCTATTACGCATTCATGGTAGCCTTGACGAGCCATACGCCTTATGACATTCCCGATGAAGAAAAAAAGCTCGATCTTTCTGGTTATGAAGACGAGTTAGTGCAAAACTATTATCACACTGTTCATTTTGTCGATGCGGCTATTGGATCGTTCACGCAAGAATTGAAAGACAAAGACATGTGGGATGATGCATTGGTCGTTTTTTACGGAGATCACGATAGTGGATTGAACGCGTTGGACGGCGAACTTGCGCAAAAAGCAAATGCTGAGACAGGTGCGGATGCTTTCCGCCTCGACCGGCAAGTGCCATTATTTATCAAACCTCCGAATTTAGAACAAGGTGAAGTGATGCAAGCGAGCGGCGGTCAGATTGACATTGCCCCGACCATTCTTGACTTGCTCGATATCACGCCTGCTTATATGCTTGGCGAATCGCTTCTCGATGACAAAGCCAACCTTACTGTTTTCCGAAATGGCGCATTTGCATTCGAAGATGTATATTTTGAACCTGATTTAACGCAAGCTGCTGGTAAAGGTATTTGTTATTCACTTGAAACCGGCCGTTCAATCGATTTTGCTGAATGCGAAAACCCGATTGATGAGGCTGCGCAGCAGCTTCGCCTGTCCGATACGATCATTGAACAAAATGCCCTCCGAACAATAGAATAATGAAATCAGCAGAGCCGTTAGTCAACTGACTAACGGCTCTGCTTTTAACATCAATCGCTTTCACTAATATCTTTTAAGTTCTGAAAGGTTTGGTCGATTGAATTTTTCATAAGTTTTTTGATATACAATTTGTTCGCCATTTTTCCGAGGATGCTGCCGGGCAATTCATAATCCATTTCAAAATGAATGACAGTGCCATCTTCTTCTGATTGGTAATGCCATGTTTGTTCCGCTTCAATAGCCCCGGTGATCAAACAACGCCAAACGTATCCATCCTCAACTGGCGCATTTTCTTCCACCAGCAAATGCAATGCTAAATATCCGCCAAGAAAAGAAAACTTCAAATCCAGGCTTGTGCCTTTGGCGCCCGTGCCTATTAAGTTTTCTGCCTCGGACAATCCCGCGTACCATTGATACCAAAGCTTTGGATTTGTCGCAAAACAATGGACTTCCTCTGCTCTGCGATCGATGTATATGGTCTTTTTCACATTCCACATTACGGCACCCTCCTTCTGCCTTAAGATCCTTGCATCATGTTGAACGATTTCGAAAAACGAAAAAACCAATCATTCCGATGACTAGGACAGCCGCTGCCATAATAATAGGTGCAAATGCGAAAACCTCTTTTACAAACCTTTTCCTTACTCTCATAGTACAGCAAATTCACATTTAAATAAACTGATTTTTCTGATATATTTAATTCTATGTTAGAATCAAAAACAAATAAGTTGTAGTTTGCTATTTCCTTGATTATCGTTTGTCTTTTAAGTTTTCATTGTGATTGACATCTCGCAATTTCAAAATGACAAAAGCCGTAATCGAACCGCCGATCAAGCCCATAATCATGTCAATCATCGTATCGTCTGGATCTCGTCCTTGGGCTGTGAAACTGAATAATTTGTCGCCTGCGAATTCCATCAACTCCCATACAGCAGCTGCCGCTAAGGAAAAGCAAATCATGTAAAGTGCGATAAAAGCGTTTGGAAGATTGGCGGCTCCCCCGTTGCCGATGAGCCGCCTAAAGATGAGCCAGCTAGCGTAGCCAATCCAAATTCCCGAAAACACATGCAAAAAATCATCAAAATGATTGATTTTATAACCGCCGCCAAATGTACCGATCACCACCGAAAAGAAAACAAAACTATAAATAATGCTGACAAATATAGACGGCATTGGGTAGTGGAAGCGCCGTTGAAGAAGAGCGATTGTAATCATCACGCCCATCGTCAGAAAACCCATGAATATTTTTGTTCCGTTGTTTTGCGTGTACATGAAAAGAATACCCGCTAACAAAGAAGTTTGAACTAGCCAATAGACAACCCGTTCCACGGCAATCGCCTGCTTGTTCTGCATCGATTTCATAAACATCCTTCCCTTCCTGCGATTGCCTAATTTGCTCTCTCTCGTCATGTATCTATTCGACAAACATAGATCAACCCCCTGTTCTCCGTGTTAAATGTGTGTGCCTGTTTAAACTAGGAGGTGAAGTCAACCATGAAGATTTTCGTGAGATTTTTAATTGTTATATCCGCTCTTTTTCTAATTGGCATCGTTGTGGTGCTGTTCGCTATCTACAATTCAAATACAGAACAACAGGAAGTGCTGAATGAAAAAACGTTTGGTATGGCTTTTCATGCGATAGACATTTCAGCGGACAATGCCCACATAGCTTTTCTGCCGAGCGACAATGACACGACCCGCATCACTCTGACCGGGAGCAGTGACGACTTCACGTTGAATACCGATATTTTAGGCAAACGCTTAATCGTTTCAGTCGAAGACCAATCCCGTTTTTTCTCATTCAACTTCCGTCATTCCTATTCCTTGCAAGTTTACATTCCGGCAAGCGGTATCGATGTGCTCTCTGCCGACAGTAAAAATGGGGCGATTCAAGCGAATGACATTCAAGCTGCTGAACTGTCGCTTGAAGCGGATAATGGTCGCATTACAGTAGAGTCCATTGAGAGCAATGTTATTATCGTTGAAACAAACAATGGCGCCATTGAAATGACGGACATTGATACTGATATTAGAGCGCGTTCGTTAAATGGACGCATTGTTTTCAGTGAAGTGTCAGGAGAATTGAGAGCTCAGACAAATAACGGACGCATTGAATTAGCTGCTGAAACACTCGATTTCCCTGTTAATTTTGAAACGAATAACGGGCGCATTGAAATTCACACTGAGACCGAGCCTGCAAATGTGCGCATTCAAGCACGTGTCGATAATGGAAGTTTGGACATATTCGGCAATGATTCCGATCAAGTCAGGTTCGGCAACGGCGGTGCATTGATTAAGTTAGTATCGAAAAACGGGCGTATCATTGTAGACTGAAAGGAGGCGGAATTCTTGGTATTAAAACTAAAAAAAATATTGGTAGCTCAGCATAAAAAAGTTTCTTATTTGGAAGTTGGAGACCCACTTGGAATTCCGGTAATTTTGATGCATGGCGTCGGCGATTCCTGCCGGACATTCGAGCTGTTGCTTCGACATTTTCCTGAGAGAATTCGTGCTATCGCGTATACGCAACGCGGTCACGACGGAATCGACACCCCAGATACAACCTACAAAGTACAAGACTTTGAAGCAGACTTGTTGCAGTTCATGAATGCCGCGAACATCGAGAAAGCGTTCATTTTGGGTGCTTCAAGCGGCGGGTTTGCTGCGCGAAAATTTGCTGCCCATTACCCAAAGCGAACGCTTGGCCTCATTCTACTCGGCGCCGCTTCTTCCCTTGGAGATAAACCTGAAATTGTTCATACAGTGGAATCCAAAATCTCAAATTTAACGGATCCCATCACCCTTCGTTTTGTCGAGAATTTCAACGAGGGCCTTTATACCAAACCTGTGCCTGCTTCCTTTTTAAAGAGGCTTTACAAAGATTCGCAAAAAATACCGGCGCGCGTCTGGAAAGAAACGACTGCTGGCTTGCTGAAAGAGAAATTCCCATCACAGCTCCACCTGATAAAAGCCGCCACACTTATCATCTGCGGCGGCAAGGATACCATTGCGTCACGCGAAGACCAGAAAAAATTAGCCGGGGCGATCGCTGACGTTCGGCTGACTGTTTTTCCCCAGCTTGCTCATATGCTGTACTGGGAAGACCCTGAAAACGTTGCAATCGAAATTACAGCCTTTATCGATGACGTCTGCATGGGACCCGATTCCGCGAAATTCGAATACGAGTAAACGTGAAAAACCAGCTATGCGCCCCAGTGATTCTTGGAACGCATAGCTGGTTTTTATTGATCTAAATTCGGGTTTTCTGCGTTTAGTAGCTAGAGGTGTTGAATATCTAAAACTGCTCAAAACGCTTGGGTGAAGACTTCCGCAATGAGCCGGGAAAACCTTCCTTGCAAAACCATAACTTCACCATTTTGCCTTAAAGTTGCGCTTTCTTTCGTTTTCCAGAGTGCCTTTAATATGTTTTCTGACAATTCAGCTATAAAATAAAAATATACGAAGAAGCTCTGACTCTTAGGCTTCTTATGCAGAGGATGAATGCGATGAACAACAAGATAAAGTTTATGGTGGTGGCAGCATTCCTATTGGTTTTAGCAGGTTGCTCTTCAGCACCAACTGCAAATAACGGTGAAACTGCTCCTCAATTCGAACTTGTCGATTTAGAAGGTAAGAGCCACAATTTGTCGGATTATCAGGGACAAAAAGTATACATCAAGTTTTGGGCATCGTGGTGTTCGATTTGTCTTTCCGGTATGAGTGAATTGAATGATTTAGCTGGTGAGGAAAATGATTTTGTCGTATTATCCATCGTTTCACCGAGTTCAAATGCTGAAAAAAACAGCGACTCGTTCAAAAAATGGTTCGAACGTGTTGACTACACTGAAAACATCCAAGTTTTATTGGATGAAAATGGCCCCGTGTTTAACGATTACGGTGTGCTCGCTTATCCGACTTCTGTTTACATCGGCTCGGACGGCGTGCTTGTAAAAAGTACCCCTGGCCATTCCAGCAACGAACAAATTCGCGAAGCTTTTGCGACTATCCAATAATGAAAGGCGGATCCCCTTATGAATAAGAAACACATTGTAACTCTATTCTCTTTTCTGTTCCTGCTTCTCGTGCTGGCTGGCTGTTCCAATCCACTGGCAGGCACAAACAGCTCAAGCGGCGATACCGCAGCGTCCGACTCGCCTTTCCCTGACAATCCCAATAAAGACTTGGAATTCGATACGGACAAATTAGAAGACATTTGGTTCGCCGGTGGTTGTTTCTGGGGAGTTGAAGCATACATGGCGCGTGTTTACGGCGTCTATGATGTAACCTCTGGCTACGCTAACGGCAACACTGAGAACCCGACTTATGACGATGTAACCCGCAGAGATTCCGGCCACGCGGAAACGGTTCATGTTCAATATGACCCCGAGCGCGTCGATTTGGAAAAGCTGCTGTCGCATTATTTTACGATCATCGACCCGACTCTTTTAAATCAGCAAGGCAATGACCGCGGTGAACAATACCGCACAGGCGTCTATTATGAAAACGAAGCAGATCGCGCCATTATTGACCAAGTGATCGCTGCTGAAAAAGAAAAATACGACGAACCGATTGTCACAGAAGTTGAACCGCTTGAACATTATTACTTGGCGGAAGAATACCACCAGGATTATCTAGAGAAAAATCCGAATGGCTATTGCCACGTTGAATTTGATTCGTTAGAAGGTCAAGAAGTTCCTGGACTTGTCGATCCTGCCTTGTACCCGAAGCCGAGCGATGACGAATTGCGTGAAAACCTGACAGATCTACAGTATGCGGTAACGCAAGAAGATGACACAGAACCTGCATTCTCGAACGAATACTGGGATAATTATGAAACCGGTATTTACGTCGACATCACAACAGGTGAACCGCTTTTTTCATCTACCGATCAATATGATTCGAAAACCGGTTGGCCGAGTTTCACAAAACCGATTGAGCCTGCCGTAGTTACGGAGCACCAAGATCGTAGTTTCTTCACGACACGCACCGAAATTCGCAGCCGCTCTGGTGATAGCCACCTTGGCCACGTGTTTGATGATGGACCGAAAGACCAAGGCGGCCTGCGCTACTGCATGAACAGCGCCTCCCTTCTTTTCATTCCACAAGATGAAATGGAAGAGCAAGGCTACGGCTATTTGCTCGAACTATTCTAATAAACAGGCTAGCCTTTTCAGACTATAGACAAAGTCTCATTCAAATGAATATCGGGTATTACCTCCAAGCGGGCTGGCCACTTCGCTTTCCGTGGGCTCAGTTTCAGCCTCCTCGTCACTAAAAAACATTGCTCCTGCATCGCTGCGCTAGCTTCGTCGCAAAGGTTTGACCGAACGCAGTTCGATCAAACCTTGACTGCGGGGTCTTCAGCTTTCGCTGGGTCCACAGGAGTCTTCGTGACCAACCCACTTGGAAGATACCGGCTTTTATCAAAGTGTGCTATCTGGATCCACTTTCTATTCACACTAATTCTACTAATTTGATACACAACTATAGGATCCGGAGCACCAAGCGGCGAAGGGCAAAGATGTGCTCCTGCATCGCTACGCTGGTTCGTCGCAAAGCCAATACCCAAAGGAACTTCGGGCATTGGCTTTCCTGCGGAAAAACGGAGTGATGAGACCCTGCAGGAAAAGCATTGGCCGAAGCTGGCGAGGGCAAGCTCTTGCGAAATGGAGGCTCAGCGCTTCGTCCTTGGCAACTAACACCGCGACGTCCTGTCGCCTCAGTTGCATGACCCATATCCTGTGGTCCCAAAGCGCCTACTTGGTGTGGAGGATCCCGTGTAAATACAGGAAAATGATTGACTATTCTTTTTGTCACCAAGCTTAAACAGGCTAGCCTTTTGTTTTCCAAAGGCTAGCCTGTTTTTTGTAGTTTGCAAAGCAGCTGGGCTTGCTAGAATCGAGATTACCTTTCAACTTCATATGAAATCGAGCCATCTTCTAAACGCTTGTATGCCATATGCTCACTTTCCAACATACTGATCAATGCTTTATCACGATTTGTAGAAAGCAGGGTGAGGTCTTCAAAAATACGCTCCAACTCCATTTGCGTGGTATTGGAATTTTCCACCTTTAATACGTTCGTAACTTGATAAGCCAAGTTAAACTGCGTATCGATATAAGCTTGCATAGACCAAAATCGTGGATCACTTGATTGAATGTTTTGTTGAAGCTCGAATATGCTGCTCTGCGCTTCTTGAACATGAATAGCGGTCAATGCGTTTTCATTGTGTTGAGCAATGAGTCCGCTGACCAATTCGTGCAGCGCGATTTCAGCAGCTGCTGTTTCTTGTATAAATTGATGAACCTCATGTTGATTGTTTGATACAAAGGCGTTTTCTCCATCCCATGGAATCACATAACTTGAAAAAGCGTATAAATTCCATAGTAAAACGAGGAAGCTAATGAAGCCCCCAATTTGCAGCATCGGTTTTTTCAGACGTTTTTTCGGCTTTTCATTTCCGTATCGCTGGTCGCGGTAGCTATAAACATTCGCTTGATTTTGCTGCGCGGCTTCCATTTCTTTCATCTGTTTACGAAATTGTTTTTGTCGTTCATTTAGCATAAGAATCTCCTTGTATTTAGTATGAAAATTATACCAAATAAAGGATTTTCAAGGAATGATTTAAAAATAAAATATTCGTTTATGGTGATTAATCCATTCTTTGCTAACTTTAGTATGAAAACAATTAAGTATACTCCTTGCTATATTCCTAGATTACTGAATCCAAGTATTCATTTTTCTAAATATTCTAAAAACTATAGTATTTTTCTGATTTCAGATATATAATATCCTCATCGAACAGCAAATTTATATCATTTTTTGGAATATCTCATTCCAATATCAGCTTTGCTAAAGTTCGTTGGCAATTCGTTCATCAACCAACTAAGTGTTGACTGCAAGTCTTTACATTAAAGGCATTGCAGTGCATTTTCTGCGCTTTTATAGCAGAAATGAAAACGGATGCACGAAAGTTCAGCGAAGTTAATTAGCATAGCTCGCATATTAATCCATCTTAAAAGGGGGTCCGATCCACTAAGACTACATAAAATTGAAAGTTCAAGCCTCTCTGCAGCACGCATCTTGGACATTGAGCAGGATTCTTAAAAAAGAATGGGGCGATCAACTTTAAAGAGGAAAAGTGGATTTTCAAGTAGCGGTTAACGTTTGGATACTCTTGCCTATTTCAACGTTGCTTGGTTTGTTTCAAAAAATCTGCTTATAAAGGAGCAAATGAACATGAAAAAGTTTGCGATGGTATTGATCACGTTGTTATTAGCATTCGGTTTCACTTCTACCACATTTGCACACGATAATCATCAAGATGACGATGAAAAAGTCACCTATAGCAATGGTGTAACGACAATCGTTAAAACGACTAAAGAAGTGACTTATGACAAAGTGGTCAAACGCAAAAAATATTCGGAATATGTAACTGAGAAAAAACACGATATGAAAACTTATGAAGAAGTCGATGTAGCCGTTTCACATGAACACCACCCTAGAAAAGATTGGTACCGCGATGTAGAGACGCGCACCACTTATGAAGTAACGAAACATATGTATTGGGATCAAGTGACACGCTATGACACCATTAAAACTTATACAACTCCTGTGAAAATGACCAAAACCACCGTCACTACAACTAAGAAATACGGCAAACCGAACAGACGCGGAAAAGTTTTCTTTAAAGAAACAGAAACATTCTATGACAAAGAGTATGGCGATACTAAACACAAAGTCGTTAAAAAACAACATGTTACAAACAAAAACTACGAAACAAAATACGACAAAAAAGTGATTAATGTTGAAGTGAACAAAGGCAAATGGATTAAAGATGATCACGAGCACCATGACGGAGATAACTGAACATCAAGGGCTATGCCATAGTCAGATATTCTGACTTGGGCGCAGCCCTTTTTTTTTATGGAATACGGATTAAATCTAGCGAACGGCATGAGTGGCTTCTCCTTTACCGTTGTCCCTGCTTGGTTTTCCGTGGTACGTTAAAACGTGAAGAGTTTGCAATCTATAGAACCGGGAGCTGATTTTCTTGCAACAGAAAGATTTGATTGGAAAAACTGCCGTGATCACCGGAGCAAATAGCGGCATCGGTTTTGAAGCGGCTAGAATGCTGGCTGATCGCGGAGCACATGTCATTTTAGCAGTTCGGAATACAGATAAAGGTGAAAAAGCTAAAAAGTCTATGGTTAATGATTATCCGCAAGCTAAAGTCGACGTGATGCATCTCGATGTTGCCGATCTTGAGAGCATCCGATTTTTCAGCGAGCAGATCAAGAGCCAGCTGTCTTCGCTCGACTTATTGATCAATAACGCTGGTGTGATGATGCCGCCTTACACCAAAACAAAAGACGATTTTGAGCTTCAGTTCGGCAGCAATCATCTTGGACATTTCGCATTGGCCGGACAGCTATTGCCGCTTCTTGAGAAAACACCGAAGTCACGCATTGTCGTTACAGGCAGTCTTGCGCACAATCGCGGTAAAATCGATTTTGATAACCTTGACGGCTCAAAAGGCTATAAAGCGAAGAAATTTTATAACCAAAGCAAGCTTGCCAATATGCTGTTCGCAATGGAGCTCGATAAACGGCTTAAGCGAAACAGATTTCAAACCATCAGCGTCGCATGTCATCCAGGAATTTCCGCGACAAATATTTTCAAATTCGGCAAATGGGACGCACCGAAAATATTACGGAACTACGCCAACCGCTTTTTGCAGCCGCCGCATATGGGAGCTCTTGCGACTGTACATGCAGCGACTGACGATGGTCTAACTGGCGGCGAATACATCGGACCTGACGGCAAAGGCGCAAAGAAAGGTTTTCCAGCCTTGGAAATGCCACACCCTGCCGCATTGGATGAAGAAGTTGCACGCAAACTATGGACTGTATCTGAACAATTAACTGGCGTCGTATATGATTTTTCGAAATAAAACCTTTTCTTAGCCCCCCCTTGGCAGTGAGAATTTCTGTAGTTTTTTACTGGCAGGATTATGTTGGAAAGCCTTTCTGTTTGTTCATGTCTGAAACTAATGATACGTTTAAAAGAAATCTTTCTACCTATTCAGGAGCTGATCTAGTGATACCTCATTCATTGCACGGAAAAACAGCCATCATTACAGGTGCAAATAGCGGCATCGGTCTTGAGACCGCCACCACTTTTGCCGAACAAGGCGCACGTGTCATTCTCGCTGTGCGCAATTTAGAAAAAGGCCACATGGCGCGCGATTTGATTAAAGCAGATCATTCCCATGCAGACATCGAAGTTATGGAACTCGATTTGGCCGATCTTGACAATATCCGCTTTTTTGCAGAAAGCTACCAAGAAAAATACACTACGCTCGACTTGTTGATCAATAACGCCGGTGTGATGACACCGCCTTATTCGAAAACAAAAGATGGATTCGAATTGCAATTCGGCAGCAATCATCTCGGCCATTTTGCATTAACTGGACTATTATTGCCGATTCTTAATGCAACTCCTGAATCCCGCGTTGTCACTGTCAGCAGCCTTGCTCATAAAGGCGCCGATATTTTCTTCGACAATTTGGATGGCTCAAATGGCTATAAGGCGATGAAGTTTTACGGCCAAAGCAAACTTGCCAACTTAATGTTTGCGCAAGAACTGGACAAGCGTTTGAAACAACATGATCAGTCGACAATGAGCATCGCTTGCCACCCGGGTATTTCCGCAACCAACCTATTTAAAATTGGCAGCAAGGATGCCCCGGACTTCTTAAAAGGAATCTTGTATAAATTCTTGCAGCCCCCAGAAATGGGTGCGTTGTCGACAATTTTCGCAGCGACTTCCCTTTCCATTGAAGGCGGCGAATACATCGGCCCTGATGGCAAAGGACGCCGCAAAGGCTACCCCGCTATCGATTCGCCTCATCCGGTTGCAGAAAACAAAGCAGCTTCTGCAAAACTTTGGGACGTTTCCGAGCAATTGACCGGAGTGACATTCAATTTTTAATCAGTAAATATAGCTGAGTTGAATGCTAAAGGGTACTTGCAGCCCAGTCTACAGAAATATTTTGAATAATCCGGTATTAATTGTTAAACTGTACAGTGAAAGGTTTTCTAATAGCTTAACCGATAAAATTTATCTAAGGAGCTGGGACGATGAACCAACAACAATTTGATCGTGTAAAAAATGACAAAGGTTTCATAGCTGCGCTTGACCAAAGTGGCGGCAGTACGCCAAAAGCATTAAAGCTTTACGGCGTATCCGAAGACCAATATTCAAACGAAGACGAAATGTATGACTTGATCCATGAAATGCGCACGCGTGTTATGACGGCCCCTTCGTTCAATTCCGAGTCGATTTTAGGAGCCATCCTTTTCGAACAGACAATGGATCGGAAAGTCGAAGGCAAATACACAGCCGATTATTTATGGGAAGAAAAAGGCGTAGTCCCTTTCCTGAAAGTCGACAAAGGCTTAGCTGATGAAGCAGAAGGCGTACAATTGATGAAGGATATGCCGAACCTTGATGAACTATTGCAACGTGCTAACGAACGCCATATTTTTGGTACGAAAATGCGTTCCGTTATCAAAGAAGCAAATCCATCAGGCATCCGCAAAGTCGTTGAGCAGCAATTCGAAGTGGCTAAACAAATTTTGGCTGCGGGTCTTATGCCTATCATCGAACCAGAAGTGGATATTCACAGCGCAGATAAAGAAAAATGCGAAGAATTATTAAAACAAGAAATTTTGAATCTACTTGATTCACTCGGCGAACAAGAGAACGTCATGTTAAAATTGACGATCCCAACCGTTGATAATTTCTATAAAGAATTGATCGATCATCCGCATGTCGTTCGTGTCGTTGCATTGTCCGGCGGATACCCGCGCGATGAAGCCAATGAAAAATTAGCTGCCAATAACGGCTTGATTGCGAGCTTCTCCCGCGGCTTATCTGAAGGCGTCAGCGCCAACCAATCGGAAGACGAGTTTAATTCAACGATATCGAATTCGATTCAGACCATTTATGAAGCGTCGATTACTTGATTGATGCATAAAAGAAAGGCGATTCCGTTTACCACGGAATCGCCTTTCTTGTTAGAGCATTAATATAATATCAAATAAATAATGTATAGCGGCACGAGGATGATTGCCATGTACTTCATTAGGTATAGCGAACTCGTAAACAGGCATTTCGCTTTCGCGATCAGCGCATCTTTAAAATCTCTTGCAATCGCGGACATCGCGTCTGCCTCCTTTAAATAAGTAAGATAAGTATAAATCAATTGCAGGTTGAATGGTAATTTGCTGTTTCAGTAAGTTGTTGTAACTTTTATTCACTTTTAACGGTCTACTGTGTAAATCGTCTTATAAGGAGGAAATTGTATGCGAACTTGGAAAGTATTTGTGTTTGCTGCATTATTGCTATTACTTAGCGCGTGCGGCACTTCAGAAAACGGCTCCTATGGTGGAGGTTCAAGTGAAGAGAAAAAAGGAGAAGTAACTTCCACACTTGAAAAAACCGATGCTGGCTATAACTATACGATGAAAAACGGCACGGATGAAGCGTTGACATTCAACTTCACCAGCAGCCAGCGCTTTGATTTTGCGCTGTTCAATGCAGACGGTGAACAAGTATTCTCACTTGCTTCTGTCAGTTCTTTTGCCCAAGCACTGGGTGAAGAAACCGTCGAAGCTGGAGAAGAATTGAGTTATGACTTTGAAGTTCCGCCGCTTGATTTGGCTCCGGGGACTTACAAAATGGAGGCATGGCTCACACCTGAACAAGGCCCCGCTTATCAGGCCGAAAATGAATATGTCGTGGAATAGCAGTGTCTGAACAAATAAAACGACAACATTAGTTTCAACTTAGTCGATGCAGGGAAATTCCTTAAGAAAGCTTTCTTTATTGAATTGGAGGAATTTCTGTGAATTTGACGACAAGCGCTTTATTGACGAAAGAAGATTTTCAAAACCGGGACGACTTACCCGAATGGCTATTGAACGAATACCAAACCTTTCACAATACGGTTACTGACAAGACGTTCCCCTGCTACTTTGGAATGAGCGGTGAATTGAAAGGCGAACTTCGCTATGCGTATGTGACGCAGGATGATTGGAGCAATTTACCGGCTGCGGTTTCGAGTTTCCTTGAGCTATTTCAGGATCCAAAACACAAACGTCACGGCTTGTTCGTCTTTGTCGAGCCGTTTGAAACTGAAGGAACGCTTGACGAATACCGCAAACAATTCTGGGAGTTGCTGCAATATATGCACGATGTCGATAAAACCGAATGGCCGGCGGATGCACCGCGCGACCCGGATCATTATTTATGGGACTTCACGTTTGATGGCGAACCGATTTTCGTTTTCGGCAACACCCCTGCTTACAAGCAGCGCAAAACCCGCCATCTTGGCAATGCCATGGTATTAGGCTTTCAACCGCGTCGCATTTTCGAAGGCTTGAAAGGCACGGAAAAAGGCGGCGTTATGTCGCGGGAAAAAGTCCGTTCGCGCGTGGAAGCTTGGGATCACTTGCCGACGCATCCGGATATCAGCCATTTCGGCGATCCGACGCATAATGAATGGAAGCAATTTTTCATCGGCGATGACAGCGAGCCGATTCAAGGGAAATGCCCATTTACGCATAAAGAAATGAAATCATAATGATTGAAAAAAGAGAGGAACCCGCGGCGGATTCCTCTCTTTTTTGTGTCCATTAATATTTCTGTTAGGGTTTATTCACCTTCAGGTGCTTCCGGCTGCGGCAGATGTACACCTACCACTTCCGCTAATTTTTGTATCCCTTCGACAATTGCTGTGATGTCAGCGTAGCTGAATGAAAGGCGTAAATAATTGCTGTGTTCCTGATCCAAATAGAAATGCTTGCCCGGCACATACGATACGCCTGAAGCTAATGCGTCTGGGAGCATTTCTGCTGTATCGACCCCCGGTAGATGGAGCCACATAAAGTAGCCGCCTTTGGGAGTGTACCAAGTGACTGTGGGCGGCATGAATTCTTTAAGTGCGTTGATCATCGCTTCGCTTTTCGCTTGATAGGCAGTCGTTAGCGATTGCAAATGCGCGTCAAAATCGATGTTCTCCAAAAATGTTGCCATCGTTGACTGGGCGAACGGGTGATTCAAATCTTTTTTGAACCACGTCAGGACGCTGATCAATTGCTCGTCTCCTGCTACCCACCCGATGCGCATGCCGGGCGCCACCACTTTTGACAGCGAACCGAGATAAATGACCCGGTTCTCTCCGCTTTCCATCGCTTTCAGCAGTTCCGGCCGATTTGCAAATGCCAGCTCGCCGTAAGCATCGTCTTCCAAGATGAGAAAATCGTACGCTTCAGCAAGCTCTAGCAACTGTTTCCGTCGTTCAAGTGTCAACGTTGTGCCTGTCGGATTTTGCGAGGTTGGGATTGTGTACAGAATACGCGGCAATGTGAGTCCATCTCGCTTGCGAGCAGCCAGCATTTCGGCAAATTTTTCCGTATCCATTCCTTGTTCGTCGACAGGAATATTCATGAAATGCTCTGTGTAATTGCGGAATATTTCCAACGCTTCCATATAGGTCGGGGATTCGAGTGCAACGACTGCATTCTCATCCAGCAACACCCGCGAAACCAAATCAATCGCTTGGCACGCTCCTGAGGTCACGAGCAATTCTGTGTCGATTAGCTCTACACCACGCTGCGCCATTCGTTCTTGAAGAAATTCTTTCAATTGTGGAATTTTTGGACTGCCGATGTATTGCAATGGCAAGTCCTCTTCTTCGTTCAAAAGTCGGGCGGTGGCTGATTTTATCGCATCGGACGGTACGAGGACTGGCTCGGGATATCCTGAACTCAATCGGATACAGCCATCAGGCAGTTTCAACAACCATTGCCCAGGCGGATCGTTTTTAAATGCCAGACGAATATTTTTTGAAAATGGAATTTTTTGCATCACACAATTATGCCCCTCTCATTTTCCAGTTTGCTCTTTCTTCATTCTACAGATTGTTGGTCGCTTTGAAAAATATGAGCTGGTGGATTGGGGTGAGGGTTGCTACTGCTTGATAACTGTCTAGTAATGCCTGATAACGTTTGAGTAGTGCCTGATAAAATCGGGTTACTGCCTGATAACCAAAAAAACTTGCCTGTTAATTTCGAATTAATGCCTGATAACGCCACAGCACCATACAAGTTGATGGCATTTCGCCCAATCGAAATGCGCTCTTGCCCTTAAAGAGCCGTTCGCGAACGGCTCCTCCATTCATCTATTGCATTTGGTTTTTAGAGAGACACAAAATCGTTACTGCCTGATAAAACCGGATTAGTGCTTGATAACAGTCCGTTAGTGCCTGATAAAATCCGCTTACTGTCTGATAACCCAAGAACCTTGCCTGTTAATTTCGAATTAATGCCTGATAACGTGACAGCAACATCTAAGTTGATGGCATTTTGTCCAATCGAAATGCGCTCTTGCCCTTAAGGAGCCGTTCGCGAACGGCTCTTCCATCTATCTTTTGAACTTGGCTTTTGGAGAGGCACAAGGTCACTAATATCTGACAACACAAGATGTTTACCTGTTAAATTAGCATTATTACATGACAATGTTTAGAGAGATTTCATTCCCATCGCCATTCATATTGTAGAAATTTGATTTTGGCCACAGCTTATTTTATTGTGGAATAACCTATACTTGTTCGTATGGCATAAACCTTGAGGAGGTGCACCATCTTGAAGTTGGAACCGATTGCCGACCATTTACGGCCTGGGATGAAGATTCTGTTTGTCGGCTTTAATCCGAGCATCCGCTCGTCTGAAACCGGCTATCATTACGCGAACCCGAACAATCGATTCTGGAAAATCCTCCACGAAGCGGGACTGACGCCAAGGAAATTCGCACCGCATGAGCATGAAGAATTGCTCGAACTTGGCTTTGGTCTGACGAACATCGTCGAGCGGCCAACTCGTGAAGCGGCGGAAATTTCAAAAGAAGAATACAGAGAAGGCGCTGCTGCGCTGCGCGAGAAAATCGAAAAATGCCGACCGAATGCTGTCTGTTTTGTCGGTAAAGGCGTCTACCAAGAGTTCAGCAAAAAACGCAATATCGACTGGGGCGCGCAGGAAGATCCTGTAGTTCCCGGAACGATTGAATTTGTCGCCCCTTCTTCCAGTGGGTTGGTGCGCATCAAACTGAATGACATCGTTGAAATTTACAAAGGTTTAAATAAATTTCTGTAATCCACGCAAAACGCCGTCCTTATCCCAAGGACGGCGTTTTCTTATTCCTCTACCTCTTGCATCAATTGATGGATTTTCCGCGCCGAATTCACGTTGCGAATCGTGACTTGCTTGTACAATTTGGTGCCGACAATTTTGGCCATTCCGCTTTTTGTGACTTGGTCTCGTGCTACAGACCAGAGAATGGCTCCCGGCACATAATGCGCTTGATCTATTCCAGACTTCAAAGGCAATTGCTCCAGCACGGATTCGTCATCGACCTCTTCCCACAAAAACAGCACATCGCTTTTCAACTTTTCGTCATTGGTCCATTCTAATGGGACTGCTTCAGCAATCCGCGAATACTCATCGATCGTGTACACCAATACTTTGATGCGCAGCCCAAACTCGCTGAAGATGGCGGTTTCCAATATAGCGGTCGCCTCTTGCTTCGTTCGGCCGGCGTCCGCAAAAATGATGTTGCCGGAATTGATGTAGGTCTTCACAGCGGTCATCCCAGCCTCTTCGAACACTCGCTTAAGCTCTTTCATATTGATTTTATTATTGCCTCCAACGTTGATCCCTCTCAACAACGCAACATAAATCACGGGTAAAACCCCCTTTTTGCAGATTCCAAGTCAATATTCGCGAATGCCGGTCTCTCTTAAAATGGTTCCAAATGCACGACGCGGCAACGCTTCTTGCAATTCTTTCATAAGCCGATCCAATTCAGCAGAAAAACTTTCGTAATCTTCTTTGGCTAAAAGCAATTTGAACAACGTTGCAACTGAATTGACCGTCCCGCGGCTAAGCGTGCCATGGCCCACATCCAACATTTCCTCCACACCGCCAAGCTCCACTGGATGCGTGAGGCGGAACCGGTACAACACTTCTTCATGCGCGGATTTATTGCGGTACGGAAATACGAGCTGCAAAATGGCATCCAGTTCTTCCGGCTTCAATGTCGCGGGTTCGTGCTCTTCATTGTATTCTTCTGCAAAATCTTGAGCGATCCGCTCGCGCAAACTGTCATCGATCACTTGATAGAAATTCGTGATTTGACCAAGCGATAAGAAATTGACCAGCACCCATAGCGGTACATTCTTATTCTTGTCGTAGAATTCCCGGATTGCGGGATACCTCACCCGGTCCCGCTTTTTATGGCTTTTGATCAGATTCGCCAACGTCGAAATGATTCGGTCCCGTTCATGATGCCGCGTGCTTTCAGAACTGTAATTTGTAGTCTCCAAAAAGCTGTCAGTTGCTTTGAATTTTTCCGAAAACCGGTACGCCACTTTCGATTTGATGTTCTTTTCGAATTTCAGCAATTCATTGAGCATCAACATACGCAGTTCCCGGTCAAACCGGTACAAGGCATAGACGTGTTTAAACTCCGTGCCTGCCGCGTAGCGCTCGAGCCCATACGGATTAATGCGTTCATCTCGCTCAAGAAACGGCTCTTTATAGCCATCAATCAATGCGTAATAATTTTCACGCGACAAAATTCGCTTCGCCGCAGCTTCGTCCGCTATCGTCATTCCGCGCTGGCGCAGAATCTGGATTTGTTCTTCGTGCGTGGCAAAAACCTTCATCTCTCTCATCCTTGTCTATCGTTCTTACCCTCTACTTTAAGCTACCTCTGAGTTTTAATAAACCATTACTCCCAATAAGAACTTAATTGTCCATAAAATCATTTGAAAAAAGCATTCCAAAAATAAATTATCAGAAAAAATAAAATTATCCTTGTAATCTCATTATTCAATATTGTATAGTCTATACAAGAATGAATAAAGGAGGCGCAACGTGAACACCTTGTTTTTGCTCCCTAATACCGAAGAAGAAATCATGGACTCTTACGACGAAGACATTATTGTCACATCTCGAGAAGGCAAGATCATCAAAGTTTCCCAAATCAGCGGTGAACATTACGGTGTTGGACCTGCCGACCTACTTGGAAAATCCGTTTATGACCTAGAAGCTCAAGGCATTTTCTCACCTGCCGTCACGCCCCTAGTCGTTGAAAAAAAGAAGAAAATCGTTA
>JBFEIJ010000041.1:0-23412 GCA_041553775.1 Planococcus sp. (in: firmicutes)
AATTCTCCCGAGCGCGCGTAAATTCTCCCGAGCGCGCGTAAATTCTCCCGAGCGCGCGTAAATTCTCCCGAGCGCGCGTAAATTCTCCCGAGCGCGCGTAAATTCTCTCGAGCGCGCGTAAATTCTCTCGAGCGCGCGTAAATTCTCTCGAACGCGCGTAAATTCTCTCGAGCGCGCGTAAATTCTCTCGAGCGCGCGTAAATTGAGTCAAACCGTATAAAAAATCGCTTGCGGAGGTCGTCCGCAAGCGATTTGTTTTGTTCTCTTACATGTTTCGGCGATATTGGCCGCCTACTTCGTATAAAGCTGTTGTGATTTGGCCAAGACTTGCGACTTTCACCGTTTCCATCAACTCTTCAAAGATGTTGCCGCCTGATTTCGCGACTTGCTTCAAGCGCGTTAATGCTTCATCAGAAGCGTTGCGTTCCTGGAACGCGCGCAAGTTCGCAATTTGCGTATCTTTTTCTTCTGTTGTGGCGCGAGCGATTTCCATCGCATTGATGTCATCGTCTGATTGCGGGTTCGGGTTCAAATACGTATTGACTCCGATGATCGGCAATTCGCCTGTATGTTTTTTCATTTCATAATGCATCGACTCTTCTTGAATTTTTCCGCGCTGGTATTGCGTTTCCATCGCGCCGAGAACACCGCCACGGTCATTGATGCGGTCAAATTCAGTAAGCACCGCTTCTTCAACTAGCTGCGTCATTTCTTCGATGATGAATGCGCCTTGCAGCGGGTTTTCATTTTTAGACAAGCCGTGCTCTTTTGTGATGATCATTTGGATTGCCATCGCGCGGCGCACCGATTCTTCTGTTGGCGTCGTAATGGCTTCGTCATATGCATTTGTGTGCAACGAGTTGCAGTTATCCTGCAACGCCATTAGCGCTTGTAACGTCGTACGGATATCGTTAAAATCAATTTCCTGCGCGTGCAAGCTGCGTCCAGAAGTTTGAACATGGTATTTCAGTTTTTGGCTGCGTTCGTTCGCGCCGTATTTATCGCGCATGACAACTGCCCAGATGCGGCGTGCCACACGGCCGATTACTGTATACTCCGGATCCAACCCGTTCGAGAAGAAGAACGACAAGTTCGGTGCAAAGTCATCGATGTTCATGCCACGGCTCAAATAATACTCAACATACGTAAAGCCATTAGACAACGTAAACGCCAATTGTGAAATCGGGTTCGCTCCTGCTTCCGCGATGTGGTAGCCGGAAATCGACACTGAGTAGTAATTACGTACTTTGTGATCGATAAAGTATTGCTGAATGTCGCCCATCATGCGCAACGCGAATTCAGTTGAGAAGATGCACGTGTTCTGTCCTTGGTCCTCTTTTAAAATGTCGGCTTGAACAGTTCCGCGAACGACTTGCAGCGTGCTTTCGCGCACTTCAGTGAATTCTTCGAGCGTCAACGCGCGGCCGAATTTTTCTTCGTTCAGCTTCACTTGCTGATCGATTGCTGTGTTCATGAACATCGCCAAGATGATCGGTGCAGGTCCATTGATCGTCATCGATACCGATGTTGACGGCGCACACAAATCAAAGCCTGCGTATAATTTCTTCATGTCTTCGAGTGTACAAATTGATACGCCGGACTCGCCGACTTTTCCGTAGATGTCCGGACGTTGGTCAGGGTCTTCACCGTACAATGTCACGGAATCGAATGCCGTCGACAAGCGTTTCGCATCGTCATCTTTCGATAAGTAATGGAAGCGGCGGTTCGTGCGTTCTGGTGTTCCTTCGCCTGCAAACTGACGCTTCGGATCTTCGCCTTCACGTTTGAACGGGAATACTCCAGCCGTGTAAGGGAATGAACCTGGCACGTTTTCCGAATAAACCCATCTTAAAATTTCGCCGTAATCTTCGAATTTCGGCAAGACTACGCGCGGAATTTTCAGCCCTGAAAGGCTTTCTGTACGCAAAATCGTTCGAATTTCCTTGTCGCGTGCTTTTGTGACGAATTCATCGCCCATATAAGCTTCTTTGATCGATTTCCAGTTATCCAGAATGCGTTTCGATTCTGCTGTCAGCTCATCTCGCATGCCATCTGCAAGCGATTGAAGCGATGCTACTAACGCGTCATCCGGCGCTTTTTCTTTCACTGCTTCCATCGCGCCTTCCAATTGGAAAAGACGTCGTGCGAATCCAGCTTGCTCCGCTGTTTTCGCGTGATAACCACGTACCGTTTCCGTGATTTCGCGCAAATAATGGCGGCGATCGTTCGGAATGATCAAGTTTTCTTTTTGTGTTTTCGCAAATTGCTCGTAATCCGTTGTCCAATCCGTGCCACATTTTTCGTTAACGATGCCGACTAATGCTGCAAACAACGAGTTTGTCCCTTTGTCGTTGAACTGGCTAGCGATTGTACCGAATACCGGCATCGCATCCAACTCATCGTCCCAGCGCAAATGGCTGCGTTGGAATTGCTTCTGCACTTGGCGTAAAGCATCTTCTGAACCTTTACGTTCGAATTTATTGATCACAATTAAATCTGCGTAATCGATCATATCAATCTTCTCAAGTTGCGTCGGTGCACCGAATTCACTTGTCATGACGTACATCGAAACGTCCGAGAAGTTCGCAATTTCCGCGTCGCCCTGGCCAATACCGCTCGTTTCAACGATAATCAAATCAAAGTCAGCCGCTTTCACTACGTCAAGCACATCGCCGAGCGCACGAGAAATTTCTGTGCGCGACCCGCGAGTCGCCAAGCTTCTCATGAACACACGATTATTGAAAATCGCGTTCATGCGGATACGGTCACCAAGAAGCGCGCCACCCGTTTTCTGTTTGGTCGGGTCAATCGACAAAATGGCAATCTTTTTATCCGGAAGTTCTGACAAGAAACGACGGATCAATTCGTCCGTCAGCGAGCTTTTACCCGCTCCACCTGTACCGGTAATACCAAGTACAGGTGTATTTTTCGTTTTCGCACGAACCGTTTCCATCAACTTGCTCGTGTCCGTTTCATGCGTATGCGCCTCTTCAGCTGCCGTAATAATATGCGCCAACCCGACTGGATCATTCGCAGATACCGCGTCCGCCGAAAGATTGTCCATCACTGTTGAAAAATCACATTCCTCAACAATTTCTTGAATCATCCCTTGCAAGCCTTTTTTACGGCCGTCTTCTGGTGAGAAAATGCCGGCAATGCCGTATGCTTCTAATTCTTTAATTTCGCGAGGCAGGATAACGCCGCCCCCGCCTCCGTAAATGCGGATGTTGCCAGCGCCTTTTTCAGCTAATAAATCGTGCATGTATTTGAAGTATTCCATATGGCCACCCTGGTAAGAAGAAATACAAATCCCTTGTACATCTTCTTGGATAGCTGCATTTACAACTTCTTCCACTGAGCGGTTATGCCCTAAATGGATAACTTCCGCTCCGGCCGCTTGTAAAATGCGGCGCATGATGTTGATAGACGCATCGTGACCGTCAAATAGGCTTGAAGCTGTGACGAAACGTACATGGTTCTTTGGCTTATAAGTCGTTTGTTCTTGAATAGTTGCCATGATCTATTTAACCCCCTGTATCGTGATTTTTTCTCCTGCCATCCCCTGCAGTAGAAATTGCGTTTGCAATTCGGTAAATTCTTTTATGGTGAAGTCACGAAGCGCCCAGCGTCTGAACGCCCACATCTGGCCTTGGACGAATAAATGATGAGCTGCTAGCGTGATTTCTTTTGGTGTCAATTTCAACTCGCCGCTGGCCGCGCAATCTGCCAACAAGCCTTCGAATAAAGAAACCATTTCCATTTCTTTATTAAGCACATATTGCAATGCGTCTTTCGGCAGCGATTTCGATTCTTGGTACATGACCACGAATTCGTCTTGCATGTCGTCAATCAGCCCATAATAATGACCGATTGCCGTGACCAACACATCAAGTGACCCTTTTTCAATATCAAGGGCATCAAAGCGCGCATGCACTTCGTCGTAAATCGAGTCGCAGACCAAGTACAAGACATCTTCTTTGGTCCGGATGTATTCATATAAAGTCCCAATGCTGAAACCGGACGCTTTTGCGATTTCTCGAGTCGTCGTCCGGTGAAAGCCCTTTTCTTTAAAAAGCGTAACAGCGCCCCGGATCATTTGTGCCCGGCGCTTGGCAATCAGGCTTTCATCTTTTACGGAAGACTGAACTTCACGCTTTCGATCCATGAGCAATCCCTCCGCTTACTTCGTGACCATACGGGAAATGACCAGACGTTGGATTTCCTGTGTGCCTTCGTATATTTGAGTGATTTTCGCATCGCGCATGAAACGCTCAACCGGGTAGTCTTTCGTATAGCCGTAGCCACCGAATACTTGAACCGCCTCAACTGTTACTTTCATCGCTGTATCGCCAGCCATCAATTTCGCCATAGCTGATTCTTTGCTGTAAGACATTTTGTTTGATTCCAACCATGCCGCTTGATACGTCAACAAACGTGAAGCTTCGATCGAAGTTGCCATGTCAGCCAATTTGAACGAAATGCCTTGGTTAGCTGCAATCGGCTTGCCGAATTGTTCGCGCTCTTTTGCGTAAGTGATTGAAGCGTCCATTGCACCTTGTGCGATTCCGACTGCTTGTGCAGCGATACCGTTACGGCCGCCGTCAAGCGTCTGCATAGCGATTTTGAATCCTTGGCCAAGCTCTCCAAGCATGTTCTCTTTCGGTACGCGGCAATTGTCGAAAATGATTTCCGTTGTTGGGCTAGAACGGATTCCCAATTTCTTCTCTTTTTTGCCGACCGAGAAGCCTTCAAAGTCTTTTTCAACGATAAACGCTGTCGTGCCTTTATGTTTCGATTCTGGGTCAGTTACTGCGAAAACGATGTAGATGTCTGCAATGCCGCCGTTTGTGATGAAGATTTTCGAACCATTTAAGATGTAATGGTCGCCATCTTCTTTAGCGTTTGTTTTCATGCCGCCTGCATCCGATCCTGAAGCGGGTTCTGTCAGACCGTAAGCACCGATTTTTGTTCCTTCTGCCATTGGACGAAGGTATTTCTGTTTTTGTTCTTCTGTACCGAATGTGTATACCGGCCATCCTGCAAGTGATGTGTGTGCAGAAAGCGTTACGCCTGTTGAAGCACAAACGCGTGACAATTCTTCAACAGCGATACAGTAAGCTAGGTAATCCGAGCCGATGCCGCCGTATTCTTCTGGCCATGGAATTCCTGTTAGGCCAAGTTCAGCCATTTTATCGAAAATTTCGCGGTCAAAACGCTCTTCTTCGTCACGTTCTTCTGCAGTCGGTGCTACTTCTTTGTTCGCGAAATCGCGTACCATTTTGCGGATCATTACATGTTCTTCGCTTAATTGAAAATTCATTGTTAAATTCCTCCAAATAGTTGATTTTTCATTAGTTATAATAAAACATCTTGTTTAATGCCGAAGAATCCGCTTCAGAAGGACGCTTTCCGCGGGGCTTGCGCCGAACTAACTCGGGCTTAGCCGCCCGAGTGGATTTCGGCACTTCGCTTGAACCCGCAGGAGTCGCCTCCTTCCGCTCATTCTTCTAAGATCAATCTTTTTATTTCAATAATTGCTTACTAATTACGATACGTTGGATTTCGCTTGTGCCTTCGTAGATTTCTGTGATTTTTGCGTCGCGGAATAGTCTTTCTACTGGATATTCCTCAGTGTAGCCGTAGCCGCCGAAAACTTGGACTGCTTCGATGGCAACGTCCATCGCCGTTTTTGAAGCGAATAGCTTTGCAATTGATGCTTCTTTATTGCAGTCTTTGCCGCGCGCATAAAGATCTGCTGCGTTGTAGACAAGCAATTTTGCTGCTTCGACTTGCGTTGCCATATCTGCCAATTTAAAGCCGATGCCTTGCTGTTGTGCAATCGGTTTGCCGAATTGGACGCGCTCTTTTGCATACGCTACGGAATGCTCATACGCTGCTTCTGCAATTCCGAGTGCCTGCGCGGCGATGCCGATGCGGCCGACGTTCAAGTTTGCCATTGCGATGCTGAAGCCTTTGTTTTCTTCGCCAAGCAAATTCTCAGCCGGTACTTTCATATTGTCGAATGTTAATTGAACTGTACGAGAGCCGTGCATCCCCATTTTCTTTTCGTCTTTTCCGACGATCAATCCTGGGTAATCTTTTTCGACGATGAATGCGGAAATGCCGCGCGTTCCGGCTTCTGGATTTGTTGATGCAAAGACGATATATGTATCGGCTTCGCCTCCGTTAGTGATGAATACTTTTGAGCCATTCAATACGTAATGGTCGCCATCAAGTACCGCTTTTGTTTTCAAGCTGCCTGCATCTGAACCGGCTGACGGCTCAGTTAAAGCGAAAGCCCCCAAATATTCACCGCTTGCAAGTTTCGGAATGTATTTTTGGATTTGTTCTTCCGAACCAAAGTTCAAAATCGGATTTGTGCCGACTGAAGTATGGACCGAAAGAATAACGCCGATTACACCACTAACTTTTGATAATTCATGAATGGCAATAATGTACGAGGTAAAATCCATTTCCGAACCGCCTAATTTTTCAGGTGCGGTAATGCCCATCAAACCAAGGTCAGCCATTTTTTTCAGTATTTCTGTTGGGAAATGATCTTGTTCCATTTTTTCGATAAATGGCGTGATTTCTTCTTTCGCGAAATCGCGCACCATGTTTCTCATCATTAATTGTTCTTCTGTAAAACGCAATTCCATTGCGGTTCCCCCTAAAATTAGCTGTATTCGTAGAATCCGCGACCAGTTTTTTTGCCGAGCCATCCGGCTTTCACGTATTGGCGCAATAATGGACTTGGGCGGTATTTGCTGTCGCCGAAGCCTTCATGGAGCACTTCCATGATGTAAAGGCATGTATCTAGGCCGATAAAATCAGCTAATTGCAATGGTCCCATCGGATGGTTCATGCCGAGACGCATAATGTCGTCAATTGCTTCTTTCGTTGCAACGCCTTCTTGAAGCGTGAAAATCGCTTCGTTGATCATCGGCATCAAGATGCGATTGGATACAAATCCAGGAAAGTCATTACATTCAACTGGTGTTTTCGATAATTTTTTCGTCATTTCTTCGACTTCTTTGTACACTTCGTCTGTTGTCGCTAGACCGCGAATGATTTCCACCAACTTCATAACCGGTACCGGGTTCATGAAGTGCATGCCGATCACTTGTTCAGGGCGGTTTGTTACTGCTGCAATTTCAGTGATTGGCAAAGATGATGTATTTGATGCCAAAATCGCATGTTTTGGAGCGACTTCATCAAGTGTTTTAAAGATTGTATGTTTAATTGCCATGTTTTCGACAGCCGCTTCGATAACGATATCCGAATCGTGCGCGTCTTTTAAATCCAATGATGGCGTAATGCGTCCTAAAATCGCTGTTTTTTCTTCTTCTGACAAGCGTCCTTTTTCGACGTTGCGTGTTAAATTTTTTGTGATTGCCGCGATGCCGCGGTCATATGCTTCTTGTTTCATATCGTTCAATTTCACGTTGAATCCTGCTTGTGCACAGACTTGCGCGATGCCGGAACCCATTTGTCCTGCCCCGATCACCATTACGTTTTGAATCGTCATAATCAATTTGCCTCCTGTTTCGGTACTTCTATCATGATTGCGTCGCCTTGTCCGCCGCCTGAGCAGATTGCTGCGATGCCGATGCCGCCGCCGCGACGTCTTAATTCATACGCCAGCGTTAAGATAATACGTGCTCCACTTGCTCCAATTGGGTGGCCAAGTGCAACAGAACCGCCATTAACGTTTACTTTTTCTGCATCCAATCCAGCAATTTTAGAACTTGCCAACGCCACTGCAGCAAACGCTTCGTTAATTTCGAATAAATCGATATCTTCTAGCGTTTTGCCTGTTTTCTTCAAGATTTCATTAATGACAATTCCCGGTGTTTCAGGGAAACGGTGCGGCTCTACAGCCACTTCTGCGTGGGAAAGTACGTACGCGAGCGCTTTTTTGCCTTCTTTTTCAGCGCGTTCTTCACTCATCAGCACTAACGCTGCTGCCCCATCATTGATGCCAGGCGCATTGCCGGCTGTGATTGTGCCGTCTTTACCGAAAGCTGGACGTAATTTCGCCAGCGTTTCCGCTGTCGTACCTTCTCGTGGCGCTTCGTCTTGATCGACTTTGATCGGATCACCTTTACGCTGTGGAATTTCCAGCACCGCGATTTCTTCAGCAAAGTGAGCGCGGCTATCGAGTGCTCGTGTATGCGAACGTTCAGACCAAGCATCTTGCTGTTCGCGTGTTAACTCATGTTCTTCCGCTGTCGAGTTGCCGTATGTTCCCATATGAACTTTGTCCGGATGGAATGAGCAAGATAGTCCGTCATGCACCATGCCGTCAATCACTTGCGCATCGCCCATACGAAGGCCCCAACGTGCTTTCGGCAAATAATAAGGTGCGTTCGACATCGATTCCATGCCGCCAGCAACAATCAGTTCCTCATCACCCAAGCGGATGATTTGGTCTGCCATTGTCACGGCGCGAAGCCCTGATGCACAGACTTTATTGATTGTTTCTGTTTTCACATGGTAAGGGATTCCTGCTTTTTTGGCTGCTTGACGGGAAGGAATCTGTCCTTGACCGGCTTGCAAAACGTTGCCCATGATGACTTCTTGAACGTCTTCTGGATTTACGCCGGCACGGCTCATCGCTTCTTTGATCGCTGTTGCCCCTAAGTCACTTGCGCTTAATGAACTCAAGCTTCCACCAAACTTCCCGAATGCTGTACGTGCTCCATCAATAATCACTGTCTTTGCCATTGCTCTATTCCTCCTTCAAAGTTGTAAACGTTTACATAAAAATGAAAAGCGGAAACGGCCGTTTAGATTCGACAGGCATAAGTTGGACTAGCAGAGTGGCGTTCTTTGCCACATAGCTAGGCTGGCTTATGACCCGGGAATCTGGCCGTTGCAGCTGGAACTCATGAAAATAAAAGTTTTTAGCTCTTTTAAATATTGATTCATTGAATCGCTAGCTTCGTCGCGAATACTTAGCATCACTTAACCCATTTGCCTCTGTCCCTGCATCGCTGCGCTGCTTCGTCGCAAATTTTTATTCGGATCCGCCTAATACTATTGCCTCTGCATCGCTTCGCTAGCTTCGAGGCAAACCATTGCTCCTGCATCGCTACGCTGCTTCGTCGCAAATTTTTATTCGGCAATGCTGTTGCCGAATAAAAATTGACTGAACGCTCGCTCGGTTTTTATTCGAACAAAAAGGGAGCTGTTAAACTCCCTTTCATTTTTCTTGCTTATGCTATTATCTTAAACAATTTTCACGCTTTTTGCAATTTTTATTGGATAACTGGTTCTTCAGTTAGAGGTACTTGTTTGCCGATAACCGCCATTTCCAGTAATTCTGCAACGTCGTACGTACCGACTGTATCTTCGATTTCTTTCGCTTTCGTGCCATCTGACAACATTGTCAGGCAGTACGGGCATCCAGAAGAGATGACTGTTGGCGTGACTTCAAGCGCTTGCTCTGTACGAGCCACGTTGACGCGGTGTCCTGCATCTTCTTCCATCCACATCAAGCCGCCGCCTGCTCCACAGCACATACCGTCTTGACGGTTGCGGACCATTTCGACAAGTTCAACGCCTTCGATTGCTTTCAAGATTTCACGCGGCGCGTCGTATACATCGTTGTAACGGCCCAGGTAGCATGAATCATGGAATGTGATTTTTTCATTGACTGCGAATTGCGGTTTCAAGCGACCTTCTTGTACAAGGTCGAATAGCATTTCTGTATGGTGATAGACTTCTGCTTTAAAGCCGAAATCCGGGTATTCGTTTTTGAAGATGTTGTACGCATGCGGATCAATCGTTACGATTTTCGTGATTTCCGCTTTTTCGAATTCCTTGATATTCGCTGTCGCTAGTTCTTGGAACAAGAACTCATTACCAAGACGGCGCGGTGTGTCGCCGGAGTTCTTTTCTTTATTGCCAAGAATTGCGAATTTCACGCCAGCTTCGTTCATCAAACGAGCAAACGACAACGCAATTTTTTGCGAACGGCTGTCGAATGAACCCATTGAACCTACCCAGAATAAGAATTCGAATTCTTCGCCTGCTTTGTTCATCTCTTTTACTGTCGGGATGGTCACGTCTTCACGTGCTTCTCTCCAGTTTTCTTTTTCTTTGCGGTTGAGGCCCCATGGATTGCCCTGCTTTTCGATGTTTGTCATCGCGCGCTGTGCATCTTTATCCATTTTCCCTTCCGTCATTACTAGGTAACGGCGCAAGTCGATGATTTTATCCACGTGCTCGTTCATTACCGGACATTGATCTTCACAGTTACGGCAAGTCGTACATGCCCAAATTTCTTCTTCTGTAATAACATCGCCGATTAGGCTTGGGCTGTAAAGCTCATCAATCGAAATGCCTTCAGCGCCAGCGGCCATTGCCAACTGGTTGCCTTGCGTGTTATTGAAAGCTAGTGCCGGCACCCATGGTTTTTGTTTTGTCGTCACGGCACCGGTGTTCGTCAAGTTGTCGCGCAGTTTCGTGATCAAGTCCATCGGCGATAACATTTTCCCTGTGCCAGTTGCCGGGCACATATTCGTGCAGCGACCACATTCTACGCATGCGTAGAAGTCGATCATTTGTGATTGCGAGAAATCGGTAATTTTGCCGACACCGAATGATGGTATCACTTCTTCTCCGTTTTCATCTTCCTCTTCCATGTCTTCGAAGTTGATCGGTTTTAAACGTCCTACATGATCCACACGGTGGAACCATGTGTTAACTGGTCCGAAGATCAAGTGTGCGTGTTTGGATTGCGGTACGTAAACTAAGAATGTTAAAAGGAATAGTAAATGCGCCCACCACATTACATAGAAAATTGAAGCAACGGCTGTGTCAGGAAGGCCGGAGAATACTGTCGCAAATAATGATGCGACTGGCTCTGTCCAAGCGCGTTCATGGTCTAGCCAAATCATTGACGCTCCGTTCCCGACAAGAACTGAAACCATCAATCCACCGATAAAGATCAGGACCAACCCTGATTTCCAGCCGCGTTTCAGGCGCACCAGTTTTTCGATGTATCTTCTATAGAATGCCCATACAACTGCAACAAGAATCGTCAACGTCACAATTTCTTGGAAAAATGTAAATGCCGGATAAAGTGGTCCAAGCGGCAAATGTGATCCAGGTGCAAGCCCTTTGATGATGAAATCAATAGCGCTCGCTTGTACAAGCAAGAACCCATAGAAGAACATGACGTGAATCGTTCCACTCTTCTTGTCTTTCAGCAATTTCTTTTGGCCAAATACATTGACCATGACTTTACGAACGCGTTCGTTGAAATTATCTTCGAACTCCACTTTCTTCCCAAGCTTGATAAAGTCATAACGTGTTTTCAACAAATAGAGAAATAAGTAGACTGCATATCCCGTGATTGCCAAAAACAGAATCCAGTTCGCAATAAGTAACGGTTCCATTGTGAAATCCCCCTTTATTATGTATATTCCAAAAATTCCTTAAATAAATAGTACGTGACGGATGCTCTAATGTCGATTGTTATTTCTATATTAGAATATGAATGAGCATTCAGTCAACCCGAAACTTGAAAGGGTTTTCATTTATTATTATACACACCCTAACTTTTTAATAAAGTCCCTAATTATTGCACCACTTTCAAACATTCAAAAGCCTGCTGCGCAAAAAAAGCACCGCTCAGCGCGATGCTTTTTTCCGATAACGTCGGATGGCTTCCGATGTTGCTTCAAATACAGTTTTACCGATGCGGCTTCCGAGCATAGTGACAGGTCCCGCGTAATTGAATCGTGTGGCTTCTTGCGTAGCTGCTATGAGAATGCTATCGGTCGGTGTACCGGTCGCAATCGTTCCTGTAAAAGGATCAATAACATTTTCAGCTTGGAATGCTTTTGCTTTTGCTTCAGTTGAGGTCATCATCGCTTGCAAAAACGCTTCTTCTGTCAAATGGCCATTTATCACGACCCATGTGTTGACCGTTCCAATTTTCTGGCTGCGCTGCATCAAATGGGTTTGCGACACATCGGTTGCATTGCCGATTCCTGCAGTTACCGCGACAATCAGCGAGCCGCCTTCAAATTCGCAATGACGGATAACCGCATCGGAAACGTCCACTGCCGTCATCATGACGACGGTATCAGTCGGACTCATCTGCATACTTTCTAGAAATATCGTGTTTTCGCCAATGCTGTCTTCCGTCGCATAATCCGCGGGCACTTGTCGATTTAAAAATCTGCTATACCAGCCGACTCCTGCATTTAACACCGCAGACGAGACGCTGCGAAGCGGCTTGTTCACATGCAGTATTAATCCCGCTTCCGTAAATTTAAAGTCACTGAGTTCGACTGTCCCTACGCCACCCGACTTTTCTTCCGGCAGCAAGGATAGCTGCGGCTTTGGCATTTGCGGGTGAGGCTGCGTGCTGACACTCGCTTCATAAACCCGTTCCATACTTCCTTCGCGTAGCACGGCATGCGGTTGGGCGTTCTCAATAATTTCGCCATTTTTTAATACGATTAGACGATCGCAATAAAGCGCTGCAAGGTTAACGTCGTGAAAAATCGAGACGACCGTCAAGCCGCTTTCGACCACTCTCTTGCGCAATAAATCCAATAATTGCTTTTGGTATTTTAAATCCAAATGGTTTGTTGGTTCATCAAGCAATAATAAATCCGGCTTTTGCGCGAACGCTTGCGCCAAATAAACGCGTTGTTGCTCGCCGCCCGATAATTCATCGAGCGTCAATTCACCGAATTCCGTAACGCCTGTCATGTCCATTGCTTCGAGCACCGCATGTTCATCTTCATCGCTCCATGTCGACATCCAGCCGTGATGTGGATAACGCCCGAGCGCAACGACCTCTTTTACGGTCTGACTGAATGTAACCGGATGAAGCTGCGGCAAGACGGCCATTTTACGGGCAAGTTCTTTTGGTTTTAACGTCCGCAAATCTTTGCCGTCAATCGTGATGAGGCCGCTTTCTGGAGAAAGAATGCCGCTGATTGTTTTCATGACAGTCGTCTTCCCGCTGCCATTCGGCCCAAGGAGCCCGATGATTTCGCCTTTCGCTACATCAAAACTAACATCCCGAACAACCGGTTTGCCGTCATAGCCTACTGTGATGTTTTCAACGTGAAGCATGGGCGCGCCCTCCTTTTCGTTGTTGCCAAAGAATAAATCCGAATAACGGCGCGCCGATAAACGCGGTGATGACACCAATCGGCAATTCTGTAGGAGAAATAATCGTACGCGCGACCAAGTCACATAGCACTAAAAGCGAGGCACCGTTCATTGCCGACAGCGGCACGAGATGGCGATGATCTGCTCCCCAAAGCCGTCTGACCATATGCGGTACGACAAGGCCGACAAAGCCGATCGTCCCGGATACTGCAACTGATGCACCCGCTAGCACCGAGCCGCTGAACAACAGCCACAGCTTTCGCGAATTGACGTTGACACCGAGATGCTTGGCTTTTTCTTCGCCTAACATCATCGCGTTTAATTCCCGTGTGTTCATCAGAATGATTAACAATCCTCCGATAAAGAACGGCAACAACAGCCATACGTATGGCCAACCGCGCATCGAAACGCTGCCGAGAAGCCAACCGATGATCGAGCGCAATTCTTCACCCGTTAAAGCGATCATGAGCGACATGACCGAACCTAGAAAAGATGTCATGACAATACCCGCTAATATTAAGGTTTCCATCTTCAAGCTCCGGTCGATCATCCGACTGAACATCAACACGGCAAGCATCGTTAAGAAAGCAGCCGTTGCTGAAACGATTGGCAACGTGAACATGCCAAGGAATGGAATGGAAATACCGAAAAACAACACCGCTACGGCGCCGACTGATGCACCGGATGATACCCCTAATGTGTACGGGTCTGCCAGCGGATTTTTTAATAATCCTTGAAAAGCAGCGCCGGCAATCGCGAGCGATGCCCCGACCAGACCCGCTAACAAAACGCGCGGAAGACGGATCTCAAACAGCACCGCTGATTCCATTGGAAACGCTGAAGTGTTCCACAATAGTTCAAATGGAATTTTCACCGTACCGACTGAAACCGCAAACCAAACCGAAACAAGCAATGCCCCTAAGGACATTGCGTATGCTCCGAGTTTATTATTGTGCGAAGGTTTCCGGGTATATTGCTTTTGCAAGTTCTTCTACTCCTTGGACAATCCGAGGACCAGCGCGCGTCACCATATCTGAATCGATGTCGATCACTTCGTCATTTTTAACGGCATTCACTTCGCCGAAACCTGGACGTCCTTTTACTTGTTCTACTGCGTTCTCTACATAATAACCGTAAGTCGTCACGATGACATCCGGATTTTCGCTAAGAATTTCTTCTGGGCTGATTGCCTTCCAGCCTTCTAAGTCGCCAGCCGCATTTTCTGCATTGATCCACGTCAGCATTTCGTTCATGAACGTATTATTGCCGGCGGTATAAATTTCAGGATCTGGTCCCACTTCAACAAGCACTTTTTTCGGCTCAACTGAAGCCGCTTTTTCTTTGATGCTATCTAAGCTTTCCTTCATCTCCTGAACCAACTCTTCGGCTTCGTCAGCTTCGCCTGTTGCTTGGCCAACCATTTCAATCGTCGAGTAAAGTTCTTCAAAATTATCGGCATTGGCAATAACGACAACCGGGATGCCCGCATCGCGCAATTGCTGTAGCCCTGCTTCACCAACTCCTAAAATACCTTCGTGTGCAAGCACAACGTCCGGGGATAGTGAAATGATTTTCTCGACATTAAATTCAAGTCCGCCGATTTTCTCGACATCTGTTACTTCTTCCGGGTAATTATCATAATCGGATGCGCCGACCATTTTGTCGCCGATTCCGAGTTCGTAAACGATTTCTGTATTTGATGGCATCATTGAGACGATTGCTTCCGGTTCTTCTTCAATGACAACCTCTCTGTCAGCTGCATCTGTGAAAGTCACCGGGAATTCCGCTTCGCCCGTTGCCGTTTCTTCAGGCGCTTTTTCTTCTGTTACCGGCGCAGCTTCTTCACCGCAACCTACCAATAATAATGCTGCTAGTCCTGTACTTACCCCTAATTGCCAAATCTTCTTCATCTGTGAAATCCTCCGTTTCTATTTTCGAAAAGCGAAAGCGTCTGCCTTGCCTAGATGGGCACTTCCGCTTTTCGCGGTGTCCAGCTCCAGCGGCCAGATTCTCAGGTCATAAGCCAACCTGGCTGCGCGGCTCAAAACATGCCGCTTCGCCAGTCCATCTTATGCCGTCGAATCTGAACGGCCGCTTCCGCTTTTCGTAGTGTCCAGCTCCAGTGCCCAGTCCCTCGAGTCGCTTCATCCAGCCAACCAATGGCAAAGTACGCCATTACTGGTCAGGCTTCCAGCGCTTGTCGGGACTAGACGGGCACTTCCGCTTTTCGATAAAAAAATCCCCCGCAGAACCTGCGAGGGATTGAAAGGACGACATAAAAAAGCGTGTACATCCAGCCGGTCCTCGCAGGCTATGTGGGCGTTCTCATAAAGGCAGGTCTCCTGGCTTGTGATCATTGCGCGCTGCGCCTTCCCAAAGCTTGGCTTCAGTGGCGTGTTGCAGCTTGCTCTCACTTACAGTGGCGGGACCGCGCCGGAATTGAACCGGCTTCCCTTTTAACTCATGTTCTTAGACATAAGCACCTTTATGAATCGTTATTCGATTGTCTTACACCCATAGTATACACGAAAATCTTTAGGTGTCTCTTACATTTTTTCCGGAGCGGATACACCGACAAGTTTCAATGCATTGGCAATTGTCGACTTCACAGCCGTAATAAGCGCTAATCTTGCACGCGTCATGTCTTCGTTTGTCGTATCAAGAACTTTATTGGCGTTATAGAAACTGTGGAAATTAGAAGCCAGTTCCTGAATATATGTCGTAATGCGGTGAGGCGCACGTTGCTTGGCAGCATCTGCCACGACTTGCGGGAAATCACCGATTTTCTTCAACACATCGATTTCTTTTTCCGAAACAAGCAGATCCAACTGATCCGTTGACGCGGTAAAGCCTTGCTCTTCCGCTTGACGCAGAATCGAGTTGATGCGCGCGTGCGCGTATTGCGAATAATACACTGGGTTTTCATTGGATTGCGACACCGCTAAATCCAAGTCGAAATCCATATGCGAATCGCCTGAACGCATTGCGAAGAAATAACGCACCGCATCCAAGCCGACCAATTCAACAAGTTCGCGCATCGTGACAGCTTTCCCTGTACGTTTGCTCATCTTCATCTTTTCGCCATCTTTGTACAGCTGCACCATTTGAATAATGCTTACTTCAAGCGTATCGCGGTCGTAGCCGAGTGCTTCAATCGCCGCTTTCATGCGCGGGATATAGCCGTGATGGTCAGCTCCCCAGATGTTGATCAGCTTGTCAAAACCACGCGATAATTTATCTTCGTGGTAAGCGATATCTGGCAATAAATACGTGAATGAACCGTCGTTTTTGATCAATACGCGGTCTTTATCATCCCCGAATGTTGTCGAACGGAACCAAGTTGCCCCGCCTTCTTCAAAAATGTGTTCATTGGCGCGCAATTTGTTTAACGCGATTTCGATTTCGCCTTTTTCATATAACGACGTTTCCGAGAACCATACGTCGAATTCAACGCGGAAATCAGCCAAATCTTTCTGCAATTTCGCCAGCTCCACTTTCAAGCCATGCTTGCGGAATGCCTCAAAACGCTCTTCTTTCGACATCGCAACAAATTTATCGCCATGCTCTTTGACCAAGTCGTCAGCAATGTCTTTGATGTCTTGACCGCGGTAACCGTCTTCTGGCATTTCTAATGGTTGGCCAAGCGCTTCAAAATAACGTGCTTCAATCGACCACGCCAAATTATTAATCTGATTTCCTGCATCGTTGATGTAATATTCGCGAGAAACATCATATCCAGCCATGTCCAAGACGTTGCACAACGAATCGCCGACTGACGAACCGCGCGCATGCCCTAAATGAAGGTCGCCGGTCGGGTTTGCTGAAACAAACTCAACTTGAATGCGTTCGCCGCCACCTGAAGTCGTACGTCCGTAATCTTCTTTTTGTTCCAAAACCGTTTTCACGACGTCTAGCAAATAATCTTTTTTGATGGTGATGTTGATGAATCCAGGACCTGCGATTTCGATTTTCTCGATGTTCGCTGCTTCTTTATCGACGTTTTCGACAATCGCTTCAGCAATCATGCGCGGCGCTTTTTTAGCGATGCGCGTCAATTGCATGGCAATATTCGTTGCGTAGTCCCCGTTCGCCTTATCTTTCGGTGCTTCCAAAAAGACATCTACTGGTTCTGTTGTCAATTCCGCTTTTTGCACCGCTTCGCTAATGGCTTGTTTGATTGCGTGTTGTACTTTTTCTACTGCATTCATTGGTCGACCTCCGTAAATTGAATTTCCATTTCGTATTCGCCGACGTGAGCTGAACCCATCGCCAAATCATAACGGACTTTAAAATGTGCATCGCTAGACGTCAGTTCATGCGCTTTTGTCGTCAGCATGAACGAGCCGTGTTCGTTCGTTAAATTGCCTGTCTGTTCTGTATCCAATAAAAACGGCAGCCGCATTTGCAAGCCTCCGCTTCGCATAACTACCGCATCATGTTCCCCAAACTTCACTGTGGTCCGGATATCGAGATCATCTTGACGCTCCTCATATTGCAAGTAGCGAATATCATTTTTCAATGTCATCGTCCCTTGCGACCACATTTCCATCGTAATGTCTTCCACGTCCGGCTGGCGGATTATGGTCGTCAATTTAATATTCACCATTTTTCGCATGCCGCCCCGCCTCCTTTTAGTAATAGCCTTTCCATTATAGCTTGATTTGACGCATATTTTCAATTAAGGCTTTTACCTAAAATGCACAAAAAGATGAACTACGCTAAAAATGCAAAAAACCACCCATAAGAGTGGTTGATCTACAATCGAAGAAATGGAACTTATTTGCTATAGGTTTTTACATACGAAGGACGCGGGAAGATCCCTGGCTTTTTATCGATTCCTTGCGCCGTCCCTCTTTTTGCATGGGCTTGGCCGTATGACTCCGACTGCTGCCAATCGGTAAATGACTTTTCATCTTCCCATAACGTAAGAATGATATACGTATCTGTTTGCAGCGGACGCAATACGCGAATTGCTGCGAAACCTGGCTCAGTCTCGACTTTGCCTGCCCGGTTCTTAAAACGGGACTCGAACAGCTCTCGCCCCTCATCGGTTACCGGAATATTATTAAAGACGGCATACTGGCCATTGGCTAAATTTCCAACTGCATTCAACACGCTAAATGCTTCAAATCCCTCATGAGAAGCGAAGCCTTCCCCTTCAAAAATCACTGTCGACTCCTCACCATTCACCAAATAAATGACTTCGTTCGGTACAGTTTTCGCTATTTCGAGACCGTTTTCTTTATCGCCCGTCCATTTATACAATTCCATTGTCTGCACCTCTTCCTGCACTTCATTCATCTAAATTTCATTTCATTTTCAACACACTCAGCTTTCCTTAGTCAATCCAAGGATTCGAATAAGAGGCTTTAGCGTTAATCCTTGGACGACTAATGAAAACAACACGACGGAAAAAGTGAGCAGCAAGACAGTTTCTCTGCCTTCAAAACCTACCGGCAGGCTGAGTGCTAAAGCGATTGAAAGACTGCCTTTCAATCCGCCCCAATTGAGCAGAATCCGCTCTTTCCGGTTAAGGCTTTTCAATGGCCGCGTGCTGAGATAAAGCGCGATAATTCGTGCGCCGATAACGATCAGAATGGCAATGCTAATGATTTCCCATTGTCCGTTCAAATCGATGTTACGGATTTCTAAGCCGACGATCAAGAAAATGAATGAGTTCGCAATCAAGGCAATAACATCCCAGAAGGAATTGATGTTCCGCTCGGTGATTTCAGACATCCCGATTTTGCCGCCGTAATCACCGAAGACAAAGCCGCCCGCGACCACTGCGATAACGCCCGAGACGTGAAAATGCTCGGCAATAAAATAACTGCCAAAAAACAATAATGCAGAAACGGCAATTTCAAAAGGATAATCATCATAGAATCGAATCACTTGCGAGAAGATAAATCCTAGAACGACCCCGACTAAAATACCGCCTAATGCAAATTGGAGAAATAACAAGACCCCGCTTCCAATACCTGCCCAGCCCATTTCGATATACGTTAATAAATACACCGAAGCAATTTGGAAAAGGACGATGGCAATGCCGTCATTGAGCAGCGACTCGCCTTCCATAATCGTAGATAATTTTTTGGAAACGCCTGCCGACTTGAAAATGGACAAGACGCTGATGGGATCCGTCGCACTCATTAACGCCGCAAATGTAAAAGCGACGGCTATCGGTAGTCCAATTAAATAATGTCCCGAAAACCCAATGATAATAAATGATAGAAAGGTACCACCGAGCGCCATCCCGATTACCGTGTTTTTCTGTTTGTATAAATCGTGGAACGGCAGTTTCAACGTTGCGTCTCCCAGCAGAATCGGCAAAAACAACGAAATGATAATGACTTGGAATACACTCGATTGCGTAATAAACTCTTCCGCTTGGTTGATCAAGGGAATCGGAAAACTGGTGATGCCCAAAATAAGCCCAACTAATACAAGCGCAATTGTATCGGGTTGTTTGATTTTTCTTGCTATGCCCACTACTGAAATTGCTATCGCCAGCAAGATCAGAATCTGGACAAACACCTCATCGAATTCATGCATACTGCAACGCCCCCATCTCTCTATTGTTCTTTCCATTTCTCAAAAAGTACTTTTGTAAACATCTTACCAAAATTAGCTGCTTATTTTTGTTAATTTATCCATATTTTCTGAATGCTTTTCATTCTCTACAAAAAAGAGCCGATCTGGAAAAATCCAGACCGGCTCATTTATTATTTCACCCAACCGAGAATCATTTCGCGGATGAGTTTGCTTGCTGTGTTGGCAGTTTGATCGGAGTGATCGTAGACAGGTGCAAGTTCCACCAAATCAAAACCGACGACATTGACACCGGATGCTGCAATCGCATGGATCGAAGCAAGCAATTCACGGGACGTGATGCCGCCTGCGTCGACAGTTCCTGTACCTGGCGCATGCGCCGGATCCAGAACATCCATATCGATTGTCACGTACACGTTGCGTCCTGTAAGAGTCGGCAATACTTCTTTCAACGGCTCAAGCACTTCGAATTTCGACAAATGCATGCCGTTTTCTTTTGCCCATTCAAATTCTTCTTTCATGCCTGAACGGATGCCGAACGAGTAAACGTTTTTCGGTCCGACATGATCCGCGATTTTGCGGATCGGCGTTGAGTGGGAATATTCTTCGCCTTCGTAGTTTTCGCGAAGGTCGGTGTGCGCATCAAAATGGATGATCGCCAAATCGTCGTATTTGCTGGCAACGGCTTTCATGACCGGCAACGATACCAAATGCTCGCCGCCCATGCCCATCGGAATTTTCCCATCAGCTAAAAGCGTGTGCACATACGTTTCAATTTCCACGAGCGACTTTTCTGGATTCCCGAAAGGCAATGGAATATCGCCAGCGTCGAAGAATTTAACGTCTCCAAGTTCGCGGTCCAGATACGGGCTGTATTCTTCAAGCCCAATTGAAACTTCACGAATTTTGTTCGGGCCGAAGCGCGAACCTGGACGATAGCTCACTGTCCAGTCCATTGGCATGCCATAAAGAACCGCTTTTGATTCCTCGTAATTCGGATGGCTTTTGATAAATACTTTACCTGAATAAGTTTCGTCGAAGCGCATCTTATTCGCCCACTAGATCTTTCACGAATTTAGGCAAGACGAATGCAGCATTGTGCAATTCTTTCGTGTAATACTTCGTGTCGATGTCGTGGAAACGCTCAGGTGCCACTTCCAATGGATTGTATTTCTTCGATCCGATCGTGAACGCCCACAAACCGCTTGGGTACGTCGGGATGTTCGCCAAGTACAAGTTTGTGATTGGGAAAATCTCTTTCACGTCTTTTTGCACTTGTTCGATCAAGTCCGCTTTAAACCACGGGTTGTCTGATTGCGCAACGAAAATGCCGTCTTCTTTCAATGCTCTTGAAATGCCTGCGTAGAAGCCTTTTGTGAACAAGTTCACTGCTGGACCAACCGGCTCAGTGGAATCAACCATGATCACGTCGTATTTGTTTTCAGATTCCGCAATGTGCATGAAGCCGTCTCCGACAATCACTTCAACGCGCGCGTCTTCAAGACCTGATGCGATTGAAGGCAAGAACTTTTTCGAGTACTCGATTACTTTGCCGTCAATGTCGACAAGCGTCGCTTTTTTAACAGAAGGGTGCTTCAATACTTCGCGAATTACACCGCCATCGCCGCCGCCGACAACCAAAACGTTCTCTGGGTTCGGGTGCGTGAACAATGGTACGTGCGCTACCATTTCGTGATAAACGAATTCGTCTTTTTCAGATGTCATAACCATGCCATCCAAAAAGAGCATATTGCCCCATTCAGCTGTTTCTGCCATCTCTAAAAATTGAAAATCCGTTTGTTCCGTGTGAAGCGTTTTGTTGATCTTCATCGTAATGCCAAAGTTCTCCGTTTGCTTTTCTGTATACCAAAATCCTGCCATCTATAATCAAACTCCTTTTCGTCCAATTTAAAACTCCTTAAAAAAGTATAAGTCTTTTCGGGAAAAGTGCAATAATTTTTTACATAGTTTCCTTTACCCGCTTAGCTTATGGATACACACAAAATAAAAAGGTTTTCTGCAGAGGGAAATTTTCCCTTCACAGAAAACCTTATTATCCTGATGATGCGGAGAAAGAGACATGAGGCATTGGGCTTGGGTTTTCCCGTACATTAACGGTCAGTAAGACCCCACTTTTACAAGTGGGAACTGACCGTAAAAGTCCGATTGGATCAACTAACAATCAATTGCGGGTGGATGCCCGCAATTGATTGAAGTTTCTCTTTATCGCAATGGCTCACGGCACTTGCTCGCACTTCAGGTGTCCTAGCTTTCTATTCAAAAGCTGTAGTACTAGTGTACTGTCTTTCTTTGCCAACTTCAACTGCCTGTAGATAGCAATTTCAAATGTCACAAATCAGTCAATAAATTGCCTTTTTTATCCATTTAAATCTTGATGCAATTGTTCGCTGCTGCGCTCCCACATTTCAGCATTATGCGTCTTCAAATAATCAGCCAACACGCGTTTTGATGCTTCGTCCATTCCATCGACAATGATTTTGCGCTTCATGGATTTGTCCATCAAATTGACATGCTCGGCTAAGATCTTGTAGCCACGGCGTTTTTCGCGATTCACGACCATCTCACAAGCTGTAACGCCTGCGTAATAGGGGCCTGCTGGATTAAAGTCGATCGTGATCCATACTAACCAATATGGCTTGCCGCCTTCTGAATCCTCACGATTAACCGTGAACTTGATGCCACGTTCCACTTCACTGCGCGCATGCATCGCACCGATGTCGATAAATGCTTCACCTTCATTGATGTCGATGAACAGCGGGGAAACATTTTCAAGAGACAAAGACCCAATGCCATACCCTTTGTGGCCGTCCGTTGGATCGTTTTTTATAATGGTAAATCCTACTTTTTGTTTTGGTTTTTCTTCATTTGTCATGTGTCTATTTCCTCCGTTCTGCTATGATTGAGGTATCTTCATAAAGGCTTCATTAAATTCTGAAGCCGATAAAAAAAGGAGCTGTATTCATTATGCCATACGTAACCGTCAAAATGCTCGAAGGCCGCACAGAAGACCAAAAACGCGCTCTAGTTGAAAAAGTCAGCCAAGCCGTATCTGAAACAACCGGCGCCCCAATCGAAAACGTCACGGTCTTCATCGAAGACATGAAAAAAACCGATTATGGAGTAAAAGGAAAACTGTTTAGCGATATCTAGAAAAGCGGAGGCGCCTGTTTAGCCCCGACAGGCTTAAGGGGCTAGGCGCCGAAGCTGGACACTAGAAAAGCGAAAACGGCCGTTTAGATTCGACGGCATAATACGGACCGGCGAAGCGGCATTTTTTCAGCCGCACAGCTGGGCTGGCTTATGACCCGAGAATCTGGCCGTTGCAGCTGGACAACTAGAAAAGCGGAAACGCCTGTTTAGCCCCGACAGGCTTAAGGCGGCTCGGCGAAGCGGCGTTCTTTGCCGCACAGCCGAGATGATTTAAGACCCGAGGGCCTAGGCGCCGGAGCTAGACAACTAGAAAAGCTGAAGTGCCCGGTTAGCCCCGACCAGCGCTAGAAGTCTGGCCGGTAATGGCGCTCTTTGCCATTGCTGGACAGACTGAAGCGTCTCGAGGGGCTGGGCACTGAAACTAGACAGTAGAAAAGCGGAAACGGCCGTTTAGATTCGACGGCATAAGACGGACCGGCGAAGCGGCATGTTTTCAGCCGCACAGCTGGGCTGGCTTATGACCCGAGAATCTGGCCGTTGCAGCTGGAC